>JAZDHW010000098.1:0-13862 GCA_043805555.1 Pseudomonadota bacterium
GCTTTCTCCTCTTGGAACTTGCCAAAAGTTAATTTTGGCAAGTTCTCGGAATGGCGCCAAAAATTAATTTGGCGCCATTCCGGGCGGGCCGTCCATGGCCCGCTCGGAAGCCTGTCGGAGGATTACTCCGACAGGCTCCTAGTGATAGTGCCGGATCAACCCCGAGACCACGCCCAGCACCCGCACCTGCTCGTGGCGCAGGATGATGGGCTCCATCTCCTGGTTGGCCGGCTCCAGGCGGATGTGGTCGCGCTCCAGGTAGAATTTCTTGAGCGTGACCTCGCTCTCGTTGATCATGGCCACCACCATCTCGCCGTTGGCCGCGCTCTGGCGCTCCTCCACCACGATCACGTCGCCGGGCTTGACGTGGGCGTCGATCATGGATTCGCCGCGCACCTTGAGCGCAAAGGTGCGGTAGCGCCCCAGCATGCTGGCCGGGATGGAGACGGTAAGCTCCTCCGGCACCGCCTCGATGGGCTGGCCCGCGGCCACGGTGCCCAAGAGCGGCACCTCCACCTGGTTCAGGTCGATTTCCATCAGCCCCAGCTCGCCCAGGCCCCTGCTTTCCATGCTGCGCCTCCCGGCCAAGTAAACACCTGTTGATCAATATACGTCTGGCTCGGAAATAGGTCAATAACTTTTCGGCCCCCCTAGCCAGGAGCGCCGCCAGCCTGATATGCTAGGGAGCCTAAATAACTTTGCCGACTCCGACCAGGATTGGGGCCGACCCGCTGACCCAGGTGGGGGCGGGCCTCAGCTAACTGCCGTGGCCGGCAAAATGACGAGGCCGCATTCGGCTTGGGCGGTTGGTATAGGGGGGCCGCCGAGGCAGCCCGAGGGGCGCATAATCTGGACCGTATCATCACCAAGGAATCAATCATGAAAAGAGTCGCCGTATTGTTGGATGGGGCCTACGCCCGCTACACGCTCTACCGTTTCGTGGACGGACCGGCCAACGACGCCCACATCGAGCGCTATGCCCGCGGCTGCGTGCGCGACAACGAGGAGCTGTTCCGCATCTACTACTACGACTGCCTGCCTTTCGAGGAGCAGCGCTTCCACCCCATCAACCGCACCTACGTGGACTTCAAGCAGACCGAGGCCTACCGCAAGAGCCTGAACCTGATCCAGAACCTGGAGACCAAGGACTACTTCGCGGTGCGCCTGGGCACCCTGGCCTTCAAGGACTGGCGCCTGACCGGCCACGCCTTTTCCCGCCTGTGCGAGGCCGCGGTGGAAAACCGCACCCTGGACCCGCTCACCTCGGCCGATTTGCAGCCCGATTTCACCCAGAAGGGCGTGGACATGAAGATCGGCCTGGACATCGCCTGGCTTTCCACCAAGCAGATGGTGGACAAGATCATCCTGACCACCAACGACAGCGACTTCGTGCCGGCCATGAAGTTCGCCCGGCGCGAGGGCATCCACGTGGTGCTGATGGGCCTGGGCGAGGTGGGCAACATGCTCAAAGCCCACGCCGACGAGGTGCGCGCCGTGGACATGGAGTGGGTGGTCAGCGGCGAGAAGGGCGGCGGCGGCAACTATCGCCAGCCCAAGTTCTAGCGCCTTCGTCCGGCCGCAGGGCCGGCAGGGCGCTACGCCAAATATCAACGGCCCCTCCGGATCACCGGAGGGGCCGTCGCTTATCATCGGGCCGCGGCCCGGCCCGGCGCCTGGGCGCCAGGCCGAGGCCGGGGTTTTCTTAGTACATGCCGCCCATGCCGCCCATGCCGCCGCCGGGCATCGCCGGCATGCCGCCCTTGTCGTCCTTGGGCTTCTCGGCCACCATGCACTCGGTGGTCAGCAGCAGGCCGGCCACGGAGGCCGCGTTCTGCAGGGCGAAGCGGGTCACCTTGGTGGGGTCGATGACGCCGGCCTTCAAGAGGTCCTCATAGGTGTTGGTGTCGGCGTTGTAGCCGTCGGCGCCCTTCTGGTTGCGCACCTTCTCCACCACCACCGAGCCCTCTTCGCCGGCGTTGGCCGCGATCTGGCGCAGGGGCTCCTCGATGGCCCGGCGGATGATGGCCGCGCCAAAGCGCTCCTCACCCTCGAACTCCAGCTTGTCCACGGCCTTCTGGCAGCGCAGCAGGGCGACGCCGCCGCCGGGCACGATGCCCTCCTCGACCGCCGCGCGGGTGGCGTTCAGGGCGTCCTCGACGCGGGCCTTCTTCTCCTTCATCTCGGTCTCGGTGGCCGCGCCGACATTGATCACCGCCACGCCGCCGATCAGCTTGGCCAGGCGCTCCTGCAGCTTCTCGCGGTCGTAGTCGCTGGTGGTCTCCTCGATCTGGGCGCGGATGGTGCGCACGCGGGCTTCCAGGTCCTTGCGGGAGCCGGCGCCGTCGACGATGGTGGTGTTGTCCTTGTCGATGGTCACGCGCTTGGCCTGGCCCAGGTCGTTCAGGGTCGCGCTCTCCAGCTTGATGCCCAGGTCGTCGCTCAGCACGGTGCCGCCGGTGAGGATGGCGATGTCCTCGAGCATGGCCTTGCGGCGGTCGCCGAAGCCGGGGGCCTTGACCGCGGCGGCGCTCAGGGTGCCGCGCAGCTTGTTGACCACCAGGGTGGCCAGGGCCTCGCCCTCGATGTCCTCGGCCACGATCATCAGCGGACGGCCCATCTTGGCCACCTGCTCCAGGATGGGCAGCATGTCCTTCATGGAGCTGATTTTCTTCTCGTGGATCAGGATCAGGGGGTTCTCAAGGTTGACGGACATCTTCTCGGGGTCGGTGACGAAGTAGGGGGAGAGGTAGCCGCGGTCGAACTGCATGCCCTCGACCACCTCCAGGGTGGTCTCCATGCTCTTGGCCTCTTCGACCGTGATCACGCCCTCTTTGCCGACCTTGTTCATGGCCTCGGCGATGATGTTGCCGATGGTGGTGTCGTTGTTGGCGCTGATGGTGCCGACCTGGGCGATCTCTTTTTGGTCCTTGGTGGCCTTGCTGATCTTCTTCAGCTCGGCGACCACGGTCTCCACGGCCTTGTCGATGCCGCGCTTGATGGCCATGGGGTTGTGACCGGCCGCGACCAGCTTGGAGCCCTCGCGGTAGACGGCCTGGGCCAGGATGGTGGCGGTGGTGGTGCCGTCGCCGGCCACGTCAGAGGTCTTGGAGGCGACCTCCTTGACCATCTGGGCGCCCATGTTCTCGAACTTGTCCTCCAGCTCGATCTCCTTGGCCACCGTCACGCCGTCCTTGGTGATGGTGGGGGAGCCGAAGGTCTTCTCGATGATCACGTTGCGGCCCTTGGGGCCCAGGGTGACCTTGACGGCGTTGGCCAGGGTGTCCACGCCGCGCATGAGGGCCTCGCGGGCCTTGGCATCGTATTTCAGCTCTTTGGCTGCCATGAGCTAGATCCTCCGTAAATTTTGAGGCTTGTCTGCGATTCGGTCGGGCGTGGGCTTTACTTGCTGATGATGCCCAGGATGTCGTCCTCGCGCATGATGAGGACCTCGTCGCCGTCGATCTTGACCTCGCTGCCGGCGTACTTGCCGAACAGGACCAGGTCGCCCGTCTTGACGGTCATGTCCACGCGGGTGCCGCCTTCCAGAACCTTGCCGGGGCCAACGGCCAGGATTTTGCCCTGCTGGGGCTTTTCCTTGGCGCTGTCGGGGATGATGATGCCACCGGAGGTCTTCTGCTCCTCCTCGATCCGTTTGACGATGACACGGTCCTGCAGGGGTTTGATCTTCATGGTTCCCGATCTCCTTGCCGTTATGGTTGGAAGCTTGGGCGTTTGACTTGTGCTGGGTTGCACCGGCGATGGCCGGCCCTCTGCCTTGTTAGCACTCAGCACTGTTGAGTGCTAATGACAGACTTAGTCTAAGACGTGATTTCGGGGCGTGCAAGGGGATGAGCCAAAAAATTTGCAGCGCGGGCGGAAAAACGGGCCGGTTTGACCGCGATTGCGTCCGCCGGGGGCTCAGGCGCGGCCGGCGGCCTCGGCGTCGCGGCGGGCCAGGCGCAGCATCTCGCGCCGGATCAGGCCGCTGAAGGGCCGGATCAGGAGCCAGTAGGGCAAAAAACGCCGCCGCGCCCCGGCGTCGGCGCAGAGCACCCGGGTCTCGGTGGACAGCACAGAGCGCCCCCCGGCCAGGGGCGTCACCCGGAAGTTGGCGGCGACCTTGACGTGGCCCGGCACCGGCCGGCTGACGAATTCGGCCGGGCTGATGCGCAGGGGCTCGGCCCGCGGCCGCCAGGGCTGGGCCACCAGGCCCAGCACCAGCTCATCGTCCTCGCGCCGCTCCAGCAGGATGAAGCCCAGCTCGATGAGGCGCTCCAGGGAGCCGCCCAGGCCGGGGCTCGCGAAGTCGCCGCGCTTCACGCGCCAGGGCAGCTCGCGCAGGAAAAACAGCGGCGCGGCCAGGGGCGAGCGCCGCAGGTCCAGGCGCAGCACCGCCTGGAAGGCCGCCGCGGGCGGGGCGGCCACCAGGGCCTGGTGGCGCTCGCGGAAATCCCAGGCGGGCAGGTAGTCGTCCAGCAGCATGGTGGTTCCCCAGCCCGTGATCCGGCGGGAGCGGCCCGCCCCGACGGCCGCCCGGGCGGGCGCCACCCCACCAGACTATGATGTTAGGGGAGCTGGTTCAAGAAATATCCCACCAGGGGTTGGGCCGCGGCCGCAAGGTCGCCCTGGGAAGGGATGTAGATTTTCTTGGCCGCCGCGGCCTGCAACACCACCTTGCGGGCGGCGAACTCAGCCAGGAGGCGGTCACGGTCGATATTTCCCTGACGCACTTGCTGAGCCCAATACCCGACGTCCCCACCCACCATGCCGAGGTGGCGGTTGGGGGCCGGCACGTTGAACAGGCCCATCTCCTTGGCCATGGCGGTTATGGTCGCCTCGTTGAGGGGCGCCTTGGTCTGCGCCTTTTGCACCTGTCGTTCAATCACCACCACCGCGTCCACCTGTCGGGGCTCCAGTGCCACCGGCACCGCCATGATGACCGCCGCCTCCGGGCGGGGTGGCCCTGCCGGCGCGGCGGGAAGTTGTCCGCCCGAGACCGCGGCTCCGGCCGGGGCGGCCAGCCCGATCAGCAGCAGGACCACGATCAACACCCTAGGAAAACAGGTTATTTTTGCCATAAGCCACCCCCTTTTTACTTGATTGTTAGCGCTTCTCAGCCGGCCGCCTGGCCCCGGTCAACACCTTTTGCCAATGCGGGCGGACGTTGACCAACTCCTGCCGCAAGTCAGGTAGGCAAGGCGTTACGTGGTCAATGACCCCGTCAAGCTGGCGCAGTTCGGGACCTGCAACCCGGCAGGCCAAGCGCAGTCGGTTGTCGTTGTCTTCGCAAAGGGAGCCGATCAGGCGGTGGGTCTGGAAAATCAGGTTGACATCGTGGGCAAGGCGGTGGCGCAGGCTGTCGGTATTCTGGTCCTGGGTCACCACATAGACCTGCTTCAGCCGTTTGGCGCAATCTTCGTCCACCAACTGGGCCTGCGGCGGTTGTTGGGCCAGGCTTTTGGCCAGGCTGTAAACGCGGCTGAATGCCTGGGTGTACTCCTGGCGCAAGGTGGCCTTGAGCGCGTCGGCCACCACCCCGTCGGCGGTCTGTTCCAAAGCGATGATCACCTGGCGATTGCTGACCTGTAACTGACACCAGATCAAAATGAGCCCAGCGGCGGTGACCGCGGTCAAGAGAATTTGGATCATCACCGCCGGATCGCGCCAGCGCGAGCCCTTCACCACACGCAGCCTCTTATATGTTGGGCGAGTTGGCGGCATAGTCCCCTCTTAAAGCCCGTTGAAAGGAGATAACTCCCGGCTCGATCCAAGTGACGACGATCGAATCAAGGCAATAAATATTATAACCAAATTAGGCCTGGAGCTGCCTGCGCATTACCTTAGGCAATAACTTAATATGGCAGCCACTCACCTGCCAGTCCTATTGTTAATTTCCCAAGGAATCAGCTCGTTGACCGCGGTGTTGGCTGACGCAACCTTATCCTGCATTCTAGGCGCACAGCGATTAATTTTAAATAAGAATTTTTGCGCTGATCTCAGGTCTGGTGATAGTGTTCTGACAACCAATTCCCTGTCTTTGTCCAGTAATTTTACCAGAGTATTGGCCTTGACGATTGGACTGACTATTTGCATGATGTCCTGCTCTAGCAAAAAGGCATCCGGTGAGCCATATACGACAGTTAACGCTGCTTGGCAATCATCGTCGCTAAATTGCATGCGCTCGGAAGGATATTTTATCCGCCTGTTTTCCTCTATCTCAGTTAATATCTCGTGTATTTTGCGGAGGCTGTTGAGGCGGAGCAAGTAATCTTTGTCAGCGCAACATTCGAGGGCTTTTATAGCTAGTTGCTTTCGTTTTTGGTCTCTGGATTCTTCCAGTTGGAGATAGGCATAAGCCAACCCCCCCGCCAGTATCAAGGCAGAGCATACAGAAGCTACCGCCGATATCGCAGCGCTACTCTGGCTGGACCAGCAACGGTTAGTCACGATTTCCCCCCAAACGCGACAGTCGTGCATCTGCTAACTTGTGGTCGATGTACCACGCTATGCCAACCGGGGGGCGCAGGGCAAGCTAAATTCCTACTGACCGCCTGCCGAAGCCTCGCCGCCTTTAGTTAGCGCCTTGCCCCAAGGCCGCGCCTATGCTAGATTTTGTCCACCATGTCCCGCCCCGGCCAACTCGACGCCCGCTACCATCGGGCCAAGCAGGAAGGCTTCGCCGCTCGCTCGGTCTACAAGCTCGAGGAGATCGAGCGGCGCTACCGGCTTTTCCGGCCGGGCCAGAAGGTGCTGGACCTGGGGGCCCATCCCGGCTCCTGGCTCCAGTTCGCCTGCGGCCGGGTGGGGACGGGCGGCCTGGTGGTGGGGGTGGACCTGCAGGAGGCCGGCGTGGACCTGCCCAGGCAGGCCCGCTGGCGGGTGGCCGACCTCATGGCCATCGCGCCCGAGGAGCTTGCGGAGTTCGCCCCGGCCTATGACCTGGTGTTGAGCGACGCCGCGCCGCGCACCACCGGGGTGGCCCACGCCGACATGGCGGCCAGCCTGGCGCTGACCGGCCGCGCCCTGGACCTGGCGCTGATGCTGCTCAAGCCGGGCGGATCCTTCGTGGCCAAGGTCTATTTCGGCCCCGGCGTGGAGGAGCTGATCCGCCGGGTCAAGGCCGCCTTCAGCCTGGGCAAGGCCCACAAGCCCGAGGCCAGCCGCGCGGCCAGCAAGGAAATCTACCTCCTGGGCCGGGGCTACAGGGGCCAGCCCGCCCGGAGCCAAAAGCTATAATACTTTTGCGAGGATGCAGTCATGTCCGGCCATTCCAAATGGAGCACCATCAAGCGCAAGAAGGGGGCCGCCGACGCCAAGCGCGGCCAGATTTTCACCCGTCTGATTCGTGAGATCGCCGTGGCGGCCAAGGCCGGCGGCGGCGACGCCGACGGCAACCCCCGCCTGCGCACCGCCATCGACGCGGCCAAGGCCCAGAACATGCCCAAGGACAACATCGAGCGGGCCATCAAGAAGGGCACCGGCGAGCTGGAGGGCGTGAACTACGAGGAGATCCTCTACGAGGGCTACGGCCCCGGCGGGGTGGCCTTCCTGATCGAGGTGCTCACCGACAACAAGAACCGGGCCGCGGCCGACGTGCGCCACATCCTCAACAAGCGCGGCGGCGCCCTGGCCAAGTCCGGCGCGGTGGCCTACCAGTTCGAGGCCAAGGGCGTCTTCACCTTCGACAAGGCCGGCGTGGACGAGGACCAGCTCATGGAGGCGGCCCTGGAGGCCGGGGCCGAGGACGTCAAGGACGAGGGCGACTCCTTCGAGGTGCACTGCTCCCCCGGCGATTTTTACGCCGTGAGCCAGGCCCTGGAGCAGGCCGGCCTGGTGCCGGCCGAGGCCAAGCTGACCAAGCTGCCGGTGAACACGGTGGAGGTCAAGGAGGCCAAGGAGGCCGGCCAGGTGCTGGCCCTGATGGACGCCCTGGACGAGTGCGACGACGTGCAGGCGGTCTACGCGAACTTCGACATCGACGACGACGTCCTGGCCCAACTGGACAACTGAGCCCTTGCCGGCCCGGATTCGACAGGCCGACCTGGATGCGCTCCTGGCCAAGGGCGCCCGGGTCGGCCTGGCTGTTCCCGCCCCCCGCCGCCGGCCCGCGGAGGGCGGTCCGGCCCCGGCCGGCGCGGCCTTTGCGGCCCGGGTGCTGGGCCTGGACCCCGGCTCGGTGCGCACCGGCTGGGGGGTGATCGAGGCCGGCCCCGGCGGCCGCCTGCGCCTGGTGGCCGGCGGCACCATCGCCAGCGGCGGCCGCCAGTCCATGCCCGAGCGCCTGCTCAGGATCCACCAGGAGCTGGGCCTGGTCATCGCCCGCCACCAGCCCGGCGAGGTGGCGGTGGAGGGCGTCTTCGCCAGCCTCAACGCCCGCACGGCCATCGTGCTGGGCCAGGCCCGGGGCGCGGCGCTGTTGGCCGGGGCCCTGGCCGGCCTGCCGGTCTATGAGTATCCGCCGGCCAGCGTGAAAAAGGCCCTGGTGGGCACCGGCCGGGCCGAGAAGCGCCAGGTGCGGGCCATGGTGGAGGCCCTGTTGCACCAGACCCTGCCCCCGCCCAGCGAGTTTTCCCTGGACGCCAGCGACGCCCTGGCCATCGCCATGTGCCACCTGCAATCGCGCGCCCTGCGCGGCCGAGGCATGCGATGATCGCCCGCCTGCGCGGCACCCTCATCGAGCGCCGGCCCAACCACCTGGTCCTGGAGGCCGGCGGGGTGGGCTACCGGGTCTTCATCAGCCTGAACACCTTCTACGAGCTGCCCGAGCCCGGCGCTGAGCTGGCGCTGCTGATCCACACGGCGGTGCGCGAGGACGCCATCCATCTCTACGGTTTCCTCAAGGAGGCCGAGCGCCAGGCCTTCCACGCCCTGATCGGCATCAGCGGGGTGGGGCCCAAGCTGGCGGTGGGCATCCTGAGCGGCATCAGCCCCAACGACCTCTGGCTGGCGGTGCAGGCCCGCGACGCCGCCCGGCTGACCAGGGTGCCGGGGGTGGGCAAGAAGACCGCCGGCCGGCTCATCGTGGAGCTGGAGGGCAAGCTGCCCGCGGCCGCGCCGGGTCTGGCCGCGGCCCCGTCCGCGCGCGCGGCCGATTCGGCCGGCGCCGACGCGATGAGCGCGCTCACCAACCTGGGCTATGCCGAGGCCGCGGCGATGAAGGCCGTGCAGACCGCCCTGGCCGAGCTGGGCGAGGGCGCGGCCATCGAGGACCTTTTGCGCCAGAGCCTGCGCCGCCTGCGCTAGGAGCCTGTCGGAGTAATCCTCCGACACACACCTAGGAGCCCCGTCCGCGCAAATCCGCCCCGTTTAGCCACTGCTGTGAAAAGCCTGGAGCGCGCCGGGCCTGTGCTATACTGCCTACAGCTGGTGCGCCCGCCCGAACCATTGAACCGCGGCCGGCCCGCGTGGGCCTGGCCAAAGCTGGGGGAAGCCCATGAAGCGAGCGTGGTTGATTATCGCCCTGGCGGTGGTGGTCGTCGTCGGCGGCCTGTGGCTGGCCTGGCCCCAGATCCGGCTTTGGCAGGTGCAGCAGGCCCTGGACCACGCCGTGATCCCCGGTTTCAAGGCCTATGTCAAAACCACCACCGGCCTGGAGCCCGTCATCACCCATGCGGGCGTCACGGCCGAGGGCACGGCCTATGCCGTCAGCAAGGTCAGCATCAAGCTGACCGGGGACATCCCCCTGGAGATCAGCGCCGAGAAGCTCCTGCTGGACCAGGTGGAGATGAGCCTGACCGGCGATCTCAAGCGTTGCAACCTGGCCCTGCACCGGGTGCGGGCGGACTTCAAGGGCTTGCTGGTCACCGTGCGCAACCAGGAGGTGGAGGGTCTGGCCATCAGCAGCGGCGGGACCGACATCCGGATAGCCCGTGAGCTGGTCCAGGGCATGACGCTCACCGCGCCGGGGCTGAAGGCGCCGCTGGAGGTGCCCAGCATCGAGGCGCACGACTACGTGCTGCTCCTGGACAAGGAGCAGCAGCGCTTCCAGGCCAGCATGGGGCGCGTCACGGTGGTGGGCCATGATTTCGAGGCCTCAGCCCAGGGCGCGACCATCGCCTCGGACTTCATCAGCTTCGAAAAAGGTTCACCCCGCTTCAAGCAGGCCAAGTCCAGCATCAAGGGCCTGGAGTACACCACGGCCGACAAGTCCAAGATGAGCGCGGCCGGGATTGACAGCGTCAGCTCGCGCCAGAGCCGCTCCGTCGCCGACCGGGTGGAGGTCGAGGGCCTGTCCATCGACCGCAAGGGCCTGCCCGCGGGCGACCTGGCCCAGGCGCTCCAGGACCTGGGCTACGAGCGGGGGCTCTTGAACCTGGTCTGGGACTATGCCTACGACCAGGACGCCAAGGCCTTCGAGCTCAAGGAGTTCACCCTGCAGGGCGAGCAGATGGGGCGTTTCAACCTGAGCTTCAAGGTGACCGACCTGGACTACGACCTGGGCCTGGAGCCCATGCAGAACATCATCGCCCTGGGCCGCGCCAAGCCCCAGAGCCTCAGCGCCCGCTATGACGACCAGTCGCTGGCGGAGCGGCTGCTGGCCTTCGGGGCCAAGAAGGACGGCATGGACCTGGCCGCCTACCGGGCCAAGCTCATCACCGACCTGCCCACCTTGCCCGGCAGCAAGACCCCCGATCCGGCCCTGGTGGCCTTCATCAACAGCCCCGGCAGCCTCTGCCTGGGCGTCAAGCCCAAGCAGGAGCTGACCCTGCTGGAGCTGACCCGGCTCAGCCGCGAGCTGCTGCCCTCCCTGCTGGAGATCAAGCTGTACAACTGCCCCAAATAAGCCCGCACCCGCGGGATCGCCGCCGGGGGCCCCACGGCCCCCGGTTTTTTTATGGGGGGCTAGCGCCCGGCCCGGCCAGGGCCAGGCGCAGCACCGGCTCCAGGGCCGGCACGGCCTGGGCCGGGTCGGCGGCCAGGGCCAGGGCTTCGGCGGGGGTGAACCAGCGCCCCTCGGCGATCTCCACCGGGTTGGGGCTGGGCGGTTGGTCGGTGGCGAGCAGATAGACGGCGGTGAACTCGTTGTCGGTGGCCGGGCCGGCGGCCAGGCGGCCCACCGGGGTTGGGGTCAGGTCCAGGCCCAGCTCCTCGCCCAGTTCGCGGCGGGCGGCGGCGTCATAGCCCTCGCCGGGGTCCACGTGGCCGCTGGCCGAGCTGGTCCACTGGCCGGGGTGGCTGTCCTTGGCCGCCGAGCGCAGTTGCAGGTAGACCCGGCCGCGGCCGTCCAGCACGATGACGTGGACGGCGCGGTGCCTGAGGCCGTCGCGGTGGATGCGCCAGCGCGGGGCCTGGCCCACCACGCGGTCCTGGGCGTCCACCACCGGCAGAGGCTCGTTGGGATCCTGGGCGGCGGGTTTGGGCATGGCTATCGCGCGCCGCGGCGACGGTCAATCATGCGCTCGTCTGGCAGCCTGCCGGAAGATGGGCTGCGCGGGCCGTAGTTGGCCCGCCGCCAAACGCCGGCCTTGCAGCAAAACCTGGCTTTTCGCCCAATTGGCCGAATTTACCGCGGCCAATTGGGGTTGCAAAAGGCCATGGGTGGGCCTTTTGCAACCTCCCGCTAATAGCGCGGACGCGAAGGGCGGCGGCCGCCACCGCCGCCGCCGCCGCCACCGCCTTCGCGGGGCTTGGCCTCGTTCACGGTCAGCTTGCGCCCGCCCATGGGCAAGCCGTTGAGGCGGGCGATGGCCGCCTCGGCCTCCTCGTCGGAGGCCATTTCCACAAAGCCGAAGCCCCGGGAGTTGCCGGTCTCGCGGTCGGTGATGACTCGGGCCGAACGCACCTCACCCTCCTGCGCGAACATGTCGCGCAGTTGGCTGTCGTCGATGGTGTAAGGCAGGTTGCCGACGTAGATGTTCATCCCCCTCGCGTCCCTTTCTGCTTAAATTTCAGCCCCGTCGCGGCCCCGCGCCGGGGCTACGCGGGTTCAACATATCACAAAGCACCCGCCAGAGGTTATGGGAATTTGACCCCGCGCGCCGCTGGCGCGGGCGTTTGGCTCAGGCCGGGGGGTCGCCCGGGGCCAGGCCCAGGCTGGCGATCAGGCCGCTGAAGTAGGGCTCCAGGGCGCTGGGGATGAGACTCTGGCGGCGGTAGTTGACCTTGGGGTCGGCGATGGTCAGCATCAGGCCCTGCTCGTGGGGCGCCACCGCCACCCGCATCTCCGGGCGCTGGGCGGCCTCGCCCAGTTCGCGCGCCAGGGCGGCGTAGAGCCGGTAGAGGCGATAGACTTCCTGGCCGTGGCGGTCGCTGTAGTCGCTGGGGCCGGGGCTGCGGCCGTCGCCGGCGCTGCGCTCCAAAAGCTGCCGCACCTTGACCAACACCCGCTGGTCGGGCATGGGCTTCCTCCTGCTGGCGGCAGCCAGGCCTCGCAACCCTGTCGGCCGCTTCCGCTTACACCAGCTTGCCCTAAGCGAGCGGCCTGTGGCAACCTGATGCCGGCCTGGGGCGCAAAATTATCTGGGGAGGCGTTCAGCCCGACATGAAACCGGAATTCGTGAAATTGGAGCGGCGCGGGGCCACGGCCCTGGTGGTGATGGACAACCCGGCCACGGCCAACGCCATGGACGAGGACCTGGGCCCGCAATTGGTGGCGGCGCTGGAGGCCCTGGCCGGCGACCCGGCCTGCCGGGCGGTGGCGCTCACCGGCGCTGGCGGCATCTTCAGCGGCGGCGGCAACGTGGTGCGCGCCCACCAATACCTGGCCGAGCATCCCGGCCAGGGCGCCGCGCCGGTCTTCGAGGGCTACACCAAATGGGTGAGCCGGGTGCTCTGGGCGCTGACCGGCATGCCCCAGCCGGTGGTGGCGGCGGTGGAGGGCGCGGCCTCAGGGGCGGGCCTGGCCTGGCTGTTGGCCTGCGACCTGGTGGTCATGGCCGACAACGCCCGGGTGCTGCCGGGCTTTTTGGCCATCGGCCTGGCTCCGGCGGCCGGGGTCACCTGGCATCTGCCCCGCGCCCTGGGGCTCATGCGCGCGGCCGAGATGCTGATGCTGAACCAGCCCCTGACGCCGGATGAGTGCCTGCGCCTGGGCCTGGCCGACCGGGTGCTGCCGGCGACGGCGGTGCTGCCGGCGGCGCTGGAGTTGGCCGATCAAGTGGCCCAAGGCCCGCGCCAGGCCCTGGCCGCCAGCAAGCGCCTGGTGGGCCGGGCCGTGCGCCAGGGCCTCCTGGGGCAGATCGAGGACGAGCGCCGGGCGGTGATGGCCGCCGCCGATGAGCCGGACTTTGCCCAGCGGGTGGGCCGCTTCGTGGGCAAAGCAGGACGTTGAAAAGGCCATCCCTGGCCTTTTCAACCCCAGTGGGCCGAAATAAATTCGGCCCACTGGGCGAAAAACTTGGCCTTGTGGCAAGGCCGGCGTTTTTCGGCGGGCCATCCCCGGCCCGCACGGGCGGTTATCCAAACGCCCGCTAGTCGAACAGCACGACCCCGTGGGGGTCGGCCTCGCCAGGCCTGGTGTGCTGCCAGAACTCGTTGATGAGCCCCACCAGTTGCACCCACTGCCCGCGCTGCTCCGGCGGGGCGATCCAGCCCTTGAGCGCGGCCATGGGCTCGGCCACCCACTGCCCGCTCCGGGGGTGCTTATAGCCCCGGCCGGGCTCATGGGTCAGCCGCGCCTGTTGATACACGAACTCCATGGCAGCCTCCCTTGCGGCGTGCGCGTTGCTGGCCCCATCATAGCATTGCCGCGCCTTGCCTTGCCCGGCCGGGCCGGGCTGGTTACAATCAGGTGGCGATCCCCACCCCCGGAGGCCCCATGTCCGCACCCCTGGCCGCGGCCGCGGCAGATTTGCGCGCGCTCCTGGGCCGGGGCTATCCCCGCGAACGCAGCCTGGCCCTGGTGGGCGACCGCCACGCCCTGG
>JAZDHW010000099.1:0-4186 GCA_043805555.1 Pseudomonadota bacterium
CCGAGGACGCCCAACGGGCCATCCTGCTGGGCGCGGACCGCCAGCGGGTGCGGGTGGACGGCAACGCCAAGTACGCGGGACTCATTGATAAAGCCCGGCCGGCGCTGACCGCCGCGCCGGCCGCGCGCCTGGCCCTGAACGAGGCCCCGCTCTTGGTGGCCGGCTCGGTGCGCACTGGCGAGGAGGCCCCGCTGCTGGAGGCCTTCGGCCAGGTGCTGGCGTCCCACCCCGAGGCCGTGCTGGCCGTGGCCCCCCGCCACGTCGAGCGCGCGCCGCGCTGGCTGGCCGAGGCCGGCCGCCGGGGCCTGAACCCGGCGGCCTGGACCAGCCTGAGCCCGGAAAAACCCCGGCCGGCCGCCTGCCGGGTGGTGGTGGTGGACGTGATGGGCCAGCTCATGGGATGCTATGGCCTGGGCCGGGCCGCGTTCCTGGGGGCCAGCCTGGTGCCCCTGGGCGGCCAGAACCCCATGGAGCCGGCGGCCTGGGGCCTGCCGGTGGCCTATGGGCCTTCCATGGAGGATTTTGCCGACGCGGCCGCCGCCCTGGAGGCGGCCGGAGCCGCCCGCCGGGTGGCTGACGCCGGGCAACTGGCTGGTTTCTGGCTAAAAAGCCTGGAGCGGCCCGAGGCGGCCCAAACCGCGGGCCGGGCCGGGCGCGCGGTGGTGGCTGGCTGGTCCGGGGCGGCGCGTATTGCCGCCGAACTGATCGTGCGCGAGTTGGAGCGCGTGGGAGCTTTGCCCAAATGACGCCGTCCGCCCCCCAGGCCGCCCCGCCGGTGGTGAGCCAGGCCGCCTTGAAGCGGCTGGAGGCCGGTTTGCCCGAAGCGGCCCGCGTTGATCTTAAGGCCGCGGCCAAGCTGTGGATCCGCACCAAGGAGCGCGGCGGGCGGGTGGTGGTGGCCACCGGCAGCGGCCCCAACCTGCACGAGGGCGTGACCACCCTGATCGCGGCCCTGGTGCAGGCCGGGCTGGTGGATGGCGTCCTGACCAGCGCCGCGGTGGTGGGCCACGAGCTTTCCGGGGCCCTGGAGCTGGTCAAGCGCGTGGAAGGCCGCCGCCTGGGCCTGGACCCGGCCGCGCTGCCGGCCGACGGCAAGGTGGAGGCGGCCCTCTTGAACCCCGAGCGCCTGGCGGCCGTGGCCCACGACACGGTGATCGACCTGGATTTCTACCGCAAGCTCCTGGCCGCGCCCGGCAACCAGATCATCAAGGTGGCCGGCAACCTGGCCTATCCCACCGGCCTGTGGGGCGAGCGCATGGCCCGCCGCCTGGAGCCCCTGGCCCGGGGCGCGGGCCTGCCCCTGGAGGCCGTGGCCGGCCTGGGCTGCGACCCGCTGACCATGCTGGGGGCCTCTGCCCGGCGCGGCGCGGCCTGCCTGGTCGGCGTGCCGCAGTTGGTGGGCGGCGGCCAGGTGGGCCTGGCGTTGGGCGACAGCATCTCCATCAGCCAGCGCTCGGCCAGGGTGGCAGACCTGCTGGCCAGCGCCGGCCTCATCATCGAAAGCGGCCTGGCGCTCGCCCAGGAGATCCACGACGGACCCTTCGAGCTTTTCACCGGCCACGGCCTCTGGGCGCGCCACGAGGGCCTGGCCACCTTCAGCCTGCGCGACAAGGCGGTGGTGCGCATCGACCTGGACCCCAACCTGCAACGGGCCTGGGCCGCCCAGCGCTCGGCCGGCGCGGTGGCCACGGCCATCGACAGGGGCCTGCCCAAGGCCACCCACCTGGGCCTGCCCTGGCGCATGGAGATGAGCGGCTTCGCGCGGCTACCCGGCTCGCTGCCGGTGGTGGCCGACCTGGGCGCGGCCTGGCCGGTGCTGGCCGGGCGGGTGGCCAAAAGCCTGGGTGTCAAACTGGGCTTTATGTGCTACAAACAGGGGACGGAGCTGGGCGAGCGGCTGCGGCGCTTCATCGTCGATGAGGTGCGCCCCCTGGACCTTTCCAGCGTGGTGCAGGCGCTCCGGGAGAACCAGCCGGGCCGATGACCGGGGAGCCCCGCTCGGGGCTTCCGGGTTTTGGTGCGCGCACGCGGCGGCCCTGGTGGTGTCTCCAGTCCAACTGATTGCCATCACTTACATTTTTGTGGGCGGCCCCGCCGCCGCCGCCGGGAAAACGAGCCCCATGCCCATCAAAGCCCTGCTGGCCCTGGAAGACGGGACCATCTTCCCCTGCCGCGCCTTTGCCGGCCGGGGCGAGGTCGCCGCCGAGGTCTGCTTCAACACCGCCATGACCGGCTACCAGGAGGTACTCACCGACCCCTCCTACAAGGGCCAGATGGTGGCCATGACCTACCCGCTGATCGGCAACTACGGCACCAACCCAGAGGACGTGGAAAGCGCCGCGGTGCAGGTCAGCGCGTTCTTGGTCAAGGAATACCAGCCCCTGCCCAGCAACTTCCGCAGCACCCGGAGCCTGGGGGCCTACCTGGAGGCGGCCGGGGTGCTGGGGGTGGAAGGCCTGGACACCCGCGCGCTCACCCGCCACCTGCGCATGCAGGGCGCCATGATCGGCGTGCTTTCCACCGAGGACCTGGACCCGGCCAGCCTGGTCCAGAAGGCCAAGGACAGCCCCGGCCTGGTGGGCATCGACCTGGTCAAGGAAGTGACCTGCAAAGAGGCCTACCGCTGGATCAACGACAAGATCGACCGGCAGGTGGACCTGGGCGGGACCATCGACCCGGCGGCGATCTGGGCCGGCGGCCAGGGCAAATGGAAGGTGGTGGCCCTGGACTGCGGCATCAAGTACAACATCCTGCGCCGCCTGGAGGCCCGGGACATGAAGGTGGCCGTGGTGCCGGCCTTCACCCCGGCCGAGGTGATCGCGGCCATGTCCCCGGACGGCGTGTTCCTGCGCACCGGCCCCGGCGACCCGGCCGCGGGGACCTACGTGGTGCAGACCGTGCGCGAACTCTTGGGCGTCAGGCCCATCTTCGGCATCTGCCTGGGCCACCAGATGCTGGGCCAGGCCCTGGGCGGCAAGACCTTCAAGCTCAAGTTCGGCCACCGCGGGGCCAACCAGCCGGTCATGGACCTCCTCACCACCAAGGTCGAAATCACCAGCCAGAACCACGGGTTCTGCGTGGACGCCGACACCATCCCCGACCCCGAGGTGGTCATGACCCACCTGAACCTCAACGACCGCACCCTGGAGGGGCTCTCCCACCGGAAGATCCCCATGTTCTGCGTGCAATACCACCCCGAGGCCAGCCCCGGCCCCCACGACGCGGATTACCTCTTTGACCGCTTCGTGGAGATGATGACCACCGGAGCGCCCCCGGCGGCGGGGAAGTAGGACGAAGGCGGGAGCAGCGGATTTGCAGTCCGTTAACCAGGTCCGGAGGCGAAGAAAAGACGGGCGGGGATAACCCCCTAGCTCGACGATGAATAGGTTAACAGCACTCTTACCAAAAGGAGCCGCCCATGCCAGACGGATATCCAAATAGAGTGCCAGCTGTTCATGAGGTCGGCCTGGAAGTGTGCCGGGAACTGGGACGTGGTGGGATGGTCATGACGAGACCAGAGATACGCCGCGCGGTATTGAGCAAATTTGAGAGCCTGGGAATAAGGCGCAGCAAGGAATCAATATTTCCATCTGATTGGTGCATAGATCCAAACGCCAGCGATGATAAGCTCCGCAGATGCCCCAGACAATTTTTACGTTGGGCTGAACATGAAAGAAGTGGGAAATATATCCTAGCTGAATAGGCTAATGGTAGCCCCATATTTATATTGGGTAATAAAACGCGCAGCGGTTTGAGGTGGTATTTTAAGGAGATATTATATTCATGTCATTGCGAGCGAAGCGAAGCAATCTCTTGTTTATATTGTTTCCAAGATATCAATTCAACAGCCGGGGAGATTGCCACGTCGCTTCGCTCCTCGCAATGACAGTTTCATAAGTTTGAGCGTTAGCGTCAGACCAACGCAATTCGCTTGGAAGTTATAAATAACTTCTGGCTTACGCTTTTTACCAGGGCTTTTTGCCCTTGAGAATTAACTGGGAACCCGCAAATGCCCAAGCGCAACGACCTCAAGAAAATCATGATAATCGGCTCCGGGCCCATCATCATCAGCCAGGCCTGCGAGTTCGATTATTCCGGCACCCAGGCCATCAAGGCCCTCAAGGAAGAGGGCATCGAGGTGGTGCTGATCAACAGCAACCCCGCCACCATCATGACCGACCCGGAG
>JAZDHW010000100.1:0-14759 GCA_043805555.1 Pseudomonadota bacterium
CCCGTATTAGGTGGCGAACGTCAACAGGTTCGCATGAGGCATCCTCGACCAAGAAGGCGAGGGGCGAAGGAGGTCTAGGGAATGGAGCACAAAGAAGAGGTGTTGGAGCGCATTGAGGCCAAGGGGATAAACCGGCGTGATTTCGTAAAATACTGCACGCTGGTCACCTCGGTCTTGGGGTTGGCCCCCAGCATGATTCCGAGGGTGGCCGAGGCCATGACCGCCAAGCAGCGGCCCACCGTGATCTGGCTGCACTTTGCCGAGTGCACCGGTTGCAGCGAGGCGCTGCTGCGCACCACCTACCCGTGGATCGACGAGGTCGTCCTGGACGTCCTCAACGTGGCCTACCACGAGACGATCATGGCGCCCTCGGGCGAGGCGGCCGAGAAATCGCTGACCGACGCCATGACCCAGTACAAGGGCAAGTACATCCTGGTCTGCGAGGGCGGCATCCCGATGAAGGACGGCGGCGTGTACGGCAAGGTCGCCGGCCACACCATGCTGGACATCGCCAAGAAGGCCACCAAGGACGCGCTGGCCACCATCTGCATCGGCAACTGCGCCTGCTCCGGCGGCGTGCAGGCGGCCAAGCCCAACCCCACCGGCGCGGTGAGCGTCGAGAAGGCCACCGGGGTCAAGACCATCAACATCAACGGCTGCCCGCCCAACCCCATCAACTTCATCGCCACGGTGGTGCACTACCTCCTGTTGGGCAAGCTGCCCGCGCTGGACGACAAGGGTCGGCCGTTGTTCGCCTACGGCAAGAACATCCACGACAACTGCCCGCGCCGCGCCCATTACGAGGCCGGCAACTTCGTCAAGAAGTTCGGCGACGAAGGCGCCATGAAGGGCTGGTGCCTGGCCGAGGTCGGCTGCAAGGGCCCCAACACCTTCAACAACTGCCCGCAGATCATGTTCAACGATGGCACCAACTGGCCCATCGGCGCGGGTCACCCCTGCATCGGCTGCTCCGAGCCCAACTTCTGGGACGAGCAGGCCCCCTTCTATCAGCCCATCTAGGCAGGGCGGACGTTTAGGCAGTAGGCGAAAGGAATTTGACCCAAGCTCCATGAAGGAGGTCCGATAAGATGGCTAAATACACCATCGATCCGATTACCCGCATCGAGGGGCACCTGCGCATCGATGTGGAGATAGAGGGTGGCAAGGTAACCAACGCCTGGAGTTCCGCCCAGTTGTTCCGCGGCCTGGAGCTCATCCTACAGGGCCGCGACCCCCGCGACGCGCCCCATATCACCCAGCGCGCATGCGGCGTGTGCACCGAGGTGCACGCCCTGGCCTCCATCCGCGCCATCGACGACGCCCTGAAGGCCTATCCCCCGGCCCTGGGCCGCCTGGCCCGCAACCTGGTCCACGGCGCCCAGTTCATCCATGACCACGTGACCCACTTCTACGCGCTGCACGCGCTGGACTTCGTGGACGTGGTCAGCGCGCTCAAGGCCGACCCCAAGAAGACAGCCGCCCTGGCCGACGGCCTGGGCAACTACCCCAAGAGCGGCGTCAATGACTTCAAGGCCGTGCAGGACCGCCTGAAGGCCTTTGTGGAGAGCGGCCAGCTCGGCCCGTTCGCCAACGGCTACTGGGGCCACCCGGACTACCGGCTGCCCCCCGAGGCCAACCTGATGGCCACCGCCCACTACCTGGAGTGGCTGCGGCTGCAGGTCAAGGCCGCCCGCATGATGGCCATGTTCGGCGCCAAGAACCCCCACGTGCAGACCTACGTGGCCGGCGGCGTCTCCTGCGTGCAGGACATCCTCTCGGTGGACCGCCTGGCCGAGTTCCTGTACTACCTCAAGGAGATGCAGGGCTTCATCGACAACGTCTACCTGCCCGACCTGTTGGCGGTGGCCAGCTTCTACAAAGACTGGGGCGCCAAGAACATCGGTGGCACCACCAACTTCCTGGCCTACGGCAACTTCCCGATGAACAGCGGCCCCTGGGCCCAGGAAAAGATGTTCATGCCCAGCGGCGTCATCGCCAAGCGCGACCTGGCCAAGGTCATGGCCGTGGATCCGGCCAAGATCACCGAGGAAGTCAAGCGCGCCTGGTACACCGACGGCCCCGCCCTGCACCCCTACAAGGGCGAGACCAAGTTCATCAAGCCCGACTACAACTACGACGGCAAGTACAGCTACTTCAAGGCCCCGCGCTACGAGGGCATGTCCACCGAGGTGGGCCCGTTGGCCCAGGTCCTGGTGGCCTATGGCAAGGGCCACGCCCAGACCAAGGCCCTGGTGGACGCGGTGCTCAAGCACCTGAGCGTGCCCGCCGGCGCCCTGTTCTCCACCCTGGGCCGCGCCGCCGCCCGTTGCGTGGAGACCAAGGTCATCGCCGACGCCATGGCCGGCTGGGTGATGGAGGTCATCGCCGAGGTGAAGAAGGGCAACCTGGCCACCGCGGCCGAGTGGAAGTGGCCGGGCGAGGCCATGGGCTACGGCCTGATCGACGTGCCCCGCGGCGCCCTGGGCCACTGGATCCACATCGACGGCAAGAACAAGATCAAGAACTACCAGCTGGTGGTTCCCTCGACCTGGAACCTGGGTCCGCGCGACGCCAAGGGCCAGTTGGGCCCGGTGGAAGAGGCCCTGGTGGGCACCCCGGTGGCCGATCCCAAGCGGCCGCTGGAGATCGTGCGCACCGTGCACTCCTTCGACCCCTGCATCGCCTGCGGCGTGCACGTCATCGACCCCCAGACCAACGAGATCCACAAGTTCAAGGTTCTCTAGGCCTGGACGCATAGGCAGACTCCCAACCGGGGCGGCGGGGCTCTCCCGCCGCCCCGGCCGCTTGGCGGGCGCCTCGCCGGGGGTTGGCCTTTCTGCTATACTTTCGCATTGGCATCAGACCAGAAAGAACCCGCCGCCGTGGATGAAGCCGCCCCCAAACGCATCGTGGTCCTGGGCGTGGGCAACGTGCTGCTCAGCGACGAGGGCGTGGGCATCCGGGTCCTGCGCGAGCTCATGGCCCGCTATGATTTCCCGGCCAACGTCAAGCTGGTGGACGGCGGCGTGCTGGGCCTGTCCTTGACCGGCACCTTCATGGACGCCGACCACGTCATCGTCATCGACGCGGTGCGCGGCGGCCTGGAGCCGGGCACGGTCTACCGCTTCCCCTGGCAGGCCAAGCCCGAGCACGTCAAATACAAGGACAGCCTGCACCAGATCGACCTGATGGAGACCATGGCCTTGCTGCCCCTGGTGGGCGAGCCGCCCCAGGTGGTGGTTGTGGGCGTGGAATATGAGGACATCGACAACTGGGGCCTGACCCTGACGCCCAAGGTGGAGCAGGCGGTGGAGCCCCTGGTGGAGGTGACGCTCAAGGAGCTGGCCGCATTGGGCGCGCCGGCCCGCGCTTTGGAAACCCCGCGCGAGGTGGGCAATGTGTTTGGCGGTGCCAGCCCGGATCGTTGAGATCAACGGCGAGATGGCGAAAATCGAGGTGGGCGGGGTGCTGCGCATGGTCAGCCTGATGCTGGTGCCCGACCTGCAACCCGGCGACTACGTCATCACCCACGCCGGTTTCGCCCTGCACAAGGTGGAAGAAGAGGACGCCCAGGCCTCCATCGCGCTGCTGCGCGAGCTGGTGGAAAAGGTCTCCGAGCAGGGCTGAGGCCGGTCCTCCCCCCAAGCGAAAGGTCGGTCATGAACGATATCGCCAGCAAGGAAAAGGTCTGCCGCGAAGAGGACTGCCGGGAACAGTGGGACGCCCTGACCCCGGACCTGCGCCAGGAGTGCGACAGCTTTGTCTACTGCCCCTTCTGCTCGGGCGAGATGATCACCCGCTGCTCGTCCTGCGGCGAGACCATCGCCGACAGCGCCTACAACTTCTGCCCCTGGTGCGGGGTGAAGTTCACGGGCTGAGGCGCAGCAACCGGGCGGGGAAGCGGGCGGGGTCCACCCCCGCCCGAACCTTTTGGGGCGGCCGCGCCATGACCGGCCAGACCGGCCAGGCCGCGCGACTTAAAACGCGCCCCCAAAAAGCCGCGGACCCCGAGAGGGGCCCGCGGCCTGGCTTAATAGGGCCCGGATCGCCCGGCCTAGCCCTTCTTGAGCGGGAAGTCGGCGGCGATCAGGTTGTGGTAGGCCTTCTCGGAGACCGTGTACCAGGTGCCCACCTGCTTCTGGAACTTGGTGAAGTCGTCGTTGACCTTCTTGGCGATGGGGTCCTTGGCCGTGATCTCGTCCAGGACTTCCTTGGAGTAGACCCTGAGCTGGTCCATGACCGGCTTGGGGAAGGCCAGCAGCTCCACGTTGTGCTTGTCGATCAACTCCATGAGGGCGGCGGAGTTCTCGGCGTCGTGGCAGGCCAGCATCCAGGTGTAGGTCTCGGTGCAGGCCACGTCGATGATGGCCTTCAGGTCGGCGGGCAGGGCGTCATAGGCCTTCTTGTTGAAGAACGCCTCGAGCACGGTGCCCGGCTCGTGCCAGCCGGGGTAGTAGTAGAACTTGGCGACCTTGTAGAAGCCCATGATCTTGTCGTGCAGCGGGCCCACCCACTCGGTGGCGTCGATGACGCCGCGCTCCAGGTTGGTGAAGATCTCGCCGCCGGGGGTGAGCTGCACGGCCACGCCGGCCTTGGCCAGCACCTTGCCGCCCAGGCCGGGGATGCGCATCTTCAGGCCGTTGAAGTCAGCGATAGTGTTGATCTTCTTGTTGAACCAACCGCCCATCTGCACGCCGGTGCTGCCCAGGGGGCGCGGCACCAGGCCGAAGGGGGCGTAGACCTCCTCCCACAGCTTAAGGCCGTTGCCGCCCCAGAACCAGGAACTCATGCCCTGGGCGTTGAGGCCAAACGGCACGGCCGCGAACCACTGGGCGGCCTGGCTCTTGCCGGCCCAGTAGTAGGCCGCGCCCGAGCCGGCCTCCACGGTGCCGTTGCCCACCGCCTCGAAGATGCCCATGGCCGGCACCAGCTCGCCGGCGGCGTAGACCCGGATCTTCATGCGCCCGCCGCTGAGCTCCTCCACCCGTTTGGCGAAGCGCTCGACGCCGGTCTGCAGGTAAGGCAGCTTGGGCGGCCAGGTGGTGACCATCTTCCAGTTGACCTCGGCCTTGGCGGCGCGGGCCCTGGGCGCGCTGACCACGGTGGCAGCGGCGGCCGCGGCGGCGCCCATGCCGGCCTTTTTCAGGAAGTCGCGTCTTTTCATATCTGGCATCTCCTCCCTTTTGCCATGGGCCTGGTCCGGCCGGCATGGCCGGACCGGGCGGTTTTCACTCCCGATCCGTTTAGTTACTGTACATCACCTTGGGCAGCCAGGTGATCAGCTCCGGCCAGAACACGCAGATGGTGAGCCCCACCACCTGCAGGATGACGAAGGGGATGATGCCCCGGTAGATGTCGCCGCTGGTCACGCCCGGTGGCGTGACGGCTTTCAGGTAGAACAGTGAGAACCCGAAGGGCGGGGTGAGGAACGAGGTTTGCAGGTTCACCGCCAGCAGGATGGCGAACCAGAGCGGGTCGAAGCCGAACTCCACCATGATCGGGGCCAGCACCGGCACGTGGATGAAGCAGATCTCGATGAAGTCCAGCAAAAAGCCCACCAGGAAGATCAGGGCCATGACGATTAAGAGCACCGTCCACTTGCTGTAATTGTTGGAGACCCACGTCAGGAAGTTGCGCACCAGGTCATCGCCGTCCAGTTCGCGGAAGACCAGGCCGAAGGCCGCCGCGCCCACCAAGATGATGAAGACCATGCAGGTGAGCCGGGTGGTGGTCTTCATCACCTCGAACTGCATCTTCCAGGCGAACTTGCGGTTCAGGGCGGTCAGGAGCACCGAGCCCACCGCGCCCACGGCCGCCGCCTCGGTGGGCGAGGCCACGCCGGCGAAGATGGAGCCCAGCACGGCCATGATCAGCACCATGGGCGGCACCAGGGCGCGGGACACCCGGACTATGAACTGCCGCCGGTCGATGCCGGCGTCGTCCAGGCTGATGGCCGGGCCCTTGTGGGGTTTCAGCCAGACCAGGACCAGGATGTAGACGCTGTAAAGGCCCACCAGCAGCATGCCCGGCAGCACCGCGCCCATGAACAGATCGCCCACCGGCACCTGGATGATGGTGCCCAACAGCACCAGCACCACCGAGGGTGGGATGATCTGGCCCAGGGTGCCCGAGGCGGCCACCGTGCCGGTGGCCAGACGTTTGTCATAGCCGTAGCGCAGCATGGTGGGCACGGAGAGTAGGCCCATGGTGACCACGGTGGCGCCCACGATGCCGGTGCTGGCGCCCAAGAGCGCGCCCACCGCGATCACCGAGATGGCCAGGCCGCCGCGCAGGCGGCCGAAGAGCATGCCCATGGTCTCCAATAGCTCTTCGGCCATGCCCGAGCGTTCCAGGGTGACGCCCATGAAGATGAACAGCGGCACCGCGATCAGCACCACGTTGTCCATCACGCCCCAGATGCGCATGGGCAGCAGATCCAGGAACTCCACGCCGGGGCCGATCCAGGCGAAGAACAGCGAGACGCCCAGCAGGGTGAAGGTGACCGGGAAGCCCACCATCAACAGGATGGACAGGGCCAGGAACATCCAGCCGGCCATGTATTCTTCAAACATTTAGTTGGCCTCCTTGGCCGCGGGCCTAAGCCCCAGGGCCACAAGGAGGCTCTTGAGGAACAGGGACACGCCTTGCAGGGTCATCAGCGCATAGCCAAAGGGGATGCAGGCCTTGAGCACCCAGCGGTAGGGGATGCCGCCGGGGTCCGGCGAGCCCTCCATGGTGTTGAAGGCGTTTTCCACGAAGGGAATGGTGGTGCTGAGCACCAGCCAGCAACCCGGGAACAGGAAAATCAGGCAGCAGATGGCGTCGATCCAGGCCTGGGCGCGGGGGCTTAAGCGGGCGTAGACGATGTCCACCCGCACGTGGCCGTTGTGCAGCAGGGTGTAGCCGGCCCCCACCAGGAAGATGAAGGCGAACAGGTGCCACTCCAACTCCTGGGTGAAGACGAAGCTGATGTTGAAGACGTAGCGCATCACCACGTCGTTGAAGATCACCAGCACCAGCACGGCGGTGATCACCGCAACCACGCGGCCAACCACCTCGTTTGCGGTGTCAATGACCTTAATTAGGGCATCAAGGGCGTTCATGCGGGCTCCTGGTCGCTCACATAGAAGCACCCGGGGGACGGCCCCGGGCCGGAACGTGGTTCCGATATGCGTAAGTTATTTATTAACTTATTTTGCGGGCCGAACACAAGGCTGTAACCTTGGGCCGGTCCCCCCAGCCCCAAAAAAGCTCAGGCCGCGGCAGGCGGCATGAGCATCACCACGTGCACCAGGCCGATGTTTTCACCCCCCGCCATGAGGGGTTTCACCCGCACCGTGAAGACCTTGCCGGCCTGGCCTAGCTGCCAGGTGTATTCCTCCTGGCCGCCGGCGGCATAGGCCGCCAGGATGGCGCTCATCTTGGCTGCGCTGGCCGGTTGGTGCAGCTCGCGCACGTCGCGGCCCAGGTATTCGGGCCGGCGGTCCAGGATCCGGGGGCCGTGGTGGCTGTAGAAGAGCAGCCGGCCGGCGAGATCCAGCACCGTGCAGCAGACCGCGGCCCGGCCCAGGGCGGCCAGGGCCAGGCCCTCCGGACCCCAGCCGGCGGGCAGGCCCTCGGCCCAGGCCATTCCGGCCAGAAGACCCTGGGCCTCGGCCAAAAAGCCCAGCACCCGTTGCCAGGCCCGCGGGTCCTGATCCAGGAACTGGTGGCCGCCCTGGAAAAGCTCCAGGCGCGCGCCGGGGATGGCCGCGGCCAGGGCCGCCAGCACCGGCGGCGCGGCCACGCCGTCAAACAGCCCGCCGCAGACCAGGGTCGGCATGGCGAGCTGGGGCAGGCGATCAAAGGTGTCGTGGCCGATGCGGGCCCCAAGCTGACGCCGGGCGCCCACGCCCCGGTTGGGCTCCTCGGCCCCCAGGCGCAGGCGGGCCAGGGCCTGGTCCTTCAGGGCGGCGAACTCGGCGGCATGGGCGGCCTGCCAGGCGGCGTTGCGGCGCAGGTCCACCAGCTCGGTCATGCGGGCGGCCTTCTGCTCCAGGGGCAGCGCGGCCAGCTCGTGCAGGGGATAGGACGCGCCGCCGGCCCCGCCGCTGCTGGTGCAGGCCAGCACCAGGCGGCTGACCAGGCGCGGATGGCGCAGGGCCAGCTCCTGGGCCACCATGCCGCCAAAGGAGACCCCCACCACCGGGCAGGGGCCCCAGTCCAGGGCCTGGATCAGCGCCGCGGCGTCGTCGGCGTAGTCGGCCATGGTGTAGGCCACGTCCGGCCGGGCGCTCTGGCCCAGGCCGCGCTGGTCATGGGCCAGCACGCTGTGGTGGAGGGCCAGGGGCGAGTCGAAGACGTTGGGGTTCTGGCGCAGGTCGCCGCCGGTGATGTTGATGAACAGGACCTTGGGACCGGAGCCGTGGATTTCGTAATAAAAGTCGAGGCCGCGCAGGTTTAGGAAGGGCATGGGCTCCCCTGACGATCCCGCTGGGGGGAATGGAGAATGATTGGCGACAGGCTGGTCTGACCAATGATAACAAACCATCGGCCCAGGGCAAGCTGGAAAATGAAGCCTGAGCGCAAGAAATTGGCTCAGGCGTCGCGCACCGCCTCCACCGGGGTCAGGGAGGCGGCCCGCCGGGCGGGCCAGAGGCCGAAGACCACCGCGATGGCCAGGCTGACCAGCATGGCCACCCCGGCCGCGTGCCAGGGCAGGGCGTAATTCAGGTCGCTGAGGCGGCGCACCGCCTCGGCCAGGCCCAGGCCCAGTCCGGCCCCGGCCAGGCCGCCGCCCAGGCCCAGGATCAGGGCCTCCAGCAAAAAATGCAGCAGGATGTCGCGGCGCCGCGCCCCCACCGCCCGGCGCACGCCGATCTCCGGGGTGCGCTCGCGCACGCCGATGAGCATCACCGCCATGATGCCGATGCCGGCCACCAAAAGGCTGATGCCGGCCACGCCGGTGATGAGCGAGGTGAACAGGCGGCTGGACTCCTCCTGGGTCTCGATGGCCTCCAACTGGGTGTAGATGGTGAAGTCGTCGCGCTGCGCGGGCTCGGTCAGGCGGTGGCGCTGGCGCAGCAGGCGGCGCACCTCCTCCCCGATGTCCGCCTGGCCCTGGCCGGCTTCGCCCTGCACCACGATGTAGCCGATGTTGCGCCGGCCGCCCATGAGGCGGCTCAGGCCGGTGCGCAGCGGCACGTACACCCGGTCGTCCAGGTCCAGGCCGTTGGCGTCCAGGCCCTTGGGCATGAGCTCGGCCACCACCAGGAAGGGCTGCTTCTTGATCTCGATGGTCTGGCCCACCAGGCTGGCGTCGCCGGCCAGTTTCTCGCGCAGGGTGGGGCCCACCACCGCCACCCTTTGGGCCTGGCGCTCCTCGCGCTGGCCATAGACCTGGCCCTGGACCGCCCGGTGGCCCTCCACGCTGAAAACCTCGCTGGGCGCCGCGATGAGCACGGTGTCGGTGGTCACGCCCAGGCCGGTGACCCGGGCGCTCATGGCGGTCTCGGGCACGGCGGAGAGCACACCCTCCAGGCGGCTCATGGCCACCGCGTCGGCCGGGGTCAGGCTGGCCCGCTCGGAGGTGGTGCTGGCCCGGGCCCCGGTGGGGGTGCTCTTGGCCGCGCGCACGGTGAGCAGGTCGGAGCCCATTGCCGTCACCTGGTCCAGCACCTTGTTGCGGGTGCCGTGGCCGATGGCCACCATCAGCACCACCGCCGCCACGCCCACCATGAGCCCCAGGGCGGCCAGGGCCGAGCGCAGGCGCCGGCTGGCCACGCCCTCCCAGGCCGCGGCCATGAGCCGCAGGGCGCGGGAGTTCAGCGCAGGCATTCCACCGGCTCCAGGGCCGCGGCCCGGCGGGCGGGGAACAGGCCGAAGATCAGGCCCACCCCGGCGCTGAACAGGAAGGAGAGCGCGAAGCCGGGCAGGCTGAAGGCCACCGGCAGGTCCAGCCCGGCCCCGATGAGCCGGGAGAGCAGCATGCCCAGGCCCAGGCCGCAGACGCCGCCGATCAGGGCCACCATGAGCGATTCGCACATGACCTGCATCAGCACGTCGCCCCGGGTGGCCCCCACCGCCCGGCGCACCCCGATCTCGTGGGACCGCTCGCTCACCGCCACCAGCATGATGTTCATGATCACGATGCCGCTGACAAAAAGGCTCACCGCGGCGATGAAGGTGAGCATGGCCACCATGGCCTGGCTCTGGCTGGTGACCCGCTCCAGGAGCGAGTCCGGGGTGATGATGGTGAAGTCGTCGGGCACCTCGGGAGCCAGGTGGTGGTTGGCGCGCAGGATCTCGCGCACCTCCTCCACCGTTTCCGCCGCCTGGTTGGGGTCCACCATGTTCACCCGCGCGGCGCTGAACTTGTCCTCCTTGCTCAGGCGGCGCTGGGCGGTGGTGATGGGCACCAGCACCACGTCGTCGCGGTCGTGGCCCGAGGGGCTGGAGCCCTTGCTGGCCAGCAGGCCGATGACGATGAAGGGGGTGTTGCCGATGCGGATGGCCCGGCCCACGGCCGAGCCACCTTCGGGAAACAGCTCGCGGGCGGTGCTGGCGCCCACCACCGCCACCCGGCGCTTGCGGTGGTCGTCCTCGGCGGTGACGAAGCGGCCCTGGACCACGTCCCAGCGCCGCGACTCGGCGTACTTGGGATGCACGCCGCGCACCCGGCTGGTGATGTGGCGCGGACCGGCGCTGATGCGGTCCTGGCTGATGTTGAGCTGGGGCACCACCAGGTCCACGTTGACCAGACGCGAGATGTCCTCCACGTCCTTGACCGTAATCACCCGGCCCCCGCTGCCGGGCCCGCGCCTAAAACCCACCCGGCGGCCGCCCGAGGTCATGAAAAAGGCGTCGGCGCCAAAACCCATGGAGGACATCATGCCCACCACCCGGTCGCGCACGCCCTCGCCCATCTCGTAGATGACCGTGACCGAACTGATGCCGATGACCAGGCCGATCATCATCAGGGCGGCATAGCCGCGTTCGGCCCAGAGCGAGTGCAGGGCCTCGCCCATAAGGCGCAGGAGCCGCTTCACCGGCGGTCCTCCTCCGGCGGGGGCAGGCTGGCCAGGATCTGGGCGGCGTCCAGGGCCGCGGGGTTGACCGTGTCGCTGTCGATGCGGCCGTAGACCAGGCGCACCACCCGCTTGCACATCTCGCCCACGTGGTTGTCGTGGGTGACCAGGATCACGGTCTTGCCTTCCTCGCGGTTGAGCCGCTGCAGGGTGGCCATGACCTCGTAGGTGGCGCGGCGATCCAGGTTGCCGGTGGGCTCGTCGGCGAAAATCACCTCGGGGTCGGTGACCAGGGCCCGGGCGATGGCCACCCGCTGGCTCTCGCCGCCGGAAAGCTCGCCGGGGCGGTGGTGCAGGCGGTGCTCCAGACCCACCGCGGTCAGGGCCCTGCGGCCCCGCTCGGCCGCGTCGGCCGGGTAGCGGGGGGCGTAGATGAATGGCAGCAGGACGTTTTTCAGCGCCGTGGCCGAGGGCAGCAGATGGAAGGCCTGGAAGACAAAGCCCATGCGCTCGTTGCGCAGGCCGCTCAGGCCGTCGTCCCCCAGGCCGGTCACCTCCTGGCCTTCGAAGAGATAACTGCCGGAGGTGGGCCGGTCCAAAAGGCCCATGATGTGCATCACGGTGGACTTGCCCGAGCCCGAGGGCCCCATGATGGCGGCGAAATCGCCCCGGGCCATGTCCAGGTCCACGCCCAGCAGGGCGGGGGTGGCCACCTTGCCCGAGTCGTAGATCTTGGTGATTTGGCGCAGTTGGATCAAGGCCGCCCTCAGCGCGGGGGCCGGGGGCCGCCGGGCCCGCCGGGCCCGCCGGCATTGCCGCCGCCGCCGAGCCCCTGGCCGGGCCGCGGCACGATCAGGGTCTGGCCCTCCTCCAGGCCCGAGACCACCTCGGTGCGCTCGCCCTCGCTCCAGCCCACCTTGACCGGCGCCTGGCGCACCTTGTCGTTGTCCTTGACGTAGACCAGGCTCTGGCTGCCCCGGCGGCGCAGGGCGGCCGCGGGCACCAGCAGCACGTTGTCGCGCTCATCCACCACGATGGAGACGTTGGCGGTCATCTCCGGCTTGAGCAGGCCGGTGTAGGGATCGGTGATCTTCAGGTCCACGGTGTAGTAGACCACGTCGTCCACCAGCTTGGCGGCCGGCCGGATGGCCTGCACCTCGGCCTTGAAGCGGCGGCCGCTGTAGGCCTCCACGGTGAAGTAGGCCTCCTGGTTGAGCTGCACCAGGCCGATGTCGGTCTCGTCCACGTAGTCCTCCACCAGCAGCCGGCCCAGGTCCACCACGGTCATGAAGACCGGGGCGTTGAGGCTGGCGGCCACGGTCTCGCCCTGCTGGGTGGCGATGGTGGCCACCACGCCGCCGATGGGGCTGCGGATGGTGGCGAAGTCCAGGTTGACCTGGGCGGTGGCCACCTGGGCCTTGTTGTTCTCCAGGCGGGCGGACAGCACCTCCACCTGCTGGCGGGCCTTGTCCACCGCGTCCTGGCTCACCAGGTCCTCGTCCTTGAGCGCGGCCTGGCGCTTGTAGTCCACCTGGGCCTGCCTGAGCTGCACGGCCACCTCGTTCAGGGCCGCCCTGGCCTGGTCCAGCTTGGCCTGCAAGTCCTTGTGCTCGATCACCGCCACCACCTGGCCGGGTTTGACCTCCTCGCCGATGGCCACCGACAGGGTCTCCACCCGGCCGCTGACCCGGGTGCTGACGTTGACCTGGGCCCCCACCTGGGGCTTGACCGTGCCGGTGCTGGTGACCAGGCGGCGGATGGCGCCGCGCTTCACCTGGACCTCGGGCCCGGTCACCACCGGCTCCACGGTCTGCCCCTGCTGCCAATAGCGCCAGCCGCCCCAGCCGGCGGCGGCCAGCGCGACCAGGATCAGGATCCACTTGATAGCCTTTTTCACCGTAGAAACCCCTTGGCCGGCGGTTGGGGGCGTGGCCGGGCCGGCGGCGGGGGCCGCCGCGGTCCGGGACGCGACCTCAGCAATTATGCAGCATCAGCACCGCGCTGGCGACAGGCCCCGCGTGACTTTCACGGTTGGGGGGCGGGCGGGGCCCCTCCGATCATCGCGCCCGGCGGCATGGTCACCGGCATCAGGCCCAGCATGGGGGCCACGAAGATCCAGAGCATGACAAAGGCCACCAGGGCCAGCAGCACCGCCAGCATGGCCGGGAAGGTGGGCAGATTGGCCACCACCTGCAGGCCGACCTGGACCAGGTAGAGGTGGTAGAGGATCACCACCACGAAAACCAGGGCCGCCGGCGCGGGTGAAAGCACCCAGACCGCGGCCGAGATGATCCAGATCCCCGATGAGTAACAGAACAGCCGGATGGTGTTGATGAAGGATATCTGGGAGCGCGAGGCAAAGCGCGCCGCCACCCAGATCAGGTCGGCGAAGATCAGGAAATAGATCAGGCGCTTGAGCAGGAGGATCACGACGCCGGCCAGGGCGTTGGCCCCGTGCTGGGAGATCTGGGCCAGGCCCTGGACCACGGCCGGGATGAACTGGGCCAGGACCAGGAACAGCATGGGCGGCACCAGGCTGCCGCCGGTGGGCATGGCCGCGAAAAAGGCGCGGGGGCTGGTGCTGGCGGCCATGGCCAGGCTGAGGAAGGTCTGCGGCCGCCGCCAGTCAAACTCGGGAAGCGATGCCTGTCCCACCAATTGCCACCTCCGGGGGCCCGGCCCCCAAGCGCGCGGAATCCGGCGCAGAATGCAAAAAGGTTCAGCAGTACCTATTATAAGCTGAGAAACATTTGCGGCCTGTGAGGGATCAAGCGCAATTTAGTAAATATACCAGGCACGTTAGGTCAGCGGGAGTCTAATGTCAATAGGGGCTGGACCCTAATGACATTGGCTGGCCCCCTGCGCGGGGTGCATGCTATGTTCGATAGCATGAGCGAGTGGGTTATCGGCAGAGCGGCAGTATCGCGCGGGCGCGGACGGGCCTGGCTGCTGGCGGTCGGGGTGCTGGGGGCCTGCCTGCTGGGGGCCGCCCCGGCCCTGACCTTGCCCATAACCTTCCGGGCGCTGGTGACCGTAACCCACGTCAGCCCGACCAACGACCTTTCCCCGCCCAGCAATATCTGGGACACCCGCTGGCTGGACCCCTACCGCTGGGGCGACGATGACGTGCTCGAGCTGCTCATGGAGCGGGCCATCCGCGACGAGAACTGGGCCGAGTGGCAGGCCTATTACGCCGACACCGAGGCGCGCATCCCCCTGGCCGCCGGCCAGCACCTGATCCGCAGCCTCGGCCGCCTGGCGCCGGTGGAAAAGCGGCTGCTGGTGCGCATGGCCACCACGCCGGAGGTGCGCAACGTGGCCGTGCCCTCGGACAAGGAAGACGAACTGGTCGAGCGCGTCTTTGCCATGTTCACGCCCCAGAAGCAGATCGGGCCCATCTCCGAGGCGCCCATGGAGCGCGAGGTAAGCCCGTTTTTGGCCCTGGACTTCCTGTTCACCGAGGATGGCGTGTTCTCGGGCCGGGCCTGGGACTGGGACAACTTCTTCCCGCGCATCCTGACCCTGGCCGGCCTGGTCATCAGCCTGCTGCTGATTGTGGAGTTCCTGCGCATCGTGGTGCAGGTGGGTGTGCGCAGCCTGTCCTTGCGCAGCAAGGGCCGGAGATGACAAAACAAACGGCCGCCGGCAACCCGCCGGCGGCCCGGGTTTCCCGCGCGGGCGGGCTAGGAGCCTGTCGGAGTAATCCTCCGACAGGCTTCCGGGCGGGCCATGGACGGCCCGCCCGGAATGGCG
>JAZDHW010000101.1:0-23991 GCA_043805555.1 Pseudomonadota bacterium
GCCCCGAACGCCAAACCCGTGATACAACAAGCTCGTGGACATGACGGTGCTCCTCTTTGACTAAACCCAATGACATCAAAGAGGAAATCCTGATTGTCCACTTCCTTTCAAGGCCTATGTACGCAAGATCAGGATGAGCCAGAGTTAATATCCATACAGTAACGCATTTGTAAGATATGAATGAAGATGTTGGGTTTCGGGGCCAAGGCCCCTCAACCCAACCTACAAGATTTGTCACAGCGGTAGCAACTTGAAACTACATCACTTCCTCCCACAATCCCTCATATCCCCCCTCAATTTATCCAGCGCATGCCCTAGGGCCGGCAGGATGACCCCCAGCCCTTCCAGGGCGCCTTTGGGCGAGCCGGGCAGGTTGACGATGAGGGTCTGGTTGCGCACCACGCAGGCCCCCCGGCTGAGCATGGCGTGGGGGGTGTGTTTGAGGCCCTCGGCGCGCATGGCCTCGGCCAGACCAGGCACCAGGCGGTCGGCGATATGGATGGTGGCCTCGGGGGTGTTGTCGCGGGGGGAAAGCCCGGTGCCGCCGCTGGTGAGCACCAGGGCGTAGCAATCCTCATCAGCGTAGCGCCTGAGCGCGGCGGCTATAAGCTCGGGCTCGTCGGGCACCACCTCGCGGGCGGCCACGCTGATGCCGGCCGACTTCAGGGCCGCCACCAGAGAAGGGCCGGCGGTATCCTCCCGCCGGCCCTCTGATGCCTTGTCGCTGATGGTCAGGATCGCCGCCTGGTGGTTGAAGCCTGCCTCGGTCATAATCCCTCCTGATCGCCCCCCACCCGACCCTCTCCCCCGGAGGGGGCGAGGGTCAAGAAGGTGCCCCCATGACCCGGTGAGGGAGCGGGTTGGGGCATTTACTCCCTCGCCCCCCATCCTGGGGGGAGAGGGCAGGGTGAGGGGGGCCTCATCCTGGCGAATTAATTACCCTCCTCGCGGGACTTCTGGTAGGCCTCGACCAGTTTTTGCTGCACGTCGCCGGGGGCTTCCTCGTAGTGGTCCATGCTGATGTTGAAGGCGCCGCGTCCGCCGGTCATCTGGGTCAGCTCGGGCTGGTAGGTCAGCACCTCGCTCATGGGCACATGGGCCTTGACCACCTGTAGGCTGCCCTTGGCCTCCATGCCCAGCACCCGGCCGCGCCGGCCGCTGATGTCGCCCATGACGTCGCCCATGCTGTCCTCGGGCACGGTCACGGTCAGCAGCATGATGGGCTCCATGATGGTGGGCTTGCACAGCGGCACGCCCTTTTTGAAGCCCATGGACCCGGCCACCTTGAAGGCCATTTCCGAGCTGTCCACCGGGTGGAAGGAGCCGTCCACAAGGTGGACCTTGACGTCCACCATGGGGTAGCCGGCGTAGACGCCCTGGGCCATGGCCTCGCCGATGCCCTTTTCGACCGCGGGGATGTAGTTGCGGGGGATGGCTCCGCCCACGATCTCGTCCAAAAAGACGTAGCCCTCGCCAGGGCCGGCGGGCTCGATGACCAGCCAGGTGTCGCCGAACTGGCCGCGGCCGCCGGTCTGCTTCTTGTAGCGGCCCTGGATGCGGGTGGTGCCCTTCAGGGTCTCGCGGTAGGGCACCTTGGGCTTGTTGAGCTTCACCTCCACGCCGAACTTGCGGCGCAGGCGCTCCAGGGTGGTCTCGATGTGCACCGAGCCCATGCCTGAGAGGATGGCCTCGCCGGTGGCCGGGTCGCGGTCCAGGCGCAGGGTGGGGTCTTCTTCCAGCAGCTTGTTGATGCCAGCGAAGACCTTCTCCTCGTCGCCCTTTTCCTTGGCCTCGATGGCGTAGCTGATGACCGCGGGCAGGGGATTGATCTCCTCGAAGACCAGCGGGGCCTTGTCATCGCAGAGGGTGTCGCCGGTGGTGGTTTCCTTGAGCTTGGGGATGGCGATGATGTCGCCGGGCAGGGCCTCGCTGACCGTCTTCTGGTTCTTGCCGGTCATGAGGTACATCTGGCCAAAACGCTCCTTGGCGTCCTTGTTGGGGTTCAGGGGGTTCATCTCGGTGGTGAGTTTGCCCGAGAACACGCGCAGGACCGAGAGCCGGCCGGCGTAGGGGTCGGCGATGGTCTTGAAGACCAGGCCGGAGAAGGGCGCCTCGGGGTTGGGCTCGCGGATCTCCTCGCCGTCGCCCTTGAGGTTCTTGGCGGTGATGGCTCCGCGCTGCACCGGCGAGGGCAGGAGCTGGTTGATGAGGTCCATCAAGGGCTGCACGCCGATGTTCTTGAGCGCCGAGCAGCAGGCCACCACGCCAAAGAGACGATCGCGCACGCCCTTGGCCAGGGCCGCGGCCAGCTCCTCGGGCTTGAGCTCCTCGCCCTCCAGGTAGCGCTCCATCAGGCTGTCGTCGGCCTCGGTGATGTCCTCGATCAGCGTCTCGCGGGCGGCGGCCGCGTCGTCGGCCACTTCGGCCGGGATATCGGCCGCGGTGAGCTTACCGGAGCCGTCGGTCTCGAACAGATAGGCCTTGTTGGCCAGCAGATCCACCACGCCCTTGAAGGATTCGGCCGCGCCGATGGGCAGCATGAGCCTGACGGCCTTGATGCCCAGCATGTCCGGGATCATGGCCACGGCCTTCTCAAAATCGGCCCGCTCGCGGTCCATCTTGTTGACCACGAAGACGGCGGGCAGGTCGTTTTCCTGGACGAACTGCCAGACCTTCTCGCCCTGGACCTTCACGCCGTCGATGGCGTCGACGACCATGAGCACCCCGTCCACGGCGCGCAGGGCGGCGGCGGCGTCGGAGAGAAAGTTGTCGTCACCGGGGCAGTCCACCAGGTGCACGTTGTGCTTCTTGTGGCTGTAGTGGCCAAAGGCGGCGCTCACGCTGGCGCCGCGCTTGGTCTCCTCCGGCTCGTAATCCAGGGCGGCGCTGCCCTCGTCTACCTTCCCCAGTCGATCCACCACTTTGGTGTTGAACAACAGGGCCTCGGCCAGGGAGGTCTTGCCTCCGCCGCCGTGGCCAACCAGGGCGATGGTTCGGGTAAGGCTGACGTTGTCACTCATGGCGGTTCCTCGTTTGTTAAGTGGCCGGCGGGGGTTGCCTGGCTGGCCCACGCGGGCGGCCGGGCAGGGGCGCTCCGTTCGGGGCACTGACCGCGCAACACCCCCAAACATTTAAAGTTAACGGCAAACACTAACCAAGGCCCCTTGTCAAGTCAAGGCCAAAACGTCTCGGAAAAGCCATTTTGACCGTTCGGGCTGCCGGATAGGCGGCTGGAGGGCTGGGCCGGCGCGGGGGGCTCAATCAGGTTTGCGCTTGCTTCCCCGCTCAGTTAAGTTACCATAAAACTTTTCGCGCCAGGCCGGCCCACGCCCGGCGGCGCGGGAGTCGGCCATGGAAGCGGCGCTCACGGATTTTTGCGCGCACCTGGCCCAGGTGCGGGGGCTCTCGCCCCACACCGTGGCGGCCTATAGCCGCGACGTGCGCCAGTTTTTGGCCTTCATGGCCGGCCGCCGGGCCCTGGCCGATTGGGCGGCGGTGGAGCCGGCGGACGTGCGGGCCCATCTGGCCCGGTTGATGAAGAGCGACCGCCGCAGCAGCGTGCAGCGCCGCCTGATGGGGCTCAGGGCCTTCTTCGATTTTCTGGCCGAGCGCGGTATGATAGCGGCGAACCCGGCCCGGCAGGTGCGGCCGCCCAAGCTGGACCGGCCCCTGCCGCGGCGGCTCAGCGTGGACGAAGCCTTCCACGTGTTGGAGGCCCCGGCCCCGGCCGTGGCCACGGACCCGGGCGCGCCGCCGGACCCGGCCCAAGCCGCAGCCCAACTGCGCGACCGGGCCATGCTGGAGCTGCTGTATTCCAGCGGGCTCAGGGTGAGCGAGCTGACCGGCCTGGATGTCGGCCACCTGCGCCTGGACCTGGCGGTGGTGCGGGTGGTGCGCGGCAAGGGCGGCCGGGAGCGGGTGGTACCGGTGGGCGCGGCGGCCCTGGCCGCGCTGAAGGCCTACCTGGCCGCGCGGCCGGCCCTGGCCACGGCCGGGGCGGGGGACGAGCCAGCGCTGTTTGTCAACCGCCGGGGCCGGCGCATCAGCCCGCGCAGCGTGCAGCGGCTCATGGAGACCCGGCGAGGCGGCCTGAGCGGCGGGCGCCGTGTGACGCCCCACTCCCTGCGCCACGCCATGGCCACCCACCTTTTGGAAGGTGGGGCCGATCTGCGCTCGGTGCAGGAGATGCTGGGCCACAAGAGCCTGAGCACCACCCAGAAATACACCCACCTGACGGTGGACCAGTTGCTCAAGGTTTATGACCAGGCCCACCCGCGGGCCCATACGGATAAGGATGGACCGGATGACGGAGACCCGCCTGCCTGAGATGCACGCCACCACCGTGCTGGCCATCCAGGGCCAGGGCCGGGTGGTGATGGCCGGCGACGGCCAGGTGACCATGGGCGCCACGGTGGTCAAGGCCGGGGCGCGCAAGGTGCGCCGGCTCTATCACGACAAGGTGCTGGCCGGGTTCGCCGGGGCCACCGCCGACGCCTTCACGCTCTTCGAGCGCCTGGAGGCCAAGCTGGAGGCCTACGCCGGCAACCTGCCCCGGGCCGCGGTGGAGCTGGCCAAGGACTGGCGCACGGACAAGCTCCTGCGCCGGCTGGAGGCCCTGCTCATCGCCGCCGACCGCGACCACCTGCTGATGATCTCGGGCCTAGGCGACGTGATCGAGCCGGAGAACGGCGTGGTGGCCATCGGCTCGGGCGGGCCCTTCGCCCTGGCCGCGGCCCGGGCCCTGAAGGCCCACAGCAACCTGGGGCCGGAGGAGATGGCCCGGGCGGCCATGGAGATCGCGGCCGACATCTGCATTTACACCAACCGCCAGATAGTGGTGGAGACTCTGTAACCATGCCCAATCTCACCCCCCGTCAGATCGTGGCCGAGCTGGATAAATACGTGGTCGGCCAGAAGGACGCCAAGCGCTGCGTGGCCATCGCCCTGCGCAACCGCTGGCGCCGGCAGCAGGTGCCCGAGGAGCTGCGCGACGAGATAGCCCCCAAAAACATCCTCATGATCGGGCCCACCGGCGTGGGCAAGACCGAGATCGCCCGCCGGCTGGCGCGGCTGGCCGACGCGCCCTTCCTGAAGGTGGAGGCCAGCAAGTTCACCGAGGTGGGCTACGTGGGCCGCGACGTGGAATCCATGGTGCGCGATTTGACCGAGCTGGCCATCAACATGGTCAAGGCCCGGGAGCAGGAGACCGTGCGCCAGAAGGCCCAGGAGTTGGCCGAGGACAAGCTGCTGGACATCCTGCTGCCCCCGCGCCAGCCCGGCGACCAGCCCGAGGGCGAGCGCCAGCACCTGGAGGTGGTGGGCAAGGGCGAGGACGTGAACCCCACCCGCAGCAAGCTGCGCAAGCTCCTGCACGAGGGCAAGCTGGACGAGCGCTACGTGGAGCTGGAAGTCAGCCAGCAGCAGCAGTTGCCCATGGTGGAGATATTCAGCGCCGGCGGCCTGGAGGACCTGGACAGTAGCCTGCGGGACATGCTGGGCGGCATCCTGCCCAAGAAGACCCGGCGCCGCAAGGTCAAGGTGCCGGAAGCGCTGGAGATCCTCATCGCCGAGGAGGCCGCGCGGCTGATCGACATGGACCGGGTCGTCTCGGAGGCCCTGGCCAAGGTCGAGCAGGAGGGAATCGTCTTTTTGGACGAGATCGACAAGATCGCCGGCCGGGAGATGGGCGGCCGGGGGCCGGACGTGAGCCGCGAGGGCGTGCAGCGCGACCTGCTGCCCCTGGTGGAGGGCTCCACCGTGACCACCAAGCACGGCATGGTCAAGACCGATCACATCCTGTTCATCGCCGCCGGCGCGTTCCACGTGTGCAAGCCCAGCGACCTGATCCCGGAGTTGCAGGGCCGCTTCCCCATCCGGGTGGAGTTGACCGCGCTGACGGCCGCGGATTTCGTGCGCATCCTCACCGAACCGGAGAACGCGCTGGTCACCCAGTACATGGCGCTGTTGGCCACCGAGAACGTGACGCTGAAATTCAACCAGGACTCCATCCACGCCCTGGCCGAGATCGCCACCCAGGTCAACGAGTCCACCGAGAACATCGGGGCCCGGCGGCTGCACACGGTGATGGAGCGTTTGCTGGAAGAAGTCAGTTTCGAGGCCCCGGAAATGGATGGCGTGGAGCTGATCATCGACGCCAACTACGTGCGCCAGAAGCTGATGGACATCGCGCAGGACAACGATTTGAGCCGGTATATTTTATAAGCGCCTGCGCGCGGCTGAGATTGAGAAAAACCAGGCTTAGCCGTCATTGCGAGCGCAGCGAAGCAATCTTCCGTTGTCGTTTTCAGGGAAGAGGAAACTGGAGATTGCCGCGTCGCAACCCAGAGGGGTTGCTCCTCGCAATGACAGATCAATGCCTGATTATTTTGCGGGCGAGGGGCGAGGCCGGCTATGCTAAGCTTCTTACCCTTCACGATCTTTTAGGCTGTTGTGGTGTGGCTTTGCTTTCACCAACCCCGGGATTGATGCCATGACCGACCAGGCCAATCTGCGCGCGCACACCCTGATCGAGGCCCTGCCCTACATCCGCGAGTTCCAGGGGCAGACCGTGGTGATCAAGTACGGCGGCCACGCCATGGTGGACAACGACCTCAAGCGCTCCTTCGCCCTCAACGTGATCCTGCTGCGCACCATCGGGATCTACCCAGTGGTGGTGCACGGCGGCGGCCCCCAGATCAGCCGGCTCCTGCGCGAACTGAACATCGCCTGCGAGTTCGTGGACGGCATGCGGGTGACCACGCCGGAGATCATGGACGTGGTGCAGATGGTGCTGCTGGGCCAGGTCAACACCTCCATCGTGGCGCTCATCAACCAGGAAGGCGGCCGGGCGGTGGGTTTGTCTGGTCATGACGGCGGCTTGATCAAGGCCAGCCGGTTGCAGATCGCCCGGGAGTCGGCCTCCAACCAGCCGCCGGAGATCGTGGACATCGGCCTGGTGGGCGAGCCGGAGAAGGTGGACCCCCAGGTGCTGCGCACCCTGGAGCACGGCCACTTCATCCCGGTCATCGCGCCGGTGGGCGTGGGGCCGGATGGCGAATCGCTCAATATCAACGCGGACCTGGTGGCCGCAGCCATCGCCGCCGGCCTCAGGGCCAGCAAGCTCATCCTGCTCACCGACACCCGCGGGGTGCTGGACGGCCGGGGCAACCTCATCGCCGAGATGACTCCGCCCCAGGTGGGCGAGTTGATGGAGGCCGGCATCATCAAGGGGGGCATGATCCCCAAGGTGAGCTGCTGCCTGGAGGCCCTGGAAGCCGGCGTGGAGCGGGCGCACATCATCGACGGCCGGGTGCCCAACGCCTTGTTGCTGGAAATCTTCACGGATTCCGGCGTGGGCACGGTCTTCAAGAGCGACTGGCGGGCCTGAGCCATGTGGCGGTTGACTGGTCATAACGATTTCGTGCGGGCGTCCCGCCATGGGCGGCCTGGCCGGCGACGACGATGAGGCGGCGCGGCGCTGAACCAGGTATATGATCGGGGCAAAAAGCAACCCGGCTTTTTAGGAGGGGGTCCGGGTGATTGCTTCGTCGCTCACGCTTCTCGCAATGACAGGGTGGAGGGCTAAAGGGTTCGCCCGACTGCCCCGCCCTTAAAAGGAGATCGACCCATGGCCGAGACTGCGGCGCAGATGATAGACCGGCTGGTGATGAACACCTATGGCCGGACCCAGGTTACTTTTGTGGAGGGCTCGGGCTGCGAGCTCAAGGACAGCGACGGCAAGTCCTATCTGGATTTCCTGGCCGGCATCGCGGTGTGCAACCTGGGCCATGCCCACCCCGGCGTGGCCGAGGCCATCTGCCGCCAGGCCGGGATGCTGGTGCACGTATCCAATCTGTATTACACCGAGCCCCAGGTCCGGGTGGCCGAGCTGTTGATCGATAACTGCTTCGCGGACCGGGTGTTTTTCTGCAACTCCGGGGCCGAGGCCAACGAGGGCGCGCTCAAGCTGGCCCGGCTGTGGGGCAAGGAAAAGCTGCACGGGGCCCACGCGGTCATCGTGATGGAGCATTCCTTCCACGGCCGCACCCTGGCCACGCTTTCGGCCACCGGCCAGGACAAGGTGCAGAAGGGTTACGACCCCCTGGTGGCCGAGTTCCGGCGCGCGCCCTTTGGCAACCTGGAGGCGGTGGCCGCGCTGATGGACGAGGGCGTGTGCGCGGTGCTGACCGAGCCGGTGCTGGGCGAGGGCGGGGTGGTGCTGCCGCCGGATGGCTTCTTGGCCGGCCTCAAGGATCTGTGCGACAAGCGGGGGGCGCTGCTCATCTTCGACGAGGTGCAGACCGGCCTGGGCCGCACCGGAAAGCTCTTTGCCCACGAGCACTTCAATGTGACGCCCGACGTGATGACCCTGGCCAAGGCCCTGGCCAACGGCCTGCCGGCCGGCGCGGTGCTGGCCCGCCAGGAGGTGGCCGACCTGTTCCACCCCGGCAGCCACGCCACCACCTTCGGGGCCGGCCCGGTGGTGATGGCCGCGGCCGGCGTGGTGCTGGAGACCCTGACCGCGCCCATGTTCCTGGAGCTGGTGCGGGAGACCGGGGCCTACTTTGTCGGCAAGCTCAGGGACCTGGCGGCCAAACACCCCCGGGTGGTCAAGGGCGTGCGCGGCCTGGGCCTGATGCTGGGCATGGAGCTTGGCATCCCCGGCGGGCCGCTGGCCAAGCGGTTGATGGAGATGGGCTTCGTGGTCAACTGCACCCAGGACACCATCCTGCGCTTCCTGCCGCCCCTGGTGGTGACCACGGCCGAGATCGACGCCCTGTTGGCGGCCCTGGACCAGGTGCTGGCCGCGCCGCCGCGGGAATGAGGGTGGATCATGCAGCTTAACGCCAAGCATTTGCTGACCATACGCGACCTGAACCCGGCCGAGGTGCGGGGCTTGGTGGCGCGGGCGGCCGAACTAAAGGCCGGCTGGGGCCAGGGGCTCAGGCCCCGGCCCTTGGCCGACAAGGTGGTGGCGCTTATCTTCGAAAAGGCCTCCACCCGCACCCGGGTGTCTTTCGAGGTGGGCGCGGCCCAACTGGGCGGACGCAGCATCTTCATGACCAGCCGCGACAGCCAGCTCGGCCGCTCCGAGCCCCTGAAGGACACCGCCCGGGTGCTGAGCCGCTACGTGGACGCCATGGTGGTGCGCACCTTTGGCCAGGAGGTGGTGACCGAGCTGGCCCAGTATGGCAGCATCCCGGTCATCAACGCCCTGACCGACCGCTACCACCCCTGCCAGGTGCTCAGCGACCTGCTTACGGTCAGCGAGCGCAAGGGCCGCCTGGACGGCCTGACCTACTGCTGGCTGGGCGACGGCAACAACATGGCCCACTCCTGGCTGGAGGCCGCGGCCAAGCTGGGCTTCAGCCTGCGCCTGGCCTGCCCGGCCGGGTTTGGGCCCGATGCGGAGATCCTGGCCTATGCCAAGAGCCGGGGGGCCGGGGTGCTGCTGACCGCCGACCCCCGCGAGGCCATCACCGGGGCCGACGTGGTCAGCACCGACGTCTGGGCCTCCATGGGCCAGGAGGACGACGCGGGCCGCCGGCGCGCGCTTTTCGGCGGATACACCTTGGATGCCAAGCTCTTGTCTTTGGCGGGCAAAGATGCCATGGTGTTGCACTGCCTGCCCGCCCACCGCGGCGAGGAGGTCAGCGAGGAGGTGCTGGAAGGCCCGCAGTCGGTGATCTGGCAACAAGCCGAGAACCGCCTGCACATGCAGAAGGCCATCATGGAGGCCCTGCTCGGCTGAGGCGGGGTGGCAGCCGGGAAAACAAAGACGGGGGGCGGGGAGAAACCCCGTCCCTACGAAGAAAGATGAACAACCAGGAATAGGTGTCATTGCGAGCGCAGCGAAGCAATCTTCCATCGTCGTTTTTCATGAAAATGGCAAGGGAAGATTGCCGCGTCGCAACCCTCCGGGGTTGCTCCTCGCAATGACAGCTATCACTGAGATTTGGCCGCTGGGTCTGGGCGTGATTTCTTGATGTAGGGGCGGGGTTTACCCCCGCCCGAACGGCGGCCGGGAATAGCAAAGACGGGCGGGGATAAACCCCGCCCCTACATAAAGAGGTCCAACGCGGCGACGGTGGGAACGCACGGACGCCGCCCCGTTGCACACAGAGACTAAACGTGACGGCGGCGGGGACTTGTCTACGCCTTTCCGCCACCTAAAAATGCTAGTCAGAAAAGGCGGTTGCGCGATTGCTTCGCCTTTTCCTTCAAGCTGATTTTTCTAACGGGACATAACCCATGAGCGACAAGAAGATCAACAAGATCGTCCTGGCCTACTCGGGCGGGCTGGACACCAGCGTCATCCTGACCTGGCTCAAGGAGAACTACGGCTGCGAGGTGGTGGCCTTCTGCGCCGACCTGGGCCAGGGCGAGGAGCTCGACCCGGTGCGCGAAAAGGCCATCAAGACCGGAGCCAGCGCGGTGTACATCGACGACCTCCAGGAGGAATTCGTCAAGGATTACGTGTTCCCGGCCTTCCGCTCCGGGGCCATCTACGAGACCCAGTACCTGCTGGGCACCAGCCTGGCCCGGCCGCTCATCGCCAAGCGCCAGGTGGAGGTGGCCCGGCTGGAGGGCGCCGACGCGGTGGCCCACGGCGCCACGGGCAAGGGCAACGACCAGGTGCGCTTCGAGCTGACCTTCCAGGCCCTGGCCCCGGATCTCAAGATCATCGCGCCCTGGCGGGAGTGGGACCTGAACTCCCGGGAGGTGCTCATCGCCTATGCCCAGGACCACGGCATCCCGGTGCCGGTCACCAAGGCCCGGCCCTGGTCCAGCGACCGCAACCTGCTGCACATCTCCTTCGAGGGCGGCATCCTGGAAGACCCCTGGGCCAACCCGCCCGAGGAGATGTTCGTGCTCAGCGTTGCGCCCGAGGCCGCGCCGGATAAGCCCCAGGAGATCGTCATCGACTTTGAGCACGGCGACCCGAAGGCCGTGGACGGCGAGCCGCTGAGCCCGGCCAAGCTGCTGGCGCGCCTCAACGAGCTGGGCGGACGCCACGGCATCGGCCGCGTGGACCTGGTGGAGAACCGCTTCGTGGGCATGAAGAGCCGCGGCGTGTACGAGACCCCCGGCGGCGCCATCCTGCGCCAGGCCCACCTGGCCCTGGAGTCGCTGTGCCTGGACCGCGAGGTGCTGCGCCTGCGCGACAACCTGGTGCCCAAGTACTCGGAGCTGATCTACTATGGCTACTGGTTCGCGCCCGAGCGCGAGCTGTTGCAATCGTTCATGGACCAGGCCCAGCAGCCGGTCTCCGGCTCGGTGCGCCTGAAACTCTACAAGGGCAACGTGATCGTGCTGGGCCGGCGCTCGCCCAACAGCCTCTACCGGCCCGACATCGCCACCTTCGAGGCGGACACGGTCTACAACCAGGCCGACGCCACCGGCTTCATCCGCCTGAACGGCCTGCGCCTGCGCATCCGCCACGCGCTCAATAAGAGCCGGAGCGAAGCTTAGGCGATTTGTGAGCAAAGTCGGCAAATGAGCGATAACACAGACTATAAGCAGTGGGGCGGGCGCTTCGACGAACCCACCCACGCCCTGATGGAGCGCATCAACGCCTCCATCGGGTTTGACAAGCGCCTGTATGCCCAGGACATCCGGGCCAGCCAGGCCCACGCGGCCATGCTGGGCCGCCAGGGCATCCTGGAGCTCCCGGACGTGGTGCTCATCATCCAGGGCCTGGACCAGGTGCGCGCGGAGATCGAGGCCGGCGAGCTTGAGTGGCGCGAATCCCTGGAGGACATCCACACCCACGTGGAGGCCCGGCTCAGGGAGCTGATCGGCGAGGCGGCCGGCCGGCTGCACACCGCCCGCAGCCGCAACGACCAGGTGGCCACCGACCTGCGCCTGTGGGTGATGCAGGCCTGCCGCGACCTGGACCGGGCGCTGTTGGACTACCAGCGCGCCCTGGTGGAGTTGGCCGCGGCCCACTCCAAGGCCATCATGCCTGGCTACACCCATTTGCAGCGGGCCCAGCCCATCCTGTTCGCCCATCATCTCCTGGCCTACGTGGAGATGGCCTGGCGCGACCGCGACCGCCTGGCCGACTGCTACGGCCGCACCTCCGTGCTGCCCTTGGGCGCGGCCGCCCTGGCCGGCACCACCTTTCCCATCGACCCGGCCACGGTGGCCCAGGACCTGGGCTTCACCGGCGGCGCTTGCCGCAACAGCCTGGACGCGGTGAGCGACCGCGACTTCGCGGCCGAGCTCTTGTTCTGCCTCACCCTGACCCAGGTGCATCTGTCGCGCCTGGCCGAGGAGCTGATCCTCTGGTCCACCAGCGAGTACGGCTTCGTGCGCCTGTCGGACGCCTTCTCCACCGGCAGCTCCATCATGCCGCAGAAAAAGAACCCCGACGCGGCCGAGCTGATCCGGGGCAAGACCGGCCGGGTGCTGGGCGACCTGGTCAGCCTCATCACCGTGCTCAAGGGCCTGCCCCTGGCCTATAACAAGGACCTGCAGGAGGACAAGGAGCCGGTTTTCGACGCGGTGGACACGGTCCTGGATGCCTTAAGGGTGATGGCCCCCATGCTGGCCGGGCTCAGCGTGCGCGAAGACGCCATGGCCGCGGCCGTGCAGGGCGGGTTCCTCAACGCCACCGAGCTGGCCGACTACCTGGCCGGCAAGGGCATGGCCTTCCGCTCGGCCCACGAGGTGGCCGGCCGGGCGGTGCTCATGGCCGAAAAAAGCGGCCGCAGCCTGGGTCAACTGAGCCTTGAAGAGTACAAGTCCCTGTCATCTGTGATAGAAGAAGACGTATATCCGGTGCTGGACCCCCAGCACGCCATCGACCGCCGCCTGAGTCCGGGCGGCACCGCGAACCAGCGGGTGGCGGAGGCCTTGAGGGAAGCGAGGAAACGCTTATGGCCGGAAAGCGAATGAGTTGGGCGGGCGCCTGCGCCCTGGGCATCCTGCTGCTGGCCCTGACCGGCTGCGGCATCAAGTCGCCGCCCCTGGCCGCCACCTCGGTGGCGCCCCAACCCAGCGGCGAGTTCAAGGCCCGCACCGTGGCCGCCGGGGTGGAGGTCACCTTTGCCGTGCCCGGCTCCGACCAGCCGGGGCAACAGGTGGTCGGGGCCAACCTCTATTACGGCTACCTGCCGGTGACCGGCGACCCGGACTGCCCGCCCTGTCCGCCGCGGCTGCGGGAGTACCGGCCGCTGGATCTCACCCAGCAGCTCAAGCCGGGCGAGGGCGGCACCTTCACCTATCTGGACCGCGACGCACCCATGGACATGATGGCCGTGTACCAGGTCCAGTTCGTGGACGCCCGCAGCCGCAAGGGCCAGCTCTCCGGCTATGCCCGGGCGGTGCGGGCCCTGGCCCCGGCCCCGCCCATGGGGCTGAGGGTCAAGCAGGGCGACGCCCAGGTGGCCCTGGCCTGGCCGCCGGTGACCCGGCTCGCCAACGGCCAGCCGGCCGGCGGGCAGGTGGGCTACATCGTCTACCGCCAGGGCCCGGACGGCGAGCACGCCCTGAACGAGCGGCCGCTCAGCCAGCCCGGCCTCACCGACAAGAGCGGCACCCCCGGCCAGCAGTACCAGTACCGGGTGGCGGCGGTGCGCGAGGTCAACGGCTATGCCATCGAGGGCCAGCCCGGGGCCTGGGTCGGGGCCTCGCCCCTGGACCAGACCGGACCCAGCGCGCCCGGCGGCCTGGTGGGCGCCAGCTTTGCCGACGGCATCTACCTGCGCTTCACCCCCAGCCCGGAGCGCGACACCAAGGGGTACTTCGTGGAGCGGGCCGCGGCCAAGACCGGGCCCTATGTGCGCCTGCACGCCCAGCCGCTGGTGGACAACACCTACGTGGACAAGGACGTGAAGATGGGCGCGGTCTACTGGTACCGGGTGGTGGCCATGGACGAGGCCGGCAACCCCAGCCCGCCCAGCCCGCCCGTGTCGGTCAAGCAGCAACCCTAACCCCAAGGCCGGCGCAGCAGGGAACATGCATCATTTCGCTTATCAAAACGGCGAGCTGTTCGCCGAGGACGTGAGCCTGGCCGAGATCGCCCGCCAGGTGGGCACCCCGGCCTATGTCTATTCCCAGGCCACCCTGACCCGGCATTTCGAGGCCTTCTCCCAGGCCTTCGCCGGTCTGGACGCCCTGGTCTGCTACGCGGTCAAGGCCAACACCAGCCAGGCCATCATGGCGCTGTTCGCCTCCCTGGGCGGCGGGGCGGACATCGTCAGCGGCGGCGAGCTGTGGCGGGCCATCCAGGCCGGGGTGGAGCCGGGGCGCATCGTCTATTCCGGCGTGGGCAAGACCGAGGCCGAGATGGAGGCCGCGCTCAAGGCCGGCATCCTGATGTTCAACCTGGAGAGCGTGCAGGAGATGCAGGTCCTGGACCGGGTGGCCGGCAACCTGGGCGTGAAGGCCCCGGTCAGCTTCCGGGTCAACCCGGACGTGGACGCCAAGACCCATCCCAAGATCACCACCGGCCTGGCCAAGAACAAGTTCGGCCTGGACATGGAGCTGGCCTTTGCCCAATACCAGGCCCTGGCCGCCATGCCCAACCTCACGGTCAAGGGCGTGAGCTGCCACATCGGCAGCCAGCTCACCGACGTGACGCCCTTTGCCGACGCCCTGGCCCGGATCTCGGTGCTCATCGAGCGCCTGCGCGGCGCGGGCGTCAAGCTCAGCGTCCTGGACCTGGGCGGCGGGCTGGGCATCACCTACCGCCAGGAGAACCCGCCGGCCCCGGACGAGTACGCCGCCGCGCTCAAGGACAGCGTGGCCAGGCTGGACATGCGCCTGGTGCTGGAGCCGGGCCGGGTCCTGGTGGGCAACGCCGGCATCCTGCTGGCCCAGGTGCTCTACACCAAGCAGACCCCGGTCAAGCGCTTCGTCATCGTGGACGCGGCCATGAACGACCTGATCCGGCCCAGCTTCTACGACTCCTCCCACGCCATCTGGCCGGTGAGCCAGCGCCTGGGCGCCGAGGCCAGCCCGGCCGACGTGGTGGGGCCCATCTGCGAGACCGGCGACTTTTTGGCCCGGGACCGCGACCTGCCGGCGTTCGCCCGCGGCGATCTCATGGCCGTGCTCAGCGCCGGGGCCTATGGCTTTGCCATGAGCAGCAACTACAACTCCCGCCCCCGGGCGGCCGAGGTGCTGGTCAACGGCGACCGCTGGTCGCTGATCCGGGCGCGCGAGACCCTGGAGGACCTCTGCCGGGGCGAGCGCCTGCCGGAGTGGATGTGAGATGGGCCGCACCCTGGAGCAGCTCAAGTCCCTGCACGGGCTGAAGTTCGCCAAGATGAACGGCAGCGGCAACGACTTCGTGCTCATCGACAACCGCGCGGCCGGGATCGCCCCGGAGCTGATGCCGGCCCTGGCCCGGGGGGTCTGCGCCCGGGGCCGCTCGGTGGGGGCCGACGGCTTGATAATCCTCGAGCCCTCCGATAGAGTTGACCCCCGCCTGGGCCGGGTGGATTTCCGCTGGCATTTCTTCAATGCCGACGGCTCCAGCGCCGAGATGTGCGGCAACGGCGGCCGCTGCGCGGCCCGTTTCGCCTTTGCCAACGGCCTGGCCGGGGCGGCCATGGTCTTCGACACCATCGCCGGGCCCATCCGGGCCTGGGTGGACGGGGCCACGGTCAAGCTGGAGATGGTGCCGCCGGGCGGGGCCTACGCGGGGCTCAGCCTGGACGGCCCGGCCGGGCCGGTGCAGGTGGCCGGCATCAACACCGGCGTGCCCCATGCGGTGGTGGCGGCGGAGGACCTGGAGGCGGCCCCGGTGCGCGACCTGGGCCGGCACCTGCGCTTCCACCAGCACTTCGCTCCGGCGGGCACCAACGTGAACTTCGTGCGCGCCAAGGACGCCGAGCTCTGGGTGCGCACCTATGAGCGCGGTGTGGAGGACGAGACCCTGGCCTGCGGCACCGGCGCGGTGGCCTCGGCCCTGATGGCCGGCTCCTGGGGCTGGCTTAAGAGCCCGGTCACGGTGCGGGTGCGCTCGGGGGAGCGCCTGAAGGTGCACTTTGAGCGCCAGGGCGAGGGATTCGGCGAGGTCTTCCTGGAGGGAGCGGCGGCCTACGTCTACGAGGCCAGCCTGCACCGGGAGGCCTTCGCCTGGCTGGAACATCAGGCTGGCAATTAGGGAAAGGGAGTACTGCTCATGTTGAAGGGAGCCTTGGTGGCCATCATCACCCCGTTCATGAACGACGAGGTGGATGAAGAAGGCCTGCGGGAGCTCATCGAATTCCAGATCACTAACGGCACCGACGGCATCGTGCCCTGCGGCACCACGGGCGAAAGCGCCACGCTTAGCCACGCGGAGCACAAGCGGGTCATCGAGATCACCGTGGACCAGGTGAAAAAGCGGGTGCCGGTGGTGGCCGGGGCGGGCTCCAACAACACCAAGGAGGCCATCGAGCTGACCCTGCACGCCAAGGCGGCCGGGGCCGATGGCGCCCTGCACATCACCCCCTACTACAACAAGCCCACCCAGGAGGGCCTGTTCCGCCACTTCGAGGCCATCAGCTCGGCGGCGGGCGGCTATCCCCTGGTGCCCTACAACATCGCCAGCCGCACCGGCGTGAACATCCTGCCGGCCACCATGGCCCGCATCGCCGACCTGCCCGGCGTGGTGGCGGTGAAGGAGGCCTCGGGCGACCTGACCCAGATGGCCGAGATCCAGGCCCTGTGCGGGGACAAGGTCGCGCTCCTGTCCGGCGACGACGGCCTGGTGCTGCCGGTGCTGGCCATCGGCGGCAAGGGCGTGATCAGCGTGGTCAACAACATCGTGCCCGCCGAGGTGAGCAAGATGGTGGCCGACTTCCTGGCCGGCCGGGTGGCCGAGGCCCAGGCCGCGGCCATGAAGCTGGTGCCCCTGGTCAAGGCCATGTTCGTGGAGACCAACCCCATCCCGGTCAAGGTGGCGGCCTATCTCATGGGCCTGATCCGCTCCGGCGAGCTGCGCTTGCCCCTGTGCCAGCCGCAGCCGGCCAGCCTGGCCCTGATGAAGACCGCCATGACCGCCTACGGGCTGACGGTCAAGGAGTAGGGCCATGACGCGGGTGGCGGTGGCCGGCGCGGCCGGCCGCATGGGCGGCTACATCGTGCGCGCTGTGCTGGGCCGGGACGGCCTGGAGCTGGCCGGCGGCTTCGAGATGGCCGGGCATCCGGCCCTGGGCAGGCGCATCGCCGAGGTGGCCGGCGCGCCCGGCGCGGGCGGGTTGACCGTGGGCGCCGACCCGGCCGCCCTGCTGGCCCGGGCCGACGTGCTGGTGGATTTCACCGCCCCGGCCGCGACCCTCACGCACCTGGAGCTGTGCGCCGGCCTGGGCAAGGCTGCGGTCATCGGCACCACCGGGCTGACGGCCGAGCAGAAACAGGCCGTGGCCGGGCTGGCCCGGAAAACGCCGGTGGTGTTCGCGCCCAACATGAGCGTGGGCATGAACCTGATGTTCAAGCTGGTGGGCCTGATGGCCCAGGTGCTGGGCCCGGCCTACGCCCTGGAGCTGGTGGAGGCCCACCACGACCAGAAAAAGGATTCGCCCTCGGGCACGGCGGTGCGCCTGCTGGAGGAACTGGCCGCGGCCCGGGGCTGGGACCTGGAAGACGTGGCCGTCCACGGCCGCCAGGGCCTGATCGGCGCGCGGCCCCGGGAGGAGATCGGCGTCAGCGTGATCCGCGGCGGCGACATCGTGGGCGAGCACACCGTGTATTTCATCGCCCAGGGCGAACGCCTGGAGCTGACCCACCGCGCTCACAACCGCGACACCTTTGCCCAGGGCGCGGCCCGGGCGGCGCTGTGGGTGGCCGATAAGCCGGCCGGCCTGTACGACATGCAGGACGTGCTGGGATTGAAGGATTAGCCGCATGTACTGCCAGCGTGAAGACTTCTACGCGGACAAGGGCATCGTGCGTTTCGCGGCCCAGGGCCGCGTGCGCTACGGTCTGTGGGACCACGGCCAGATCAGGCTCTACGACGGCTCGCCCTTTGCCGGCGGCCGGCCGGGCCGGGCCGAGATCAAGTTCGCCGACGTGCGCATCCTGGCGCCCTGCCGGCCCAGCAAGATCGTGGCCATCGGGCTCAACTACAAGGCCCACGCGGCCGAGGTGAAAAAGGCCCTGCCCACCGATCCCATGATCTTCCTGAAACCCAGCACCTCGGTGATCGGACCCGGCGAGGCCATCGTGCGGCCGCTGCACATGAGCCACCGGGTGGACTACGAGGCCGAGCTGGGCGTGGTCATCGGCCGGCCCTGCGCCCAGGTGGATGAGGCCGCGGCCCTGGACTACGTGCTTGGCTACACCTGCCTGAACGACGTCACCGCCCGCGATTTGCAGGGCAAGGACGTGCAGTACGGCCGGGCCAAGGGCTTCGACACCTTCTGCCCCCTGGGGCCCATAATCGCCACCGGGCTGAACCCGGACGCGCTTCGGGTGCGCAGCCTGGTCAACGGCGAGACCAGGCAGGACAGCAACACCAACGACCTGATCTTCCCGGTGGCCAAGCTGGTCTCCTTCGTCAGCCAGGTGATGACGCTGAAAGCCGGCGACGTGATCGCCACCGGCACCCCGGCCGGCATCGCGCCGGTGGTGGACGGCGACGTGGTGACCATCGAGCTGGAGAACATCGGCCGGCTCAACAATCCGGTGACCTCCCGCGGCCAGGCCCCGGTGAAGGCCATCGCCTGAGGCCGGGCCGACCCTGGGAGCACACAACCTTTAACCATGGAACCAGGCATTTACAGGGGTTAGTACATGACCTTCGCACCAGCCCAACGTCTGGGTATGATTCCGCCCTACCTGTTCAAGGAGATCGACCGCCTGCGCGACGAGGTCAAGGCCCGCGGCATCGACATCATCGACCTGGGCGTGGGCGATCCCGACCAGCCCACGCCGGCCCACGTGATCGAGAGCCTGTGCCGGGCCGCCCACGACCCGGCCACCCACCGCTATCCGGCCTACTCGGGCATGGACAAGTTCCGCAACGTGGCCGCCCAGTGGTTCACCGACCGCTTCGGCGTGGAGGTGGAAGGCAAGCGCGAGGTCATCACCCTGATCGGCTCCAAGGAGGGCCTGGCCCATTTCCCCCTGGCCTTCGTCAACCCCGGCGACGTGGTGCTCTGCCCCAGCCCGGCCTACCCGGTCTACTTCAGCTCCACCATCTTCGCCGGCGGCGTCCCGGTCATGTTCCCCCTGCGGGCCGAGAACGACTTTTTGCCCGATTTTGCCGACATCCCGGCCGAGGCGCTCAAGAAGGCCAAGATCCTGGTCATCAACTATCCCAACAACCCCACCGCGGCCACGGCCGACCTGGACTTCTACGGCCGGGTGGTGGAGTTCGCCAAGAAGCACAACCTGATCGTGGTCTCCGACGCGGCCTACACCGAGATCAGCTACGACGGCTACCAGGCCCCGAGCTTTTTGCAGGCGCCCGGGGCCATGGACGTGGGCATCGAGTTCCACAGCCTGTCCAAGACCTTCAACATGACCGGCTGGCGCCTGGGCTTCGCGGTGGGCAACGCCGAGCTGGTGGGCGGCCTGGGCTCGGTCAAGAGCCAGATCGACTCCGGGGCCTTTGACGCCGTGCAGTTGGCCGGCATCACCGCCCTGACCGACGACCAGGGCTGCGTGGAGGCGGCCAAGGCCATGTACCAGGAGCGGCGCGATCTCTTGGTGGCCGGCCTGCGCGGCCTGGGCCTGGACGTCAAGCCGCCCAAGGCCAGCTTCTACGTCTGGTGCCCCACGCCCAAGGGCATGCCCAGCGCCGAGTTCACCAAGCGCCTGCTGAACGAGGCCGGCATCGTCTCCACCCCCGGCGTGGGCTTCGGCCAGCCCGGCGAGGGCTACGTGCGCTTCGCCCTGACCGTGGACAAGGTGCGCATGGCCGAGGCGGTGGAGCGGCTGGCCAAGCTGGGCCTGTAGGATGACCGCCGCGGCCGGGCGGGGCGGGGCAGGGGAGGCATCCGGGCTGGCCGGGCCGGTGGAGGTTTTCATCGGCCTGGGCTCCAACCTGGGCGACCCCCGCCGTCACCTGGCCGCCGGTCTGGCGGGGCTCAAGGGCCTGGCCGGCTATCGCCACCTGGCCCTTTCCGCGCTGTACCGCACCGCGCCGGTGGGCAAGACCGATCAGCCCGCCTTCCTCAACGCGGTGGCCCGTGGTATGTTTGAAGGGTCGGCCCAGGAGCTTCTGGCCGGCCTGCTGGCGGTGGAGGCCCATGAGGGCCGGCAGAGGCTGGAGCGCTGGGGACCGCGCAGCCTGGACCTGGACCTGCTGCTCTTCGGAACCCAAATCATCGCCGCGCCGGGCCTCTGCGTGCCCCACCCGGAGATGCACCACCGGGCCTTTGTGCTGGTGCCGCTGATGGAGCTGGCCCCGGAGCTGGCGCTGCCCATCTGGGGCCGCACCGCCGGCCAGCTCCTGGCCGCGCTGGGCCCCGATGAGCGCGCGGCCCAGGCCGTGGAGAGGGTGGCATGGGAATAGGTTCACTGTTGCGCTGGGCCATCATCGCCCTGGTGGTCTGGCTGCTCTACCGCATGGTCAAGCGCATGTTCGCCGGCCAGCTCGGCGGCGGCGCCCGCCGGGCCGAGAACCTGCGCCCCCGCGGCGACGAGGACGTTTTGGACGTGATGGTCCAGGACCCCCAGTGCGGCACCTACCTGCCCCAGCACGAGGCCCTGCGCACCATGATCCAGGGCCGGGAGAGGTATTTTTGCAGCGAGGCCTGCCGCGACGCCTTTCTGCGCGCGGTCAAGGAAAACAACTGAGTCATCGCCGGGCCCCAGGGCCCGCCAATCAGTCACGGGAGTCTGGTCATGAAGATTTTCATCGACACCGCCGACATCAACGAGATCAAGGAGGCCAAGAGCCTGGGGGTGCTGGACGGCGTGACCACCAACCCCAGCCTGGTGGCCAAGACCGGCAAACCCTTCGAGGCCTGCATCAAGGAGATCCTGGAGGTGGTGCCGGGGCCGGTGAGCGTGGAGGTGTTGGCCACCGAGCACGAGGCCATGGTCAGTGAGGCCCGGATCTACGCGGGCTGGGCCGACAACGTGGTGGTGAAGATCCCCATCATCCGCGAGGGCTTGAAGGCCATCAAGACGCTCTCCGACGAGGGCGTCCGGGTCAACGTCACCCTGTGCTTCTCGCCCATGCAGGCCTTGTTGGCGGCCAAGGCCGGCGCGGCCTACATCAGCCCCTTCGTGGGCCGGCTGGACGACATCAGCCAGGACGGCATGGACCTGATCCGCCAGGTGGTGGAGATCTACGCCAACTACGCCTTTGACACCGAGGTGCTGGTGGCCAGCGTGCGCAACCCCATGCACGTGGTGGAGGCGGCCCTCATGGGCGCGGACGTGGCCACCATCCCGCTGAAGGTCATCGACCAGCTCCTGAAGCACCCGCTCACCGACGCCGGCCTCAAGCAGTTCCTGGCCGACTGGGAGAAGCGGGCCAAGTAGTTGGCCCAGAAGAACTCCGCCGCCCGGGGGGGCGGCGGGCCGGATAAACGAAACGTAAGGGCGGCCGAGGCCAGGCATCGTGGAAGCCCAGCGGCGCGAAAATCTGCTTAACCTGCCCAACCTGCTGACGCTGGTGCGGGTGGGTTCCATCCCCCTGCTGGTGGCCCTGCTCTACCTGCCGGGCAAGTTCTGGTGCGGCCTGGCCGGGTTCCTGTTCTTCATCGCCGGCCTCACCGACCTCTTGGACGGCTGGCTGGCCCGGCGCACCAAGAAGGTGACCATGCTGGGCCAGTACCTGGACCCGGTGGCTGATAAACTGCTGGTGGCCTCCATGCTGGTGGCGCTCACCGAGCTGGGCCGGGCGCCGGGCTGGATGACCATCATCATCATCTGCCGCGAGATCGGAGTCACCGGTCTGCGGGCCCTGGCCGCGCGCAACGGCCTGTCCGTGCCCAGCGATATGTGGGGCAAGGCCAAGACCGCCTTGCAGATGCTGGGCATCTTTTTGCTCATCGTGCACCAGCCCCTGGCCGGCCTGGACGCCGACTGGTGGGGGCTGGCGGCCCTGGGCGTGGCGGTGGCCATCACCGCCTGGTCGGGCCTGGCCTATGCCGTGCGCTTCCGCGGCCTGCTGTTGCAGCCCAGGGGCTGAAAAATGATTCTGGCTTGACAACAGGCCGGAAACTGATATTATTCGCACTCGTCACGCGGGAGTAACTCAGAGGTAGAGTGCAACCTTGCCAAGGTTGAAGTCGCGGGTTCAAATCCCGTCTCCCGCTCCAAAAAGCTGAAAAACCTCCATGGCGAGGGTTCATGACCGGTCCTGAAAAGGGCCGGTCATTTTCATGTCCACCGTTAAAAAGTTGCGCGCTAGCTTCATCCGTTCGCCCTGCTGTAGATGCTAAAGAGGTTGTCCACATGGTTCCGAGTATGGAGACCGGTGATTAGGCGTCGCCCAGGCTCTTACTTGGAGGTCCACGTGAACAGCCAGCACCAGAATGCCCGAACCACGTTCCATAGTCGAGTGCTGATGGCCCAGAGGGTCATGGAACAAGGTATGGCTCCCCGGCAGGTGGCCGAATAACTAGGCGTGAACGTCAGCACGGTCTACAAGTGGTTGCGGCGCTTCGCCCAAGGCGGTCCGGCAGCCCTGCACGACCGCAGCTCCCGGCGGCTGGCGGTGGAGCGGGTGGCCACCAGCTCAAAACCAGATCCTGAAAGCCGAGCTTCAGCATCAGCGACCCCGGCTTACGCTGGGGCCTACACACACGCCTGGGGGTGGGTCAATTTTCAACGCCGATCATGGGGTCAATTTTCAACGCCGATTGACACCACTTGAACTCGGCCGAGTGCCGCCGACGGGACACCGGCTGCCCATTTCCCTGTTTGAGCGTGGATCACCTCTCCAGCGAAATCTACTCGCTTAGCAAGCCGCCCGCAAAATTTGGGCAGGATCACGGGCCGCCTGGTAGCCTTGCCGGCTTCTAATGAACTATTAAGGGGTAGTTTTTGGCTATTAACATAAATTAATTATTGATTATCGAGAATATAATGCTACAATCTCCCCAGATGCCAAACCTGATTGCGAGAGGAGGGAGATCATGACCCGCATGCAGCAGTTGAGCCTCAGGTTCCGCGTATTTTTCTTGATAGCCTTTGTCGCGATCCCGCTGTTTTCCGCCCTGATCTGGTTCAATCTCGAAATGCTGCTGGACGACCGCTTCAGCCTCTTCTGCGGGACAGTGGGCATCAACCCCGGCCTGGTGCGGGGTCCGGTGACCATCGGCATGAAACTCCTGGGATTCCTGGCCTTCATGCTGCCCGGGTCCTTGCAGATGGCGGCCATGTGGAGCCTGGCCAGGCTGTTTGGTGAATTCTCCCGGGGCGAGTTGTTCAACCAGGTCACGGTGGGGCTCCTGGCGCGCACCGGCTGGATGCTCCTGGCCGCCCAGGCGGCCGGGGTGGTGGCCGGCTCCCTGACCACCCTGGTGCTGACCATGCACAACCCGGCCGGGCAGCACATGATCACCTTCAGCCTGTCCGGCGCGGAAATCATGGGCGGCTGCCTGGGGCTGGCCCTGGTCTTCGCCTCCCGGGTCCTGGAAGAGGCCCGCCTGCTGCGCGAAGCCGACGCCCTGACCATCTAGGAGGCCGCCATGCCCATCGTCGTAAACCTTGACGTGATGCTGGCCCGGCGCAAGGTGTCCTCCAAGGACCTGGCCGAGGCCATCGGCATCACCCCCCAGAACCTCTCCACCCTCAAGACCGGCCGGGCCCGGGCGGTGCGCTTTTCCACCCTGGATGCCATCTGCCGGGAGCTGAATTGCCAGCCCGGCGACGTGCTGGAGTACGAGCCTTAGACCCCGCCGCGCTGGCCGCTGGGCTGGGAACTCCCCACCGGCTGGCGCAAGGCGGCGCGGGCAATTTTCCAGTGATCCTGCCCAGATTTTGGGCTTGTCCCGAAGTTGGTGGCAGAGGAGCCAGTATGCCCTTGCCGGCTGGTAAAGGCTTCCCTTTCGGCGCCTGGCGGCGGCCTTGACCAGCCGGCCGCGGGCATGC
>JAZDHW010000102.1:0-21128 GCA_043805555.1 Pseudomonadota bacterium
CTGGGCCAGTGCTTCGCGGACCTGGGGGCCGACCCCGCCTGCCGGGCCATCGTGCTCACCGGCCGGGGCGGGTTCTTCAGTTTCGGCTTCGACGTGCCGGCCCTCTATGACCGCACCCCGGAGCAGTACACCGCCTTCCTCGCCACCTTCACCGGCGCCTATCGCACCATCTTCGCCTGCCCCAAGCCGGTGGTGGCGGCCATCAACGGCCACGCGGTGGCCGGCGGCTGCATGCTGGTCAACGCCTGCGACGCCCGCCTGATGGTCACGGGCAAGGCCAAGTACAGCCTGAACGAGATCACCTTCGGCGCGGGGCTTTTCGCCGGCAGCCTGGAGATGCTGCGCTATGTGGCCGGCTCGGCCACGGCCCAGAAGGTGGCCCTGGGCGGGGCCATGTTCAGCGGCGAGGAGGCCCTGGCCCTGGGCCTGGTGGACCGCCTCTGCCCGCCGGAGGGGCTTTTGCCCGCGGCGGCCGGCCTGGCCACCGGCCTCCTGGGCGGCAGCGGCGAGGCCTTCGCCATGATCAAGGCCCAGCTCCACGCCCCGGCCCTGGCGGCCATGGACGCCCGCGAGGCCGAGTCCATCGCCGCCTTCGTGCGCATCTGGTATTCGGCGAACACCCGCCGCCAGGTCAGGCAGATCACGATCCGGGCCTGAGCCTGCGGCGGCCTATTCCCCGCCGGCCGCGGCCAGGAGCGCCGGGATGAAGGCGGTCAGGTCGTCGATGACGCAGACGTCGGCCAGGTTGCAGATGGCGGCCTGGGGGTCGCTGTTGATGGCCACGATGAAGCCCGCGGCCTGCATGCCCAGGGTGTGCTGGCGCGCGCCGGAGATGCCGCAGGCGATGTACAGGCGCGGGGCCACCGTGGCCCCGGTCTGGCCCACCTGGCTGGCGTAGCCCAGCCAGCCCAGGTCGCAGATGGGCCGGCTGCCGGCCAGGGCCGCGTGGCTGAAGAGCCCGGCCAGGCGGCGCAACAGATCCAGGTTCTCGGGCTTGCCCAGGCCGCGGCCGCCGGCCACCACCACCTGGGCCTGGCTCAGGCCGGCGTCGGCCCCGCCCGCCTCGCGCAGGGCCAGCACCCGGCCCCGCGCGGTTGGCGCGTCCAGGGCCAGGGCCTCTATCGCGCCTCGCCCGGCCGGCGGGTCGGCGGCGCTGAAGGCCCCCGGCTGCACGGTGACGACCAGGGGCCAGGCCAGGGGCCGCAAATCCTCCCACACCTTGCCGTGATGGCCGGTGCGGCCCAGGCGCAGGCCCTCGCCCGCGCCCTCCAGGCGCTCCACCCCGCTGACGATAGCCCCGCCCAGGCGCGCGGCCAGCCAGGGGGCCCAGTCCAGGCCGCTGGTGGTGTGCCCGGCCAGCACCGCCGCCGCCGGCCGCCGGGCCAAGAGCGCGGCCAGGGCCCGGCCCTGGGCCTCGCCGTGGAAGACCTCCAGCCCCGGCACTTTCACCGCCCAGACCGGCAGGCCGCACTGGGCCGCGGCCTGGGCGGCCATTGGTGCGGGCTCGGCGGCCAAAACCGCCACGCGCGCGGCCAGGCCCAGGCGGCCGGCCAGGTCAGCCGCGGCCGCGGCCAGCTCCAGGCTGATGGGGGCCAGGCGGCCGCCGGCGTGCTCGGCCACGGCCAGGACGTAGTCGCCGCCAAATTCGTGCGTGCTCATAACAGCGCCCTCTCGCGCAGGATGCCGGCCAGGCGCGCGGCCTGTTCGGTCCGGCTGCCGGTGAGCACCAGGCCGGCCCGGCGGCGCCGGGGCAGGCCCAGGCCGGTGATTTGCTCAGTGGCCGCGGGCGCGGCCAGATCGGCCACGTCCAGGCTGGTGGCCGGCTCCTGCTTGGCCTTGAGCAGATTGGAGAGACTGGGATAGCGCGGCTGCTGGGGGCTGGACTGCACACTGACCAGGGCCGGCAGGGGCAGCTCCAGGCTCTGGCGCTGGTTGCCCTCCATCTCCCGCTCCACCTTCACCGCGCCGCCGCCAGTGGCCAGGGTGAGGCCCACCGCGCCGGTGGCCCAGGGGATGTCCAGGCGGGCGGCCAGCATGGGCCCGACCAGCCCTTGTTGAGCGTCCTCGCTCATGACCCCGGTCAGGATGAGATCAAAGCCTTGGGCCTTGGCCCAGGCCGCCAGCCAGGCCGCCAGCAGGCCCGGCCGGGGCGCGGGCTCCTCCGGGGCCAGCAGACGCCAGGCCCGGTCCGCGCCCATGCCCCGGGCCCGCTGCAACACCGCCGCGGCCCGGGCCGGCCCCACCGTCACCGCCCAGACCGCCAGGCCCGGTTGCGCGTCACGGAGGCGCAGGCCCAGCTCCAGGGCGTATTCGTCATAGGCGGCCAGCTTGTAGCGCGCGGGCCCCCGCAGGCGCAGGCCGGCCCCGTCCAGGTCGAACTGGCTCTGGGGCTCGCAGACTTGTTTCAGGCAGACCAGCACCCGCATGGCGCGTCCTCCGGCTTATTGGCAGCTTACGGCAGCCGGCCCGGCCGGTCCAATAAAAAACGAACGCTCGCTCTGTTTTTTCTTGCCCCGTCCCGCCCGTGGGTGCATGATTCAACCAACGCACCCCGGAGCGCCCATGAGCGTCATCTATCTCATCCGCCACGGCCAGGCTTCTTTCGGCCAGGCCAACTACGACCGGCTCTCGGAGCTGGGCCAACGCCAGGCCCGGCTCACCGGGGAGCACCTGGCCCAACTGGGCCTCAATTTCGCTGCGGCCTATTGCGGCAGCCAGGCCCGCCAGGCCGACACCGCCCAAAACGCCCTGGCCGCCCTGCCCGGCTCGCCCGCGCTCATCCGCGATCCGGATTTAGACGAGTACGACTCGGCGGCCATCATCAGCGCGTTGTTGCCCGGCATGCAGGCCGACCATCCCGAGCTGGCCGGCCAGGTCGCGGGCATGTACTCCGATCGCCGCGCCTTCCAGGCCGTGTACGAATCAGCCATGCGGCGCTGGATCACCGGAGAGCATGCGGTGGGCGATGCCGAGACCTGGGTCCGGTTCCAGGCCCGGGCCGGCCGGGCCCTGGCACGGGTGCGGGCCGAGAACGGCCGCGGCCGCACCGTGGCGGTCTTCAGCTCGGGCGGACCCATCGCGGCCCTGGTGGGCCTGGCCCTGGGCCTGGAGGACGCGGTGGCCCTGCGCCTGACCTGGGTCATCAGGAACGCCTCCATCTCGGCGCTCTTCTATGACGATGAGCGCCTGACCCTGACCCTGTTCAACTCCACCGCCCACCTGGAGCTGGCCGGCGAGCCGGGGCTGATCACCTATCGCTGATCCACCCACATTGGGGACGTGACATGGACTTTGCCATTTCCGACAAGATGCAGACCATCCTGGAGCTGATCAACGAGTTCGTGGAAAAGGAGCTGCTTCCCCTGGAGGCGGCCTTCCTCAACCGGCCCTGGGAGGAGCTGGAGCCGGTTTTGGCAGAGAAGCGGCGCATGGTCAAGCAGATGGAGCTTTGGGCCCCGCTGCACCCGGCCCAGTGGGGCGGCATGGGCCTGGATCTGGTGGAATACGGCCTGGTCTGCGAGGCCCTGGCCCGCACCCCCACCGGGGTCTATGTCTTCGGATGCCAGGCCCCGGACGCCGGCAACATCGAGATCCTGATGAAGTACGGCACGCCGGAGCAGAAAGAGCGCTGGCTCAAGCCGTTGGTCACGGGCCAAATCCGCTCCTGCTTCTCCATGACCGAGGTGGACCAGCCCGGCTCCAACCCGGTCATGATGGACTCCACCGCGGTCAAGGACGGCGGCGACTACGTGATCAACGGCCACAAGTGGTACACCTCCTCGGCTGACGGCGCGGCGTTCGCCATCGTCATGGCGGTGACCAACCCCGAGGCCCCGCCGCATCTGCGCGCCTCCATGATCATCGTGCCCACCGACGCGCCCGGCTACAACCTGGTGCGCAACATCCCGGTGATGGGCCACATCGGCTCGGGCTGGCACAGCCACGCCGAGATCCTCTACCAGAACTGCCGGGTGCCCCAGGCCAACCTGCTGGGTCCGGAGGGACAGGGCTTTGTCATCGCCCAGGAGCGCCTGGGACCGGGGCGCATCCACCACTGCATGCGCTGGATCGGCATCTGCAACCGCGCCCTGGAGATGATGTGCGCCCGCGCCCTGACCCGGGCCAGCGGACCCAAGCGCCGCCTGGCCGACGAGCAGATCGTGCAGGCCTGGATCGCCGAGAGCGCGGCCGAGATGCGCTCGGCCCGGCTGATGGTGCTCAACTGCGCCTGGCGCATCGAGAACTTCGGCCAGAAGGAGGCCCGCCAGGACATCTCGCTGATCAAGTTCCACACCGCCGGGGTGATGCAGCGGGTGGTGGACCGGGCGTTGCAGGCCCACGGCGGCCTGGGCATGACCGACGACACCCTGCTGGCCTTTTTCTACCGGGCCGAGCGCGCGGCGCGCATCTATGACGGCGTGGACGAGGTGCACAAGGTCTCGGTGGCCCGGCGCATCCTGCGCGACTATGCAACGGAGCACGGCGCGGCATGAGTTATGCGCGCTTCAAGCGGGCGGCCGGCATCGCGCTCAGCGACATCTGCCAGGAGATGCTGGCCGACAACCGCGGCTCCATCAAGCTGAAGAAGGACAAGACCGCCCTGAAGAACCTGGAGCTGATCATCGCGGCCACCTTGCAAATGGCCAACCGCAAGGGCTTCCAGGCCATGACCATGCGCGACCTGGCCCAGGCCAGCGGGCTCAGCATGGGCACGCTCTACGACTGCTTCGCCGGCAAGGACGAGCTCTTGGAGATGCTGCAAAACGCCCACCGCCAGGTGGTGGGCCGGGCCATGGCCCAGGCCGTGGCCGGCGTGGCCGACCCGGCCCAAAAGCTGGCCGCGGCCATCCGCGCCCACCTCTACCTGAGCGAGGCCATGCAGCCCTGGTTCTTCTTCTCCTACATGGAGGCCCGCCACCTGAACGAGGCCGAGAAGGAAAAGGCCAAGCAGAGCGAGCTGGCCACCGAGAAGGCCTTTGCCGACATCGTGGCGGAGGGCCGCGCGGCCGGGGCTTTCGCGGACGTGGACCCGGAGCTGACCGCGGCGGTGATCAAGGCCGCGGTGCAGGACTGGTACCTGAAGCGCGGCAAGTACGCCCGGCGGCGGGTCAGCGTGGAGCGCTACGCCGATTTCGTGGTGGCGATGATGACCGGCCATTGCCGCGGCGGCGGCCCGGCCGCACGGGAGGAAATCGCATCATGAGCCATGAGGACCGCGCCGCGGACATCCGGCCCGGCGAGGAGCTGGACCGGGCCGCGGTGGAGGCCTATCTGAAGGCCAGCATCCCCGGCCTCGCCGGCGAACTGACCATCCGGCAGTTCCCGTCCGGGTTCTCCAACCTGACCTACCTGGTCAGCGCGGGCGGGCGCGAGATGATCCTGCGCCGGCCGCCCCACGGCACCAAGGCCAAGAGCGCCCACGACATGGGGCGCGAGGTCCGCGTCCTTTCCGCCCTGCGTCCCCACTTCCCCTATTGCCCCCAGGTGCTGGCCTTCTGCCAGGACCCGGCCGTGATGGGCTGCGACTTCTACGTCATGGACCGCATCCGGGGCGTCATCCTGCGCCGCCAGTTGCCCGCGGACCGGGCCCTGGACGCGGCGGCCATGCGCCGGCTGACCGAGCGCCTGGTGGAGGTCATGGCCGAGCTGCACGGCGTGGACTACGTTGCCGCCGGCCTGGCCGACTTCGGCAAGCCCTCCGGCTACGTGCGCCGACAGGTGGAGGGCTGGAGCCTGCGCTACAGGAACGCGCGCACCCCGGACGTGCCCGACGGCGAGGCGATCATGGCCTGGCTTTTGGGCAAGATGCCGCCGGAGAGCCCCACCCCCACCATAATCCACAACGACTTCAAGCTGGACAACGTGGTGCTGGACGCCGACGACCCGCTGAAGATCATCGGCGTGCTGGACTGGGAAATGGCCACCCTGGGCGACCCGCTGATGGACCTGGCCTGCACCCTGGCCTATTGGGTCCAGGCCGACGACCCGCCGGGGCTCACCCACATCGCCGCCATGCCCACCACCCGCCCCGGCAGCCTGACCCGGGCCGAGGCCATCGCGCTCTACGCCCGGAAAACCGGCCGGGTCATGGACCAGATCGACTTCTACTACTGCTTCGGCCTGTTCCGGCTGGCGGTCATCGTCCAGCAGATTTATTACCGCTTCTACCACGGCCAGACCCAGGACCCGCGCTTCGCCCGCATGCCGCCCATGGTGGCGGCCCTGCTGGCCCAGGCCGAGCGGGTCATGGCCCAGTCGTCCCTGTAGGCGCACCGGAAAATGGAGCGAACCATGGATAAGCATGCGGTGGCGGTGGTCAAGTACGAAAAACCCCTGGAGTCCGTGCGCCGGGCGGTGGAGCTGTGCGGCGGCTTGGAGCGCATCAAAGCCGGCGACAAGGTCTTTTTGAAGCCCAACATAGTCTTCTGGTCGCGCCAGGTGGATTTCCCCAAATGGGGCGTCATCACCACCAGCCGGGTGATGGAGGACATGGTCACGCTGCTCTACGAGCACGGCGTGCGCGACATCACCATCGGCGAGGGCATCGTGGTGGGCCGGCCCGACGACAGCGCCACCGCCAACCACGCCTTCGAGTCCCTGGGCTATAACCGCCTGGCCCAGCGCTTCGGGGTCAAGGTCTACGACGCCTTCAAGCGCCCCTACCGCGAGGTGGACCTTGGAGAGGGCATGGCGCTTTCCTTCAACGCCGACATCCTGGACAGCGACTTCGTGGTGGATCTCCCGGTGATGAAGACCCACGCCCAGACCATGGTCAGCCTGGGCCTCAAGAACCTGAAGGGCATGATCGACATCAAGTCGCGCAAGCGCTGCCACAGCGCCGACCCGGCCCGGGACCTGCACGCCTGGGTCTCCCACCTGGCCGACCCCATGCCCCCGATCCTGAACCTCGTCGACGGCATCTACACCGCTGAGTTGGGTCCGGCCTTTGACGGCGTCATGCACCGCTCCAACCTGCTGGCCGCCTCCTGGGACCTGCTCTCGGCCGACCTGGTGGCCGCGCGCCTCTTGGGCCACGACCCGGCGGCGGTGCCCTACCTGGCCCAGGCCGCCGCCCGCCAGGGCCGCGCCACCGATCTGGCCGACGTGGAGGTGGCGGGCGAGCGCATCGAGGACCACGCCCGCTACCACGCCTGGACCTTCCCTTATAACGAGGAAGGCACCCTGCCCCTGCCCATGGCCAAGAAGGGCATGAGCGGGCTCGCCTACTACAAGTACGACACCAGCCTGTGCACCTACTGCTCGGGCGTCAACGGCGCGGTCATCGCCTCCATCGCCATGGCCTGGAACGGCCAGCCCTGGGACGACGTGGAGGTGCTCACCGGCAAGATGATGCAGCCCAGGCCGGCCAGGAAGACCGTGCTGCTGGGCAAGTGCATGTACCAGGGCCACAAGGACAACCCGGCCATCCAGGAGATGATCGCGGTCAAGGGCTGCCCGCCCCAGCCCGAGCAGATCGTGGCCGCCCTGCACCAGGCCGGCGTGATGATCGAGCCCGGCCTGATCAACAACCTGGAGCGCCTGCCGGGCATGTTCCTGAAGCGCTACCAGGACAAGCCCGAGTTCGACCCCAGCCTGTTCAGCGTGGCCTGAGGGGCTTGGTTATGGAAAACGTCCTGGTGGTGGGGGCCGGGTTCATGGGCGCGGGCATCGCCCAGGTCTGCGCCCAGGCCGGCCGGCGGGTCTTCCTGATGGACACCAACCCGGAGGCGCTGAGCAAGGCACAGGCCGGCATCGCGGCCTCGCTGGCCAAGCTGGCTGCCAAGGGCCTGCTGGCTGAGGCCCCCGAGACGGTGCTGGGGCGCATCAGCGCCGGCGCGGACCTGGCCCCGGCCGCCGCGGCCGACTGGGTCATCGAGGCAGCCTTCGAGAACCTGCCGCTCAAGCTGGAGCTCTTCGCCGAGCTGGACCGCCTGGCCCCGGCCATGACGCCGCTGGCCAGCAACACCTCATCCATCCCCATCACCCGCCTGGCCGAGGCGACCAAGCATCCCGCGCGGGTGTTGGGCCTGCACTTCTTCGGGCCGGTGCCATTGATGGGCCTGGTGGAGGTGGTCAAGGGCGCGCGCACCGCGGAGGCGGTCTTCCAGCGCGGGGCGGCCTTCATCAAGGCCATCGGCAAGACGCCGGTGATGGTGGCCCGGGACATACCGGGCTTTGTCATGAACCGGGTCTTTGCCGCGGCCATGCGCGAGGCGGTGGACCTGGTGGCTGCGGGCGTGGTCAGCCCGGAGGACCTGGACGCGGGCATGCGCCTGGGCTACGGCTGGGCGGCCGGGCCGTTTGAGATCGCCGACAACGCCGGCCTGGACACCTGCGTGCTCATCAACCGCTTCCTCACCTCCATGGGCGAAACGGCCCTGGTGCCGCGCCACGACCTCATGGAAGGCATGGTCAAGGCCGGGCGCGTGGGGCGCAAGGCCGGCAAAGGCTTCTACCGCTACGACGCCACCGGCAAGCGCCACCCCTGGCGCGACCAGGACTAATCCGCCGCCGGTCTTCCGCTTCACGCAATCCCGCCAAAAAAATACGGCCCCGCCCGCCGGCAGCAGCCGGGGACGGGGCCGTGGTTGGGCAAGCCGGGGGGCTAGTAGTCCTCGCGCTCGATGATGGTGGCCACGCCCTGGCCGCCGCCCACGCAGGCGTTGGCGCAGCCGTAGCGCCCGCCCTTGGCGTTTAGGATGCGGGCCAGGGTGCCCACCAGGCGGTTGCCGGTGGCGCCCAGGGGATGGCCGATGGCCAGGCCGCCGCCCATCACGTTGACCCGCTCCGGGTCCAGGCCCAGCTCCTTGATGCAGTTCAGGGCCACGATGGCGAACGCCTCGTTGATCTCCCAGAAATCGATGTCCCCGGCCTGGAGCCCGGCCCGCTCCAGGGCCTTGATGCTGGCCGGCACCGGGCCCGCGCCCATGATGGTGGGGTCCACGCCCACGAAGGAGATGGAGCGGATGGTGGCCAGGGGCTTGACGCCCTTCTGCTTGGCGAACTCCTTGGACATCAGCATCAGGCCGGTGCCGGCGGCGTTCAGGGGCGAACTCACGCCGGCGGTGATCACGCCGTCCTTCTTGAAGGCGGGCTTCAGCTTGGCCAGGTCCTCCAGGGTGGTCTCGCCGCGCACGGCCTGGTCTTTGTCCACGCTCATCACGCTGCCGTCGGCCTGGGGCGCGTCCACCGGCAGAATCTCGCCCTCGAAGAAGCCCTCGGCCTGGGCCTGGGCCGCGCGCTGGTGGGAGCGCACCGCCCACTGGTCCATGTCCGCCCTGGTGAGCCCGCTCTGGGCAAAGAGCTTTTCGGCGGTGAGCCCCATGTTGGTGGCGGTCATCATGTCCCAGTGCTTGTAGGCCGGGTCCAGGAACAGGCTGGTGTTGTAGGCCACCAGGCCGCGGTCGCCGGTGGTGCCGCCCATGGGCACCCGGGTCATGTGCTCCATGCCGCCGACCATGACCACGTCGGCGTTGCCGGTGGCGATCTCCATGAAGCCGATGTGGATGCCGGCCATAGCCGAGCCGCACTGCTGGTCCACGAACTTGGCCGCGATGGTCTGGGGCAGGTTGGCCAAAAAGATCGGGATGCGCCCGCCATAGGTCCACTGCTCGCCCACGCCGGTGGCCGAGCCCACGATGAAGTCGTCGATCTCCTCGGGGGCGACGCCGCTGCGCTTGACCAGCTCCGGCAGCACCTTGGCCAATAGCTCGTCGGCGCGCAGTTGATGGAACCAGTCGCGGCCGGGGTCGTTGGGCCGGCAGCGGGTTTGCGCCGTGCGCAGGTAACCAGCGATGACCACTTCTTGCATTTGCCGTTCTCCTTGAGACTTGCGATTCGCCGTTTAAATATGCTGCTCGCCGTCCGGGCGCGGGCCCGGCCTAGCGGTCCTGGTAGAAGGTCTTGCCTTGCTTGGCCATGTCCTTGATGAGGCTCGCCGGCTTGAAGCGCGGGCCGTACTTGGCCTCCAGGGCCACCAGGGTCTGGTGGACGTTGGCCAGGCCCCACTGGTCGGCGTAGCGCAACAGACCGCCGCGATAGGGCGGGAAGCCGGTGCCGGTGATCATGGCCAGATCCATGTCCGCCGGCCGGTCGCAGATGCCCTCCTCCATCATCAGGGCCGCCTCGTTGATGCCCAGGCCCGCCATGAGGTCCACGATCTCCTGACCGCTGGCCTGGCGCGGGGCCACGCCGCGGGTGTGCAAGTAGTCGGCGATGACCGTCATCACCCGGTTGTTGGGCGCGGGCTTGGGGCCGGAGTAATCGAAGTAGCCGCGGCCGGTCTTGCGGCCGTAGTCGCCCAGTTGGTAGATGGCCTCGGTCAGGGGGTGCACGTTATAGCGCTCGCCCAGGCGGCGGGCGAAGGTGTTGCCCACGTGGTAGTTGATGTCGATGCCGGTCAGGTCCGAGAGCGTGGCCGGCCCCATGGGCATGCCGAAGTCGTCCTTCATGGCCTGCTCGATGGCCATGGGATTGACCCCGTCGGCCATCAGGAAGACCGCGCCGCCCATGAGCCCGCCCAATTGGCGGCTGACGTAGAAGCCCGGCCCGTCATTGACCACCACCGGCACCTTCTTGATGGCCCGGCCAAAGGCCACGCTGGTGGCCAGCGTCTTGTCGCTGGTCTGCCGGGCGCAGATGATCTCCAGCAAAGGCATGCGCTCGGCCGGGTTGAAAAAATGCAGGCCGATCATGCGGCCGGGATCGGCCAGCACCGAGGCCATCTCCGTGATGGGCAGGGCCGAGGTGTTGGTGCCGAAGATCACGTCCGGCCGGCAGACCCCCTCCAGCTTCCGCCAGATGTCCTGCTTGACCTGCATGTTCTCCAGCACGGCCTCGATGACCAGGTCCACGTCCTTGAGGTCATTGAGGTCGGTGGTGGTCTTGAGCTTGGCCGCCATGAGGGCGTCCAGCTTGTCGGGCGTGAGCTTCTTGGTCTTGATCTTGTAGGTGAAGGTCTTCTTGATGGCGGCCACGGCCTTGGCCAGGGCCTCGGCGTTGATCTCCCACAGCACGGCGTCGAACCCGCCGGCAAGGAGCAGGTGCACGATGCTGGAGCCCATCACGCCGCCGCCCAGCATGGCCACCTTCCGGGGCTTGGCCGGGGTCAGGCCCTTGATGCGCGGCAGGCGGCCGGCGGCGCGTTCGTTGAGGAAGGTGCTGATAAGGTTCTTGGCCACGTCGCTGACCACCATCTGGCCGAAAAGCTCGGCCTCGCGAGCGATGTCGGCGGCGAAATCGGTGGTCAGCCCTTTCTCCACCGCCTCGATGATGGCGAACGGGGCCAGGTAGCCCTTGGCCTTGGACGCGGTCTGGGCCTTGATGAAGGCGATCTGGGCCTTTTTCTCGGCGAAGCTGGGCAGGCGGTCGAAACGGCGGCTGGCCACCCGGTTGCGGGCGCTCAGCCGGCCGGTCTTGAATTTCTCGGCCGCGGCCAGGGCGGCGTGCATGAGCTGGTCGGCCGGGGCCAGCTCGTCCACCAGGCCGTAGGAGCAGGCCTTCTCGGCCTTGATGAACTTGCCCGAGAGCATCAGGTCCATGGCGTTGGGCAGGCCGATGAGCCGGGGCAGGCGCTGGGTGCCGCCGCTGCCGGGGATGAGGCCCAGCTTGACCTCGGGCAGTCCCAGGCTGACGCCGGCCGCGGCGATGCGGTAGTGGCAGGCCATGGCCATCTCCAGGCCGCCGCCCAGGCAGTTGCCGTTGATGGCCGCGATGACCGGCTTGGGGCCCTGCTCCATGGCGTTGAACCACTCGTGCACCCACATCAGCTTGATCACGAACTGGGCCGCGTCGGTGACCGGCAGCATCTGGGTGACGTCGCCGCCGGCCACGAAGTTGGCCCCGGTGCCGGTGAGGATGATGACCTGGACCGCGGGGGCGGCGATGGCCGCGCGCATGGCCGCGCTCAGCTCCTCCAGGAAGTGGGCGGACATCTGGTTGACCGGCGGGTTGTCCATGCGCAAACAGGCCACCCCGTCCTTGAGCTCCACCTGCACCGTCTGAAAGTCCGTCTGCATGCTCGCCTCTTTCTCCAAAAAAGTTGCCACCGCCGATCAACCGCCGAGGCCGCCGGCGGCCGGCCAACCCGGGCGGGGCGGGCCCTTGCCGGCCAGCCCCGCCGGCAGGGGCCGGGCGTTTTGCCAGCCGAATCATATCGTTTAGCGTTACTCAGCGCTTTATCTATAACACTTAGAATATTCATGTAAACATTACCGTGTCAAGCATTAATGAACGACGAATCAGTCCGGGGCGCAAATAAGTCGGCGCTGGCGGGCGGCCATGGCTAAAGGACAGCCCGGGGGTTGCGGCAGGCGGTGCATATTAATAAGGTTGCGCGCGGAGCGGGCGGAAGGGGAGCGGAGCCGGGGCGGGCCTAGGAGCCTGTCGGAGTAATCCTCCGACAGGCTTCCGGGCGGGCCATGGACGGCCCGCCCGGAATGGCGCCAAATTAATTTTTGGCGCCATTCCGAGAACTTGCCAAAATTCACTTCTGGCAAGTTCCAAGAGGAGAAAGCCATGGATGGCTTTCTCCGACACACACTTAGGCGGGGCCCTCGGCGTCTTTTTGGGAGGTTTTGATCTCCTGGGCGTACTTGCGGTAGAGGTGGTAAAAGAGCACGCCCATGATCTCGTGGCCGCGCATGGCCAGCTCCTCGCGCTCGGTCGGCTTCAGGTCCGCCGTGGCCTGCTGGAAGTCCGCGATGAGCATGGCGGCGATCTCGCGCAGGTGCTTGCCCAGGGTGGGCATGGTGACCTCGGGCTGGAAATTGCTGCTGCGGTTGATGCCCAGCTTGGCCATGCTCACCATGACCTTGGCGATGCTGATGTCGTCCTGGGTGTAGACGTTGACCCCGTTCTTGCGGTTGTCGCTGATGAAGCGCCACTCCTTGAGCCTGGGCAGCCAGCGCGCGGCCAGGCCGGTGGCGGCCAGGAAGGCCTCTTCGCCCTCCACGCCGGTGCCCAGGTATTGCTCCACCGGGCGGAAATACTCGGTGCGCAGCTTGAGCATGGCCTGTTTGCTGGCCCCGCGGTGCTCCCAGAGGATCTTCTTGATGGTGGGCAGGGGGAAGAAGAAGTCGTTCTGCAGCTCCTTGATCAGCCGGATGCGTTCCACGTAGGCTTCGTCATACTCCGCGGAGTTGCTGCCCAGCTTGCGCGGCTTGGGCAAAAGCCCGCAACGGATGTAGTAGTGGATGGTCTGCTTGGGGACCTCGGTCCGCTTGGCCAACTCGCTGATCTTCATCTCGTCCGTCCGCCCTCCTGGGACGCCCGCCTCGGCATGGGCCGCCGTGACGGGCCTGCGCGTCCGCTACATGTATACCCCAAGCTTTTTCAAAACCCAAGCCGCCAAACCGGGACGGCGGCTTTTACAAACCGCGCCGCCCCTGACCAGGCCTGTTGCCATCAGGCTTAGCATCCGCCCCTCACCGGGAGGCCCCTGATCGCTCGCGGGCCCGTACGCGCCTGCGAGCTTGATAAAATAGTCACTTGGTACAGGTTGCGATTGACATTCTATCTTAATGTTTGTACATTGCTTTATGAATCTAGCATATATCTTAGCTAAACGTTAAGGGGAAGTTCACGCTTTTAATGCGGCCCCGGGTCCGCAGCCTGCCCCGCGCTGCCCAGGCCCCCCAACGCCGCCCTGGTGGACTGACCCCTACCCGATGATTGCCCGGGCCAGAGCCCCAGCCCGACCACAACATTGCTCGACCAGCCTTGAACGGGCGCAGGCCCCAGGCCGCTTGCCCAATGCCTTTTCATAGCAGTATCCGGCGCCGCTGCGCCGTTAGACAGGCTCCCTCGGTTGCAACGCCGGCCAGGCGTCCGGGCCGAACCAGGCCGCGGCTCTGGCCGATGCTGGGCAGCCCCCCATGCGGGGGCGCCCGTGATAGGTGCACTGCCGTGTCCGACGCCGTCCGCCTGGCGGCCGGGCGCCGGTGCGGGAAACCGGTCACAGAGGAGGGGTCCGTGATGAAAAGGCAATCTTGGTTGTGGCGTGGTTTGTTGGGGCTGGCGCTCAGCCTGGTCCTGGTCGTGCCGGCCCTGGCCGCCGATCCCATCAAGATCGGCGTGTTGGGCCCCATGGCCTTCACCCAGGGCGAGGGCCACTGGAACGGCGCCAGCATGGCCGCCGAGGAGATCAACGCGGCCGGCGGCGTCAAGGTGGGCGGCGTGGCGCGGCCCATCGAGCTGGTCAAGGTCGACACCAACGAGTTCCTGAGCATTCCCGACGCCACCAACGCGGCCGAGATGGCCGTGAGCCGCCACAAGGTGGACTTCCTGGTGGGCGGCTTCCGCACCGAGGCGGTCATGGTCATGCAGGACATCGCCATGGACGCCAAGAAGATATTCATCGGTTGCGGCGCGGCCCATCCCGAACTCTGCACCCGGGTGACCAAGGACTACGACCGCTACAAGTATTGGTTCCGCCTGACCCCCATCAACTCCAACTTCCTGGGCAAGGTCGACTTCATCCTGCTGGGCACCGTGGGCGCCATCATGAAGAAGGCCCTGAACATCGAAAAGCCCAAGGTGGCCATCATCGCCGAGAAGGCGGCCTGGGCCGATCCCATCGTCAAGGCGGCCGAGAAGATGCTGCCGGAGAAGATGGGCATGGAGGTGGTGGGCACCTGGCGGCCCTCGCCGGTGGCCAAGGACTGCACCGCCGAGCTGACCGCCATCCAGCGCTCCGGCGCCCACATCGTCTTCACCACCTTCTCGTCCTCGGTGGGGCTCACCTTCGCCAAGCAGTGGGGCGAGCTGAAGGTCCCGGCCGCGGCGGTGGGCATCAACGTGGAGTCGCAGAAGAGCGGCTTCTGGGACGCCACCGGCGGCAAGGGCGAGTACACCCTGACCGTCAACACCCTGGGCCGCATCAAGATCACCGACAAGACCATCCCCTTCTACGACAAGTACACCAAGCTGTACAAGGAAGCCCCCAACTACACCGCCGGCACCTATGACGCGCTCTATATCATCAAGGACGCCGTGGAGCTGGCCGGCGCCACCGACTCCGACAAGGTCGTGGCCGCCATGGAGAAGACCGACACCAAGGACACCGCCGGCCGGGTGGTCTTCGACAAATCCCACGACGTCACCTGGGGCCCCGGCTTCGTCACCGCCGTGGGCACCCAGTGGCAAAACGGCAAGATGGAGTGCGTCTGGCCCTTCGGCTGGGAAGGCATCACCTACGAGGGCTCCGTGCCCTTGAAGCTGCCCCCCTGGGTCATCGAGCACTGGAAGAAGAAGTAGCAACCGGCCGGCCCAACCCGCCCGCGCCGGCCGGCGCGGGCGGGTTGGGCCGGTCACACGCCGCACAGTCGGGCCTGCCTCCGCCCCCGCGGACCCAGGCCAATCCGGCCGCGCCCGGCGGCCGGCGGAGTGGTGGACCCATGCTGCTGGACATCATCATCGACGGCTTGATCAAGGGCAGCGTTTACGCCCTTTTGGCCATCGGGTTCTCGCTGGTCCTCGGCGTGGCCCGCATCATCAACATCGCCCACACCGCGCTCTACATGACCGCGGCCTACCTGATCTACGTGGGCACCAAGAGCCTGGGCCTCACGCCGCTGGTGGCCATGCTGGCCGCGGTGGCGCTGACGGTCCTCCTGGGGCTGATCATCTACAAGCTTTTCATCCAGCCCATCCAGGACCACGAAGCCGCGGTGCTCATCGCCACCATCGCGGTGGCCATGATGATCCAGGAGGTCTTCCTGATGACCTTCGGCGGCCACTACCTGGGGGTGCCGCCCCTGGTGGAGGGCTTCGCCACCATCTTCGGGGTCAAGGTCACCTACCAGCACCTGCTGGCCCTGGGCCTGGCCCTGCTGATGCTCCTGGGCGTGCGCCTGTTCCTGATGCACACCCGCCAGGGCCTGGCCATCCGCTCCACCGCCCAGGACCGCGAGGTGGCCAACCTCATGGGCATGAACGTCAACCGGGTGGCCATGATCACCATGGCCATCTCAGTGGGCCTGGCCGCGGTCACCGGGGCCATCGTGGTGCCCCTGGTCACGGTGGAGCCGACCATGTGGATGCACCCGCTGATCATGATGCTGGCCATCGTGGTGCTGGGCGGCCTGGGCTCCATCGAGGGCAGCTTCGTGGGCGCGTTCATCCTGGGCTTCGCCGAATCGCTGGTGGTCTTCCTGGTGCCCATGGGCGCCTTCCTCAAGGACTCGGTGGCCCTGTCCATCATGATCCTGGTGCTCCTGATCCGGCCCGAGGGCCTGTTTGGCGTCAGCTTCGAGGAGGAACGCTAGCATGGGCATGCTCAGGGTGTACGTCCGCCGCTTCCTCACCGTGGTGCGCACCGAGATCCTGGTGCTGCCCAGCCGCATGGCCGTAGCCGTGTTCGTGCTGCTCTTGATGCTGCTGCCGGTCCTCACCCAGGACGCCTACATCCTGCGGGTGATGATCCTCACCGCCATCTTCGCCATCTTCGCGGCCAGTTGGGACCTGCTCTCGGGCTTCACCGGCCAGATGAACTTCGGCCACGCCCTGTTCTTCGGGGTGGCGGCCTATGTCACGGCCCTGCTGAACGTGGACCTGAAGCTGCCGCCCTATTTCTCGATTCCCCTGGGCGCGGTGGGCGGGGTGCTCACCGGCCTGGTGGTGGGCATCCCCTGCCTGCGCCTGAAGGGCTCCTACCTGGCGCTGACCACCCTGGCCTTCCCCATCATCCTGCTGGGCCTGGTCTTCGCCTTCCCGGATCTGACCGGCGGCGAGCTGGGGCTCTCGGGCCTGTCGCGGCTCACCGGTTCGCGGGTGGCGGACTACTACCTCATCACCGGCCTGATGCTCATCCTGGGCGCGGTGATGTGGAAGATCACCGACTCCAACACCGGCATCATCCTGCACGCCATCCGCGAGGACGAGCTGGCCGCGCGGGCGGCGGGCATCAACACCACCCGCTACAAGCTGCTGGCCTTCTGCCTCAGCGGGTTTTTCGCCGGCATCGCCGGCGGGCTCTACGCCCATTTCCTGCGCCTGGCCGGGCCCTCCACCCTGGAGGTCTCGCTCTCCTTCCAGGTCATCATCTGGTCGGTCTTCGGCGGCATGGTCTCCATCTACGGCCCCATCGCCGGGGTGTACATCCTGAACCCCCTGATGGAGGTGCTGAGGGTGGTGCTGGACCAGTTCCCGGAGCTGCCGGAGATGCGCATGTTCATCTTCGCCGGGCTGGTGCTGGTGACGCTGTTGTTCATGCCCGAGGGCCTGGTGCCCTGGGTGCGCGACAAGATCGAGACCGAGTGCCCCCGCTGCAAGATCCGCAACGTATTCACCAGGCGCCGCTGCCGGGTCTGCGACGCCGCCCTGGATTGAGAGCCCCAAGCCCCTGACCGCCAAGCATTGCCGGAGGACAAGCGACGATGGACGCCAGAGAAGCCTACCTGAGCAAGCCGTGGCTGAAATTCTATCCCGAACACGTGGGCGCGGAGATGGACCTGCCGGTCAAATCCATCCCCCAGGTCTTCGACGAGGCCGTGGCGCGCTTCGGCGGCAAGACCGCGCTGATCTTCTACGGCAAGAAGATCAGCTACAAGGAACTCAAGGACCAGGCCGACCGCTTCGCCGCGGCCCTGTCCGGCCTGGGCGTGGCCAAGGGCGACCGGGTGGCGCTTCTTTTGCTCAACTGCCCCCAGTACATCATCGCCTACATCGGCGCGCTCAAGGCCGGCGCAGTGGTCACCCCGGTCAGCCCGGTCTACACCAGCCAGGAGGTGCGCCACCAGCTCACCGACAGCGGGGCAAAGGTCGTCGTCTGCCAGGACATCCTCTATGACAACGTGGCCAAGGCCGGCCTGGACCTGGGCCGGGTGGTCATCACCGGCATCGAGGAGTACCTGCCCACCCTCAAGAAGATGTTCGCCGGCAAGATCATGGCCAAGGCCTACGGCGGCATGCACGTGCCCGACGCGGCCGAGATCGCCCAGGCCGGCCTGATCAAGTTCCAGGATCTGATCAAGAAGGCCAAGCCCGAGCCGCCCCGGGTGAGCATCGACCCCATGACGGACCTGGCCGCCCTGCCCTACACCGGCGGCACCACCGGCCTGCCCAAGGCGGCCATGCTCACCCACTACAACATCGTCTCCTGCCAGGCCCAGGCCCTGGCCTTCTGGGAGGACAAGTTCGTGGACGGCAAGGAGACGATCATCGCCTTCCTGCCCATGTTCCACATCTACGGCCAGGTGGTCATCATGCTCACCGGCCTGATGCGCGGCCACACCCTGGTGCTGTTCACCACCCCGGAGATGGACGAGATCCTCAACTCCATCGAGCGCTACGAGGCCTCGGCCTTCTACGGCGTGCCCACGCTGTATGAGTACCTGAAGGAGTATGAGAAGACCGACCGGGTGAACTGGAAGAAGCTCAAGATCATCGTCTGCGGCGCCGACACCCTGCACGACACCACGGTGGAGGACTGGGAGCGGCGCACCAAGAGCCACATCACCCAGGGCTACGGCATGACCGAGACCGCGGCCGTGAGCCACACCAACCCCCTGCACCGGCCCAAGAGCGGCTCCTTCGGCCTGCCCATCCCCAACGTCCACGCCGCCATCATCGACGTGGACAGCACCGAGTTCACCCCGGTGGGCGAGGTGGGCGAGCTGATCCTGAGCGGACCCAACGTCATGCAGGGCTATTGGCAGCGGCCCAAGGACAACGCCGAGACCATGATCGCGCTGGAGGGTCGCACCTGGCTGCGCACCGGCGATTTGGTGAGCATGGACGAGGAGGGCTACTTCCATTTCTTCGACCGCAAGCGCGATCTCATCAAATACCGGGGCTACTCGGTCTTCGCCAAGCACGTGGAGGAGGTGCTCTACAACCATCCCCAGGTCAAGGCCGCCGGGGTGGTGGGGGTGCCCGACCCCAAGGTGGGCCAGCTCATCAAGGCCTACGTGGTGCTGCAATCCGAGGCCCGCGGCAAGGTGAGCGAGGAGGAGCTGATCGACCACTGCAAGGCCAACCTGGCCCACTACAAGGTGCCCCAGATCGTGGAGTTCCGGGGCGAGCTGCCCAAGACCGACGTGGGCAAGGTGAGCCGGCGCGAGCTGCGCGAGCAGGGCGAAGAGGCCTGAGTCCGCCGCGTTCGCCACGGCCCCCGGCGGGCCGGGCAGGCATCAACCCCCTAAGGGACGACGGGTGAGACATGGCTGCGCCCTTTTTGGAAGTCAAGGATCTGCGCAAGGACTTCGGCGGGCTCACCGCCACCAACAACGTCAGCTTCAACCTGCGGCGCGACGAGATCCTGGGGCTCATCGGCCCCAACGGCGCCGGCAAGACCACCCTGGTGCGCCTGATCAGCGGCATCCTCAAGCCCGACTCGGGCGCGATCAAGTTCAAGGGCCAGGACATCGCCGGCAAGAAGACCTGGGACATCGTCAACCTGGGCGTGGCCTGCACCTTCCAGAACATGCGCCCCTTTAGGCGGCTGCCCATCATCGCCAACGTGATGGTCTCCTGCCTGAGCCCCCGGGCCATGAAGCGCGGCGAGTGGGTAAAGAAGGTCGAGGCCAAGGCCATGGACGCCCTGGAGTTCGCCGGCATCTCGGACATGGCCCTGGAGAGGGCCTCGACGCTGAGCCAGGGCGACCTGAAGCGCCTGGAGGTGGCCCGGGCCGTGGCCACCGACCCGGAGCTGCTCCTTTTGGACGAGCCCTTCGGGGGCCTGAGCCCGGCCGAGACCGAGCTGATGGCCAAGTCCGTCAAGCGCCTGCACCAGGGCGGGCGCTTCGGCCGCCTGCACAGCGAGGGCCCGGCCATGATCATCATCGAGCACAAGCTGCAACAGCTCATGAAGATCGTGGACCGCATCGTGGTGCTCGACTTCGGCACCGTCATCGCCGACGGCCCACCGGAGGAGGTGGTCCAGATCCCCGAGGTGATCGAGGCCTATCTGGGACAGGGAGGCGTCTAGTGCTGCTGGAGGTCCAGAACCTTACGGTCTGCTACGACAAGGCCATGCTGCTCAACGACATCAGCCTGGGCGTGGCCGAGGGCGAGCTGGTCAGCCTGGTGGGGCCCAACGGCGCGGGCAAATCCACCCTGCTCAGGGCCATCACCGGCCTGGTGGCCTGGGAGAAAACCATGCGCCGGGGCACCGCCGGCGGCGACGTGAGCCTCAGCGGCCGGGTCAGCTTCGCCGGCCAGGCCATCGACAAGACCCCGGCCCACGAGATCGTGCGCCGGGGCCTGGTGCACTGCCCGGAGCGGCGGCGGCCCTTCCGCGAGCTGAGCGTGGAGGAGAACCTGCTGGCCGGGGCCTACCTGCACGGCGGCCGCACCGACTGCGGCCCCGAGCTGGAGAAGGTGTTCCAGCTCTTCCCGGTGCTGAAAAAACGCTTGCGCCAGGTCTCGGGCACGCTGTCCGGCGGCGAGCAGCAGATGCTGGCCGTGGGCCGGGCCCTGATGTCGCGGCCCAAGCTCCTGTGCATCGACGAGCCCTCCACCGGCCTGGCCCCCCTGATGCGCCAGGAGGTGTTCAACAAGATCCTGGAGATTCGCGCCTTGGGGGTCACCATCCTGCTGGTGGAGCAGGAGGTGGCCTCGGTGTTCAAGATTGCCGACCGCAACTACGTGCTCAGCTCCGGGCGCGTCATCGCCCAGGGCAGCGGCGAGGACCTGCTGGCCGACGAGGTGATCCGCAAGACCTACCTGGGCCTCTGAGCCGGGCCGGCAAGATCGGACCCGAGGCCGGCCCCGGCCTCAGGCGATGGACAACAGCTTCCTGACCGCGGCCACCTTCCCGTCGATGCCGGCCTGGCGCTCGATCATGATGCGCTGGGCCGCCGGCGGCCCGGCCCCGTGCATGGACTCGATCAGATAGCCCACCGCGCCGGCCCCGGCGGTGAGGTTCTCGATCAGCCGCAGCACCTTGACCCGGTCCAGCACCGCATAGTCGGGCTGGGCGGCCAGGTATTTCTTGATGATGGACCCGGTCTCGGGGTCCTCCAGGTCGGCGGCCGCGGGCAGGCTGCCCTAGGAGCCTGTCGGAGTAATCCTCCGACAGGCTTCCGAGCGGGCCATGGACGGCCCGCCCGGAATGGCGCCAAATTAATTTTTGGCGCCATTCCGAGAACTTGCCAAAATTCACTTTTGGCAAGTTCCAAGAGGAGAAA
>JAZDHW010000103.1:0-12386 GCA_043805555.1 Pseudomonadota bacterium
CAGGTCGTCGAGCTTGTCGTTGAATGAACGCTTGGGCGTGGCGCGCAGATCGGCGAAAAAGACCTTGCTGGACATTAGCCCCCTCCAGGTGGCCGGGTTGTACATGGTTTAAGGCTAGGCGAGGGGGCGGGTGCTGTCAAGACGGGGGGGAGGCCGGCCCCGTCAGTCCAGCCGATCATATTCGTGCAGCCTTACCGGGCAAGCATTGTGACATTATCGTTGACATATTTTATAGACTAGTATATATATCATTCTGTAATAACTAAATTTAGTAGTGACAAAATCATGGACAAATTATTAGTCAAAAAGGTCCTGACCTTCAAGTCGGGGCAGTTCGTCTTCAGCCGGCGCTACGACCGCGCGGCTTTGGAGAGCCTGCTCCTGGAGGCCAGGGTGCTCAAGGAGACCGTGGCCGACCTGCCGGTCCTGCCCTGGCTGGCCTCCAAGCTTGAGGAAGAGGTCATCCGGCGCGCCATCCACAGCACCGCCGCTTTGGAGGGCAACCCCCTCAATGAAGAGCAGGTGGGGCGGGTTTTGACTGAAAATGATCAAACGCAAGCAGCAACTTGGGCTGAACTGGAGATTCGCAACCTGAAGACGGCCTACATTATTGTGCGCCACGACATTTTTGGCGAGGTGGAGGAGCTGTTAGGCGAAGAAGCCATTAAGCGCATTCATGGGGATATCACGGCCGGCATAGTGCACCAGCACAACCAGCCAGGACATTATAGGGACCATCTGGTCAAGGTGGGTGACCGCGAGCACGGCGGCGTCTACACGCCACCCAAGATTCTGCTCGACATCCAGAACTTGATGCAGGAATTCATCGCCTGGATCAACAGCAGCGCCCTGTGCAACGAGGAGCCCATCATCCGGGCGGCACTAGCCCATTTCCACCTGGCCAAAATCCACCCCTTTGGCGATGGCAACGGCCGCACCGCCCGGCTGGTGGAGGCCATGTGCCTGCGCGCCCACGGTCTGGGCCATGTTCCCGTGATGCTATCCAATTACTACTACAGGCATATGGACGATTATTACTGGGCTTTCTCCCGGGCCGAATGCCACCGCGACCACGACACCACGGCCTTCGTGAAGTTTGTGCTCCAGGCCTTCATCGATGCCTGCTACGAGATCAAGCAGCGCATGCTCGGCACCCTGCGCCGGTTCGCCATGCGCGACTTCCTGGCCTATCTGCTGCATGAAAAACGGCTCAACCAGCGCCAGCACGGCCTGGCGGCGCAAATGCTGATCAACCCGGAGCCGTTTGGGTTGGACGACCTGTTCCGCGATCCCAGGTTCGCGGCCCTCTACGCCAAGGTCTCCGAGCGCACCGCCCGGCGGGACCTGGCCCGCCTGGGCCAGGAAAACCTCCTGGCCCAGGACGAGTCGGGCCGCTATCAGTTGAGCACCAAGGCCATCGAAAACCGCTAGGCCCCAGCCACCGCTTCGGTCTGCTGCGCCCGGCCCCGCCGCCGGAACAGCAGGCCGATGCCGGTGAACATGAAGGCCATGGCCGCGCCCAGGTGGGTCAGATCCAGCACCACCATCAACGTGGGCGAGACGAAGACGCCGGCGTTGCGGGCCACCTTGGCCAGACCGGTGACAGCGATGAGCCCCAGCAGGGTCCAGCCCCAGGCCGAGCGCGGCCCCCAGGACCAGCCCAGGCCGCCCGCGCGGATCATGAGCCCCACCCGCCAGGCCAACAGCGCCAAGAGCAACGCGGCCGCGTAATAGTGCAAGTCGCTGGTGACGAAATAGTCCGCCGTCCAGGCCAGGCCGGGGATGTCGGCGATATAGTAGCGCTTCATGATGGGCATCTGGGCCATGCCGGTGAAGATGGCCACGCCCATGGCCAGGCCGTAGAGCCAGCGGGCCACGCGGCCGCCGGGCGATGCGGTGTTTTGGCTCATGATTGGCCTCCCTTCTGATCCTGCGACTGCGCCTTGCCCAGGGCGCGGCCCAGCTTGCGGGCGCCGCTGAAGAGCCTGCCCAGGCCGGCCGCCAGGCCGGCCACCGGCGCGATGACCATGGCCTTGGCCAGGTTCTCCTCGCTCTGCATGCTGTTGGCCACCGGGCCCATGTGCGGCCGGCCGCCCTGGGCCAGGCGGCGGCCCAGGCCCTGGCCGCCCTTGGCGTTCTGACCGCGGCCCTGGCCGGGCCTGGCCGGCTCCTCGGCCAGGGCCTGCTCGGTGTGCAGCTTGGTCAGGGCGGCGTTTACCGCCGGGAAGGGCAGCGGCGAGACGTACAGGGTGTTGGTGCCGCCGTTCTCGGTGAGGCCGTAGATATACTCGCTCCAGGCATCGGCCCGGCCGTCGGCCGCGGCCATCTGCCGGGCCAGGGCCGTGGCCTTGGCCACCTGGGCGGCGCGGGGGCCGATGGACTGCACCTGGTTGGGGCAGACCTCGATGCAGCGCGGGGTCTGGCCCTTGGCGAGCAGGGGCAGGCAGCGGTGGCACTTGAACATCACGCCGTTGCCGGCGTACTCGGGCAGGATGTCCAGGTAGATGCCCACGCCGGACTGGCGCTGGGGCACCTTCCAGGGGCAGACCGTCTTGCACTTGGCCCCGCCCAGGCAGATGTCCGGGTCGATGTGCACCACGCCGTTGTCCTCCACCCGGCCGGCGCCAAAGGGGCAGAGGTTGGTGCAGGGCGGGTTGACGCAGTGCATGCAGCGCCTTGGGATGTGCAGCTCGCGGCTCTTGCCCTGCCGCTCCAGGTCCAGGTGCTCCATGTAGAGGAAATTGTAGGGCGTGAGCCGGTCGCGCACGTCCTTCTTGCCGCTCCAGTCCTCGATGGGCACCCGCGCCGGGAAGGGCTGGGGGATGGGCTTCACCGGGTCGGGCAGGCTGGCCTGCCACTGGTCGCGGCAGGCGTCCACGCAGGCCTCGCAGCCGATGCACTGGCTCAGGTCGAAGAGCGTGCAGAGTTCGCCGCCGCTGGCGGCGTGCAGGGCCTGGGGCAGGCTGGCCTGGCCGGCGGCAAGACCGGCCCCGGCCGCGGCGGCCAACCCGGCCTTGAAGAACCCCCGGCGGGAAATTTGGTCTGTCATGACGCTCGCTCCTTTCGGGTCCGGCCGGCGGGGGCGGGTCCCCGGCCGGTTCGCTTTAAAGTGCGCCCCGGGAGCCTGTCGGAGTAATCCTCCGACAGGCTCCCGGGCGGGCCATGGACGGCCCGCCCGGAATGGCGCCAAATTAATCTTTGGCGCCATTCCAAGAACTTGCCAAAATTCACTTTTGGCAAGTTCCAAGAGGAGAAAGCCATGGATGGCTTTCTCCGACACGCACCGAGGTGAAGCAAGCTCCGTGCCCAAGGCCCGGCGCAGGCTCCGCGGAAAATAGGGCTATGTTTTAGGCCAGTTACGGCAGGCATCCGCGCCGGGCGATCCTGTTAACCAGCCGTTAACACGTAAACCTGGTTTAACTCAGGAGACCAGGCCCAGGCGCTTCATGCGCTTCCACAGGGTCACCCGGCTGATGCCCAGCATGGCCGCGGCCTTGGCCCGGTGGCCGCCGGTCAGGGCCAGGGCCTCCGTCAGCTCGGCCCGCTGGGCCTGGTCGGCGGCCAAGGGCGGCGCGGGCGCGCTGGCGGCCGGGGCCGGGGCGGTGGGCGCGCCCAGGCCCAGCACCCCGGCCGGCAGGTGCTGGGGCTCGATCTCGCCCTCGCGGCAGGTGACAAAGGCGTACTCCACCGCGTTGATCAGCTCGCGCACGTTGCCGGGCCAGGGGTAGGCCAGCAGCCGCTCCAGGGCGGAGCGGGTCAGGCCGGTGATGGGCCGGCCCGAGCGCAGGGCCATGCGCTGGATGAAGGTGTGCACCAGCAGCGGGATGTCCTGGGGCCGCTCGCGCAAGGCGGGCAGGCGCACCGGGATGACGTTGATGCGGTAATAGAGATCCTCGCGGAACTTGCCCCGGGCCACCAAATGGGCCAGGTCCTGGTTGGTGGCGCTGATCACCCGCACGTCCACCTTGATGGGCTCCTGGCTGCCCACCCGCTCGATCTCGCCCTCCTGCAGCACCCGGAGCAGCTTGACCTGGACCGGGGCCGGCATGTCGCCGATCTCGTCCAGAAAGATGCTGCCATGGTCGGCGGCCTCGAACCGCCCCCGGCGCAGGCGCTCGGCCCCGGTGAAGGCGCCCTTTTCGTGGCCGAACAGCTCGCTTTCCAACAGCGATTCATTCAGCGCCGCGCAGTTGACCCGGATGAAGGGCCCGGCGTGGCGGGGCGAGCGGCGGTGGATGGCCGCGGCGGCCAGCTCCTTGCCGGTGCCGCTCTCGCCCAGGATCACCACCGGCGCGCTGCTCTGGGCGGCGGAATCCAGCAGGGCGAAGGTCTCGGTCATGAGCTTGGATTCGCCCAGCATGCCCTCGAAGCCGTAGGAGCGGGTCAGCTCTCGCCGCAACCCGTTGATCTGGCGGTCCTTGTCCACCACCTCCGTGATGTCGGTCAGCGTCTCCACCCCGCCGATGACCCGGCCGTGGGGGTCGGTGAGCACGGTGGCGTTTTTCAGCAGGTGCACCGCCGCGCCGTCCTTGCGCCGCACCATGCAGCGGCGGTTGACCACGCGGCCGTGCTCGAAAAGCCCGCAGGCCATTTGCCCGTCCTCGCGGCGGCAGGCCAGGCAGGTCTCGGACTCGAAGCGGGAGCAGGGCTGGCCCAGCACGTCCTCGCGGCGGTAGCCGGTGATGCGCTCGGCGGCAGGGTTGATGAAGACCACGATGCCGTTGGTGTCCACGATGAACAGGCCCTCGGCCATGGTGTCCACCACCGACTGCCAATACAGGTGACACTCGTCGCCGCTGATATCCATGCCGGCTTAACTCCCAGTTAGCACAGGTGTTAATCAAACATTAACACGCCCCTTCCCCGCCGGCAAGCCCGGCAGTAAAGCTCCTTATATCCGGTGGTTGCGCGTCAAGGACCGGCGGCCGCGCCTGGCATGCCCCTTGCTTTGCTCTGAAAGCACTGCCGCCCATCCCCGCCCGGCCGCCTGGGCCGCGGCCGCTCCCGCCCCGCGGAGGAGGAACCGAACCATGCCCGACAGCACGGAAATCCTGGATCTGAGCCAGACCGCCTCGCCCATGCTTCCGCTCCTGGTGCGCCGGGCCCTGGCCGGGCTGGCCCCCGGCCGGCGGTTGGAGATCCGCCTGGCCTCGGGCCAGTGGGCCCGGGACCTGCCCCTGATCCTGCGTCGCACCGGCGACCGCTGCCTGATCTGCGAAGCCACCTTCCAGGGCTGGCGCCTGGTGGTGGCCCGCGGAGGTCTCCCCGCCCCCAAGTAGGCGTTACAATTTGGCAACCGCCATCTGGCCGCTTGACTGGCGGCCGGAGACTGTTACATTTGTCCTCCAATGGTTGCGATGCGCCGATTAATTGAAACTGAGTTGCAATTGCATTTTTGGCGTGGTAAGGTTGGCCCGGAGGTCGGAACGGTGAACGGTTCATTGCACCTGGAAGAGCGCAGGCAGTTCGAACGGCTCCTGCGCCAAATGCGGATGGACCGCATCGGCGACCGCCTGACGGTGTTGGAGGCCTTTTTGGCCAGCGAGGGGCACATGAGCGCGCAGGATTGGCAACAGGAGCTGGAATGCGGCGGGGTGCGGCTGGAGCCGGCCTTCGTGGCCCAGACCCTGGAGCTCCTGACCCGCCTGGGCCTGGCCACCCGGCGCGAGTTCGAGGGCGGGCCGGTGCGCTATGAGCACCGCCACCTGGGCGAGCACCACGACCACCTGATCTGCACCAAGTGCGGGGCCATCTGCGAGTTCCACGACCCCGAGCTGGAGGAGTTGCAGGAGCGGGTCAGCCGGGCCCAGGGCTTCCATCCCCTGCGCCACAAGCTCCAGGTCTACGGCCTGTGCGCCAACTGCCTGGCCGCCCGCCGCCCCAGCCTGCCCCTGGCCCTGGCCGCACCGGGCGAAAAGGTGCGGGTGGAGCGCCTGACGGGCGGCGAGGGCCTGGCCGGCCAGCTCTGCGACCTGGGCATCGCGGTGGGCAGCGAGCTGGAGGTCATCAGCGCCGGGGGCGGGCCCCTGGTGATGGCGGTCAAGGGCACCCGGGTGGCCCTGGGCCGGTCCGCGGCCCAGAAGGTCATGGTCAGCCAGGTCGGCATCGACCCCCAACGGCAGTAGCACGTAAGTCGCCGCCGGCGGCCGGCGGCTCTTTTAAGGCGGTTTTAATGAGATTGAGTTGCAATTACAATTACAGTCGGAGGACGGCATGACCGAAATCAGCTTGCGCAAGCTCCAACCCGGCCAGGCGGCCGTGGTGGCCAAGGTCGGCGCCCGGGGCGAACTGGGCCGGCGGCTGCGCGACATGGGCCTGGTGCCCGGCACACCGCTCACGGTCATCGGCCGCGCCCCCCTGAAGGACCCGGTGGAGATCAAGCTCCGGGGCTACAACCTGACCCTGCGCAACAACGAAGCCGACCACATCCTGGTCCAGGTGGAGGAAATCCTGTGAGCGAGCCCCGCATCACCATCGCGCTGGCCGGCAACCCCAACGCGGGCAAGACCAGCCTCTTCAACGACCTGACCGGCGCGCATCAGCACGTGGGCAACTACCCCGGCGTCACGGTGGAAAAGAAGGAAGGCCAGGCCAAGCACGGCGGCCAGACGGTCAGCATCATCGACCTGCCCGGCACCTACAGCCTCACCGCCTACTCGCTAGAGGAGCTGGTGGCGCGCAACTACGTCATCGGCGACCGGCCGGACGTGGTGGTGGACGTGGTGGACGCGGCCAACCTGGAGCGCAACCTCTACCTGGCCGTGCAGCTCATGGAGCTGGGCGCGCCGCTGGTCATCGCGCTGAACATGATGGACGTGGCCGAGCAGCGCGGCATGAAGATCGACCCGGCCAAGCTGAGCCAGCTCCTGGGGGTGCCGGTGGTGCCCACCGTGGCCCGCACCAACAAGGGCGTGCCCGAGCTGCTGGCCGCGGCGGTCGAGCTGGCCCGGGCCAAGCCGGCCTGGAAGCCCCTGACCATCAGCTATGGCGCGGACGTGGACCAGGGGCTCGATGAACTGACCGCCATCCTGGAGGGCAGGTCCCACCGCCAGGGCCTGCTGGACGCCCGCTGGCTGGCCCTGAAGTGCCTGGAGGCCGACCGCGAGGTGCTGGCCAACGTGCGCCAGGACCAGGCGCTGGCCGCCAAGCTGCTGCCCCCCTGCGAGCGCATCACCACCCACATCCAGAAGACCATGGACGACGACCCCGAGAGCGTCATCGCCGACTACCGCTACGGGTTCATCAGCGCCATCGCCCGCCAGGCCGTGACCTGGGAGCGCGAGGTGCGCATGGACTTCAGCGACAAGGTGGACCGGGTGCTGACCAACCGCCTGTTCGGGCCGGTCTTTTTGGTGGCGGTGCTCTACGGCATCTACCAGTTCGTGTTCTGGGCCAGCGAATCGCCGGTGGGCTGGCTGGAGGCCATCTTCGGCTGGCTGGGCCAGGCGGTGGGGGGCGTCATGCCCGAAGGCGCCCTGCGCTCGCTGATCGTCGACGGCATCATCGGCGGCGTGGGCGGGGTGCTGGTTTTCGTGCCGCTCATCATGTTCATGTTCATGGCCATCGCCGTCATGGAGGACTCGGGCTACATGGCCCGGGTGGCCTACCTGATGGACTGGGTGCTCCGGGCCTTCGGCCTGCACGGCAACTCGGTGATCAGCCTCATCGTGGGCGGCGGCATCAGCGGCGGCTGCGCGGTGCCGGGCATCATGGCCACCCGCACCCTCAAGGACCCCCAGGCCCGCCTGGCCACCATGCTGGTGGTGCCCTTCATGAACTGCGGGGCCAAGCTGCCGGTCTTCGGCCTCCTGGTGGCCGCCTTCTTCCCCGGCCGCCAGGCCCAGGTGATGTTCGGGCTCACCCTGCTGGCCTGGGCCCTGGCCTTGATCGCCGCGCGCATCCTGCGCTCCACCCTGCTCAAGGGCGAGCAGGCGCCCTTCGTCATGGAGCTGCCGCCCTACCGCACCCCCACCTTCAAGGGCCTGGCGATCCACATGTGGGAGCGCACCTGGCAGTACCTGAAGAAGGCCGGCACCCTGCTCCTGGCGGTGAGCATCGTGATGTGGGCCCTGATGAGCTTCCCCAGCCTGCCCGAGGAGCGCGAGGCCCACTACAGCCAGGCCCTGGACGCCGCCGCCAGCGCCGAGGCCAAGAACGAGATCGCCAACCAGCAGGCCAGCGAGTCGCTCTCCCACAGCCTGGCCGGACGCTTCGGCCACGCGCTTAGCGTCATCACCGAGCCCCTGGGCTTCGAGTGGCGCACCAACGTGGCCCTGGCCGGCGGCCTGGCGGCCAAGGAGGTCATCGTGGCCACCCTGGGCACCGCCTACAGCATGGGCAAGACCGAGGGCGAGGAGGGCGAGGCCAGCCTGGCCGAGCGCCTGCACGGCGAGCCCGGCTGGAGCCCGCTCACCGCCATGGCCCTGATGGTCTTCGTGCTCATCTACTCGCCCTGCCTGGCCACCCTGGTGGTGATGCGGCGCGAGACCAACTCCTGGCGCTGGCCGGTCTTCGCGGTGGTCTACACCACGGCGGTGGCCTATGTCATGGCCCTGATCGTCAACCAAGGCGGCCGCCTGCTGGGCCTGGGCGTCTGAGGAGGTTGGAAGCCATGTGGCAGACCGTAATCACCGTGGCGGTGGTGGTGGCCGCGGCGGCCTGGGTGGGGCGGCGCATCTACCGCAGCCTGCGCGGACGCGGCCCGGCCTGCTGCGGCGGCGACTCCTCCAGCTCCTGCGCCGGCTGCGCCACGGCCGCGCCCCAAAGCCTGGACAGCCTGGCCGTGACGCCCGCCTGTCCCCATTGCCCCCCGAACCCCAGCCCCGGCGGGGGCAAGCCCCCCGCCCAGACGGAGGCAGACCAGTCATGAACGCCAAGCTGATCGCCATCGAGGTCGGCGCCAGCCCGGCCCGCAGCGCCCAGGGCAACCGGCGCTGGGTCTTCCCCGCCCCGGCCCCCCAACCCCAAACCTGCGCCCTGCCGGCCCCGCCGCCGGCGGCAAGGAGGCTCGCGTGAAAACCCAGCCCCAGCCGGCCCCCGCGGCCGAGCACCAGCACCACCATGACCATCACGAGCCCGGCGGCTGCGGATGCCAGGGCGGCGGCAACTGCGCCGATTGCCCCTGCCGCCGCCGCGAGGCCCAGGCCGAGCTTGATACCACCAGTAATACTTAGTATTACTAGACAGCGCATAACGGTCGCGCTATAGTGAGCGGGAATCAACGGGGAGCAGAAGCCCCCTCCCGCCCCTAGCAATCAGCCCAGATCAAGACCTTCCCGGGAAGGGAAGCGAGCCCTGACGACCAACCCGGCCCCCCGGCCGCGGCGCGGCAAGCCATCCCTGCGGGGTTGGGACCCCGCTGGACATATGCAAGCTAGGAGAGGGTTTAAATGAGAAGTTTGGTAAAAAGACTGCTGCCGCTGATGACCGTCCTCTTGCTCCTGCCCCTGCCGGCCGGCGCGGCGGACAACGACATGGATGCCGTGCTCCAGGAGCTGAAGGCCCTCAAGGCCAAGGTGATGGAGCTGGAAAAACGCCTGGCCGAGACCGAGGCCAAGCCGGCTCCGGCCATGGCTCCGGCCTCCGGTGACAAGGCCTCCATCTCTGCCCAGGAGCCTGGCGAGGCGGCCAAGGGCCTCATCAGCGACCTGGACAAGCGCCTGAAGATCTATGGCGAGGTGCAGGCCTGGGGCCTGTACGAGGGCCGCGACCGCAAGTCCGAAAAGCGCAAGACCACCCGCAGCGAGTTCACCCTGCGCAAGGCCGACCTCTTTGTGGAGGCCCAGATCAACGACTACACCAAGGGCCTGATCCACCTCATCTGGGAGCAGGACAAGACCGAGCCCGTGGACCTGGACGAGGGCTACATCCTGGTGGGCCAGACCAACGACATGCCCTTCTACGCCCTGGCCGGCCGCATGTACCCGGCCATCGGCAGCTTCGAGAGCTTTTTGATCACCGACACCATCACCAAGGAGATCTACGAGACCCAGGCCTCGGCCCTGGAGGTGGGCTACAAGTCCGACGTGGTCAGCTTCGGCGTGGCCGGCTTCCGCGGCCAGATCAAGGAAAGCGCCGACGGCGCGGACGAGCGGCTCAACGGCTATTTCGTCTACGCCGGCGTGGCCACGCCCGAGGGCTTTTTGGGCGACCTGAAGCTCAGCGGCCAGTTGGGTTACATGAACAACGCCTCCAGCGGCTTCTTCCGCGACGAGGTCACCAACAGCGTGCTGACCGACCTGGTCGGCGCCTGGTCGGCCCAGTTCAAGGCCGAGTACGGCATCTTCGCCCTGGTCGGCGAGTACATCCGCTCCACCGACAGCTACAAGGCCGGCGAGCTGGGCTTCGCCCCGGCCGACGCCCAGCCCCAGCCCTTTGCCTTCAACGTGGAGGCGGCGGTCATGCCCTGGGAAAAGTGGGTCTTCGCGGTGCGCTATGAGGGCGCCGGCGATGTCTACGACCGCCAGCCCGAGCGCCAGTGGGGCGTGGGCGCCCAGTGGGAGTTCCTCAAGGACACCACCCTGGGCCTGGAGTACATGCGCGGCGATTACCAGAACGAGGACACCCGCGACCGGATCACCACCCAGATCGCGGTGAAGTTCTAATCCCTCCCCACCCCAACCCCTAAACTCCCTTCCCCCTTCCCCTGCCCCGGGGCTTCGGCCCCGGGGCTTTTTTGTGGCCCACGCCCGTCCGCGGCAACGCCCGGCCGCGGCCGGGCGGCGGCGCGGACGGGCGTGGGCTGGCTTGGCGCGGTCGGGCCGGGGATCAGACCTCGGACGCGGGGCTGGGTTCGGCCTGGCGGGGCAGCCAGACGTAGAAGGTGGCGCCCTCCCCTTCCCGGCTTTCGAACCAGATGCGGCCGCCGTGGGCCTGCACCACCATCTTGCAGAAGGTCAGCCCCAGGCCGGTGCTGGTGCGCGGGCCCTGGCCGTCGTGGGCCTGGGTGAATTTCTGGAAGATGCGGCCCTGGTTCTTCAGGGGGATGCCGTTGCCGTTGTCCCGGGCCCGGAGCACCACCCCGCCGGCCTGGGCGTCCCGGCCCTCGGCCGCGGCCAGCTCGATGCGCCCGCCCTCCGGGGTGTGGTTCAGGGCGTTGGTCAGCAGGTTTTGCAGCACCCGGATCAGGAGGTCCGGGTCGGCCAGGAAGTCGCCCTCCAGGCGGTCGTCCACCGTCACTTCCATGCCCTTCAGGCGGATCATGGTCCGGAACTTGCGCAGCAGCTCGGCGGCCATGCTGGCAAAAGCCACCGGCGCGCGGCGCACCTGCAGGCGGCCCTCCTCCAGGCGGTCGATGTCCAAAAGGTTCATGATCATGCGCAGCAGGTCCTCGGCCCCCAGGCTGGCCAGGTCCAGGGCCTCCTGCTGCATCTCGTTCAGAGGGTCGTAGGTGATCAGGTCCAGGTTGCCCATCACCTCGGCCAGGGGGCCCTTCATGTCGTGGACCACCATGTTGGTCAGGTCGTGGCGCAGGGCGTCCAGTTTCTTCAGCTCCTGGTTGGCCTCGGCCAACAGCTCTTTCTCCTGGCTCAGGTCCTCCTGGGCCTGGACCAGGTCGCGGGTGCGCTCGGCCACTTTTTCTTCCAGCGACTGGCTGTATTCGCGCACGGTCTGCTCCATGCGCTTGAGCAGGGTCACGTCGCGCACCTGGAAGATGGCCAGTTGCACCCCGCCGTTGGGGTCGGGCACCGGGGTGGCTGTCACCTCGAAATAGTATTGGCCGTCCGCGCCGGGCGATTCCAGGAGGTTTTCCAGGGGCCGGCCGTCTTGCAGGGCCAGGCGGGCCATCTCCAGAATGCCCTGGCGCAGCTCCGGGCCGACCCTGGCCTTGTCCAGCAGCTCGTCGGCGCTCAGGCCCACCAGCTCGCGGGGGTGGCACTGGGCCTGGCGGGCCAGGGCCAGGTTGACCGATTCGATGCGCAGCTCCGGGGTCACCGAGCAGATGGGGTCGCGGATGGCGTCGAAAACCGCCTTGAGCTTGTTGCGGCTGGCCTGGATGATGCGCCAGAGCTCCTCGTCGCTGGCGCAGGCGTCGGCGGCCAGGCCCAGCACCAGCGCCAGGCCCAGGGCGGCCAGGCCCCAGGAGGCGGGCGGTGCGCCGGCGGCCGCCTGGCCGGCGTCGGGCAAGGCGGCCAAGGCGCTGGAGGGCGTCAGGACCAGGACCAGCAGGCCGGGCCAAACCCGGCCCAGCCATCCCCGGTGCGCGCGCTGCACTGCCGGCCTAGGAGCCTGTCGGAGTAATCCTCCGACAGGCTCCCGAGCGGGCCATGGACGGCCCGCCCGGAATGGCGCCAAATTAATTTTTGGCGCCATTCCGAGAACTTGCCAAAATTCACTTTTGGCAAGTTCCAAGAGGAGAAAGCCATGGATGGCTTTCTCCGACACAC
>JAZDHW010000104.1:0-7106 GCA_043805555.1 Pseudomonadota bacterium
GTGCTGACGTTCACGCCGAGCTGTTCGGCCACCTGCCGGGGAGCCATCCCTTGTTCCTTGACCCTCTGGACCATCAGCACTCGACTATGGAACGTGGTTCGGGCATTCTGATGCTGGTTGTTCACGTGGACCTCCAAGCAAAAGTCTGGTTGACGCTCAATCACCAGTTTCCATGCTCGGAACCATGTGGACAACCTCTTTAGCATCTACAGCTAGGCCGCACCGGGGCCACGCAGCCAGCCGGCCCAGACATTTTTCTTGCCGTCAGGGGCGTGCTGACACAATGAGAGCAGGCTTGGCCCCCGGCGGTCAAGGGCTGGCCTGGCCAGCTCGTGAAACCCTTGACCGCCGGGGGCCAAGCCTGCTACCGGCCCCAATTCTTATTAGTCTAGTAAACGGATAGTGTTAACAGGCCCTAGTCCCCCGCCGCGGGTCCCCGGTCCGTAGCGGGCTGACCATGGCGCGGGGGCAGGGCCCAGAAACGATGGTCGCAATCGCGGCAGCGATAGGGCTTCCAGGGCGTGAGCCAGCCCACCAGGTGCTCTTTTTGGCCCACCCGCATGGAGCGGCGTACATCGTTGCTCCCGCAGCGGGGGCAACTGTCCGCACACAACATTATTTTGTATGCTCCTTGAAAGAATACAGACCATGCAACAGGCATTAGGGCGGGCACTACCCACAATAGACGCAAGGCCCCGGCGGGTCAAGGGACAACCCTGTAACCAACCCTGGGTCCAGCGCCCTATTTTTGGCCACAAACCCTATATGCCATTTGAATTACCTATATTCATACAACATGTTGTATATATTTTTTCACAGCTAACCACGGGCCCAGCTTTGCTATGATTGCCGCGGGCCCAGCGCCGGCCCGCCCCCCTATCTCGCACCGGGGAGTCGCCATGCACGCCCTTCTCGCCCGCCGTCCTTGGCCCCTGCCGCTGTTGCTGATCCTGACCCTGCTCGGCCTGAGCGCCTGCGGCCGTCAGGTCACGGTCAACGCCTACCTGGACCCGGCCCGGGGCCAGGGCCTGTTTGCCGGGGCCAGCTTCGCCCTGCTGCCCCAGGCCGGCCACCGCGGCAATCCCCTCCTGGAGCGGCAGGTGGCCGACAAGATCGGCCTGGTGCTGACCAATTCCATGTACCGCCTGGCCAGCCCGCAGACTGCCGAATACCTGCTCACCTACGCCTACGACGCCGACGCCAGCTCGGGCACCGAGATGCGCGCCGTGCACGAGCCCGGCCGCCGGGTCAACGTGGTCACCACCGACAAGGACGGCAAAAAGGTGACCACCACCGTGGAGGAGCCAGGCTACACCCGCTACGTGCCCCGCCTGGTCACCCGCCACCTCTACCGCCTGCGCCTGGTGGCCTACCTGAACCAGGCCCAGGCCCAGCCCCGGCGGGACCTGGCCGTGTGGTCGGCCGATGTCACCACCGGCGACACCGATGAAGGCTACTCCGGCGCGGGCGACCTGCGCGGCGCCCTCGACTACCTGATCGTGGGGGGCCTGAGCGTGCTGGGCCAGGCCGGGCCGGAGCCGGTGAGCTTTTTGGTCAAGGACGACGACCCGCGTTTGCAGCTCATCCGCGGCCGCTGAGCCGCCGGCGCGGCGGGCGCACCATAGGCAAAGGGCGGGGATGATCCCCGCCCTCGCTGCTTTTCGGGCTGGTTGCCGGGGGCGGCCTAACGGCCGTAGGAGTGCAGGCCGCTCAGGAGCAGGTTGACGCCGAAATAGGTGAAGAGCACGCAGACAAAGCCCAACAGGGAGAAGAGCGCCACCCGGGCCCCGGACCAGCCGCGCATGAAACGGCTGTGCAAGAGCGCCGCGTAGACCAGCCAGGTGATCAGCGACCAGGTCTCCTTGGGGTCCCAGGACCAGTAGGTGCCCCAGGCCACGTTGGCCCAGATGCTGCCGGTGACGATGCCGGCGGTGAGCAGCACGAAGCCCACCACCACGGTCTGGTAGATCAGGTCGTCCAGCACCAGGGAGCGCCGCTCCTGGGGCTCCCGGGCCCGGCCCGTCACCAGGTACATCACCGACAGCGCCGCCGAGACCGCGAAGCCCGAGTAGCCCAGGAAGCAGGTGATGACGTGGGCGATGAGCCAGTTGGACTTCAGGGCCGGCAACAGCGGCTTGATGGCCGGGTCCAGCCAGAGGGCGTAGAGCATGGCGAAAAAGGCCAGGGGCATGGCAAATACGCCGATGACCTTCAGACCGGTGCGCAGTTCGATGATCAGGTAGATGAGGGCGGTGGTCCAGCCGAAGAAGACCAGCGACTCAAAAAGGTTGCTGAAAGGGGCGTGGCCGATGCCCATCTGGTGGGAGGCCACCCAGCGGATGATGATGGCCGCGGTGTGGGTGGCCAGGGCGGTCCAGTTGAGCCAGGTGGCCGCCTGGCCCAGCACCGGGGCCCGCTTGATCACCCAACTGCCCAGGTAGAGCACCGAGATGATGAGATAGGCGAAGGTGACGATGACCAACAGGTTGTTGCTCAGGGCTTCCAACAGCTACTCTCCCTCGTTTGGCATGCTGCGCGGGGCGTCCTGCCCCGCGCAGCGTCGGCCTGGCAAAAGCGCGGTTTTGCCTGGCCCCCCAAATTGCCCGCCCAAACCGGCTCGCATTTTGGCGGGCCGTCCATGGCACGCGTCGGCCACCGCCGGGTGGCGGGCCGGTTGCGCGGTTTGCCTTGTGATCGCGGAGGTTTTCATGCTGCGTCCCGCGGCGGCCTCTGCTTGCCGTCGCCCTGGATCCGGGCGGCCAGGCGCTCCAGGAGCCGGGTCAGGCCCAGGCGGTGCTTGTTGGTGGAGCCGGCGATCTCAACCTTGGTGCGGCCCTTGCCGGCCGGGACCAGGCGCACCCAGACCTTGCGGTGGGCGCCGTAGAAGGCGATCAGGAAACCCAGCACCATCAGGGTGCAGCCCACCCAGATCAGCCACACGCCGGGGTCGTATTTCACCTGGAGCCCGCTGTAGGGCACCGTCTCCAGCTCCAGGATCTCGGCCTTGACCCCCGCCGGCTGGGCCCCGCGCATGGGGATGTCGGCCCCGGCCTTGAAGGCCGTGATGGCGAAAGGCTCCTGGCCCGAGGGCGGCTGATAGCCCACCCGGGCCACCGGACCCTTGTATATGCCGCCCATGTTGACCTCCGGCCGGGCCTCGATCAAAAGCGCCTTGGCCCCGCCGGCCAGGTCGGTCCAGGCCCCGTGCTTCAGCGCCACCTGCTCGGTCCGGCCGTCGTGGGTCAGGTTGACCACCAGCTTGCTGACGCTCTGGCCGTAGGAGGACTGGTAGAAATCGATGCCGTGGCGCTCGGCCGGCTCGTTGACCCTGAGCACCTCCTGCTGCACCGCCTGGCCGTTCTCGATGAAGGTCACGTCGGAGCGGTATTCGCTGGGCATGCCGTCGGGGTAGAAGCTGACCGCGAACTTGTCCAGGCGCAACCCAAAGCCCAGGGGCCGCTGGTCGCCGTTTTCCAGGTCCACGTGGTCGGCCGTCGCGCCCTGGTTGATGTTGAGGCGGCCCTTGAAGCCCCAGATGTTGCCCACGATGGCCCCGGCCATGATCACCAGCACGCTCAGGTGCACCACATAGACGCCCAGCCGGGTCCAGGCCCCTTTTTGGGCGAAAAGCACCGTGGCGTCCTTCACCGGCCCCGCGGTCACCGGCCCCACGGCGGATTTCAGCGCCGCCTCGGCCGCGGCCAGGTGGGCCTGGGGCGCGCCGGCCAGGGAGAAGCTCTCCTGGGCCGGGGTGGCGCGCTTCAGGTCGGCCTGGGGGTCCTTGGCCATGAGCTTGAAGGTGGCGGGCAGGCGGTTCAGGGAGCAGATGAGCAGGTTCACCGCCAACAGGGCCAGCAAGAGCAGGAACCAGGGGGCGTGGTACATGTCGTCCAGGCGCAGGCCCAGGATGATGCGCGCCCCGGCCTCGCCGAACTGCTGCACGTAGACGCCGGTGTGCTCTTTTTGGGGCAGCAGGGTGCCCAGCACCGAGGTGAGGGCCAGGGCCAAGAGCAGCACGAAGCTCAGCTTGACCGAGGCGAAGAACTCCCAGATGCGCCCGCCCCCCGCGGGGGCCTTGTCCTTGTCGCTCACGCGTCCGTCCGCTTCAGGGTCCGCAAAGGGCACAAAACACCCGCTCGCGCGGCCGAGGGCCTGGCGGCGGGGGGCCATCTACAAAGCATACCCTAATTATCGACTATGGCCAATTGACCGGCCCGGAATTACTTGGGAGCGGCCGCGGCTAGTCGCCATTGCCGGCGCAGGCGTTGCGGAAGCTCACCTGGCCCCGGCCCAACAGGTCGTGCAGGTGCACGATGCCCAGCACCCGGCGATCCTCGTCCACGATGGGCAGGGCCGTGATGAGCTTTTGCTCCATCAGGTGCAGGACGTCGGCGGCCAGGGTCTCGGGCCCCACGGCCAGGGGGTTTTCGGTCATCACCTGGCCCACCTTGGCCCCGGCCAGGTCCACGCCCTTGATGACCGCGCGCCTGAGGTCGCCGTCGGTGAAGATGCCCAGGAGCCGGCCCCGCTCGGTGATGAGCACCACGCCCAGGTCGCCTTCCTGGATCGCCGCGATGGCCGTGGCCGCGTCGGCCTCCGGGCCGATGCTGGGCACGGCCGCGCCGGTGAGCATCACCTGGCGCACCATGAGGCTTAGGCGTTCGCCCAGCTTGCCGCCGGGGTGGTGGCGGCGGAAGTCCTCGGCCTTGAACCCCCGCCGCTCGATGAGCACCACGGCCAGGGCGTCGCCCATGGCCAGGGCCGCGGTGGTGCTGGTGGTGGGGGCCAGGCCCAGGGGGCAGGCCTCGCGCTCCACCGCGCAGTCCAGGGCCACGTCCGCGGCCCGGGCCAGGCTGGAGTTCATGCCGCCGGTCAGGGCCACGATCTTGGCCCCGTGCTCCCGGAGCACCGGGATCAGGCTCACCAGCTCCTGGGTCTCGCCGGAGTAGGAGAGCGCCAGCACCACGTCGCCGGGATAGACCAGGCCCAGGTCGCCGTGGATGGCCTCCACCGGGTGCAGGAAGATGGCATTGGTGCCGGTGGAGTTCATGGTGGCCATGATCTTGCGGGCCACGATGCCGCTCTTGCCGATCCCGGTGGCGATGACCTTGCCCGGACTGGCCAGGATCATCTCCACGGCGCGCTCGAAACCCTCGTCCAGGCGCTCGGCCAGGGCGCGCACGCCCTCGGCCTCGATGGCCAGCACCTCGCGGGCGGTGTCCAAGATGGAAGACATAATAAAATAAATCCTTACGCCTGGTGATCTAAATAAAACTTAATCGGCAAATCATATTTAGTTTTAACCATTTCTGGCCCCTTATCGCTGAACGCAACTGCCTTTCCATTACCAAGGATTAGGTAAGGTCTTTGGTGTTCGTTTATTACTTCATCCAACACAAATCTATCCTGAGGCAACAGACGGCATTCAAGGTATTTATCAAATTGAAAACCTACTACGCTTTCTCTATTTGCTTCTATTACACAGGCGATCTTCCCATTGAATAATACCTCTAGTAGTGTGGGACCTTCAGGAAGTGACACACAGATACAAGATGCTATACAATTAGTCTTCCAATTATAAGATTCGGGGGGGGGATCAACCATAAAACCAGGGATTAACTCTCTCTGGTATTCAGACAATATAAGAGCAGCAAGCAATCCATAAGATAATCTATATTCCCAATTCTCTAAATCATTTAGCGTTAATTTTGGGTGCTCTATGCCTAACTCACGATAAATGCAAATTAAATCCCTGATGCACCGTCCAAATTCAACAAACTTGGGAATAAGCTGCATCGGCAACCCAACCGGATCATTTGCGTTGAATAGTAATGTACTATCTTCCGAGCAGGCCGACAGAAAAGCTAGAATATCCTTGTGAGAGAATATTTCTTCAGAAGAATCATTTTCTATATTTGTCTGGAAATAGTGGTAATGCCTTCTGTCTGATCCCTCTCTTGCAGCAGTAATAATGATTGATAGCCCGCTCGGATGATATAGACTGGTTTCATCGCCCAACTCCCGCCGTTCAAAAATGCAGCTAACGATGTTACCAGATTTTTCCTTAATATGTAATTTCGTGCCAATACTATTGAACTCATGAAAAATAACTGTTCTTGAGGCGAGACCGTTGATTATCGGACCAATTTTCTCCCCCAATGGATCAAGATGCAATTGCTTGCCATTAGCCATTCGCGAGCATAACAATGCATTTCTAACTTCATCAAATTTATCAGGGGGTAATTGTTTTAACGACTCGAATATATCATCAGCCTTGACCAGTACCACACTGCCATCTATCGTGCGCTTGACGAGCAGCTTATGGGGACCAATCACTTCAACAAGCTTTAGCGAAGCGAATTGCAGCCTCATGCGCTCTCTGTAGTCTACCCTACAAATCCGATCAAGTTCATCGCTGAAATTTACTTCGTTGTTGTTTAATACAGAAGGGGAAAGCGTAAACGTATTCTTTCCTTCTTTCAGCGAAGCGTTAAATGATAACATCATTTTTATATCAAAAAAACGATGATAGACTTTCCTATTATTGACATCAACAAGTGCAATTAACACAGGGAAATCACATTTCAATATTCCTTCTAAGTCATCCTTATTAAGCGTGGCTCTTATTCGGTTAGATTTATTCCCAGATGCTTTAACATTAACTCCGATAACGTTGTTGCCGATTTCGCCGTGCTTATCTCCTTGCTTATCTACCTGACATAGAAAATCTACTCCATAATCATATTCAACTTTATTTGGTAACAGGCCATACTCTAAGGCGAAAGTTTTAAAAATCGCCTCACCTCTCTCGCCTGACTGTTGTTGGATAGACCGCTTTTTACTCAACGTGTCCCTTGAACTATTTGTTCTTATTACACTCGTTTAACTAGCGCTCCAGGCAGAACTTGCCCGCGCCCTCGCCGATGGGCACCGGGTAGTTGCCGTCGAAACAGGCCAGGCAGAAACCGTCGCGGCTGGTCTTGGTGCTTTTGAGGAGCCCCTCGATGGACAGATAGCGCAGCGTGTCCAACCCCAGCATGTTCTTGATCTCCTCCACCCGGTGGTCGCAGGCAATCAGCTCGCCCTTGGTGGAAAAATCAATGCCG
>JAZDHW010000105.1:0-5039 GCA_043805555.1 Pseudomonadota bacterium
AGATGACCATCGTCCACATCTACAAGGGCGCCATACCCTTCATCCTCCTCCAGTGGCTGGGCCTGGCCATCTGCATCCTCTTCCCCACGGTCGTCCTCTACCTGCCCACCCTATTCTTCGGCGCAGAAACCGTGCGCTGACCCTGCCCATCTGACAGCGCTCCCCAGGCGCGCAAAGGCCGGGCCCCCTCGCGAGGCCCGGCCTTCTCATTTCCCTGCGCGGCCTCAGGCCGGTTCGCCCCCCGCCTCGTCGCCGTCCGCCCGCCGGGCCTGGTCCAGCACCGCCCGGATGTTGCCCAGCATGGCCGCCAGGCGGAAGGGCTTGGGGATGAAGTGCGCGTCCAGCTCCTGCAGGGCGTCCTGCACCGGGCCCTGGGGCGCGTAGCCGCTGGCCACCATCACCGACATGCGGTTGCCCGCCAGGCGCAGGCGGCGCAGGCATTCCAGGCCGCCCATGCCGGGCATGCCCAGATCCAGCACCACCAGGTCCACCGGGCCCTCCGCGCCGGCCAGCACGGCCAGGGCCTCCTCGCCGCTGGCCGCCTCCAGAACCTGGTAGCCGCGCCGGCGCAGGTATTGGCCCAGGCTGGCCCGGATGCCGGGCTCGTCGTCGGCCAGGAGCAGGGTCTCGCTGCCGGCGTGGTCCGCGGCCTCCGCCCGGTCCGCCGGCGGGTGCTCGGGCTGTTCATGGCGGCCCAGGGCCGGGAAGAACAGCACGAAGGTGGTGCCCAGGCCGGGCTGGCTGGTGCAGGAGACCAGGGCGCCATGGTTTTGCAGGATGCCGTAGGCCACCGCCAGGCCCAGGCCGGTGCCCTTGCCCACCGCCTTGGTGGTGAAGAAGGGCTCGAACATCTTTTTCTGCACCTCCTCGCCCATGCCCGAGCCGGTGTCGCGCACCACCAGGCGCACGTATTCGCCGGCCAGCGCGCCCGCGGGCAGGAGCGCCTGGGCCTGGTCCCAATCCAGACGGCAGAGGCTGAACTCCAGGCGGCCGCCGGCGGGCATGGCGTCGCTGGCGTTACTGCCCAGGTTCAGCACCACCTGCTCCAGTTGGCCGAAATCGCCCAGGATGGGCGGCAGGCCGGGCGCGCTCTGGTGGGCGATGGTGATCATCTTGGGCAGGGTGTGCTGCAACAGCCGCACCCCGGAGGCCACCACCTGGTTCAGGTCCACCGGCTCCAGGCGCGCCTCCACCTTGCGGCTGAAGGTCAACAGGCGCTTGACCAGCTCCGAGGCCCGCTCCAGGGTGGCCAGCATCTGCTCCACGTGGCCCGCCAGGTCCGGGTCCTGGGCCGTGCGCTCTTGCACCAACTGGGCGTAGCCGCCCACCGCTTGCAGGATATTGTTGAAATCATGGGCGATACCGCTGGTGAGCGTGCCCACGGCTTCCATCTTCTGGGCGTGGCGGAGTTGGCGCTCCAGGGATTCGATCTCGGTTACATCGCGCACGAAGCCTTGCAGCAACGGGTGCTCGCCCTGGTGCACCAGGGAGTAGGTGACCTCGAAGCGCAGGCTGGAGCCGTCCTTGCGCACCCCGGTGTAGACCCGCCGGCTGGCGTCGCCGGGGTTTTGCATGTACTGGGCCAGGCGCTCGCGCAGGGACTCGTGCTCGGCCGGGCTCACCACGTCCCACACCGTCAGCGGGCCGGACTCGCCGGGCTCATAGCCGAACATGCGGCAGGCCCGGTCGTTGACGAAATGGAACCCGGCCAGGGGCACCTCGGCCAGGAACAGGCCGTAGGGCACGTTCTCCACCAGGGAGCGGTAGCGCTCCTCGCTCTGGGCCAGGGCCGCGCGGGCCTTGCGCCGGTCCTCGATGTCGCGGGTGATGGACAGGATGTGTGGCTCGCCGCCCAGCATGATGACGCTGGCCGACATCAGGGCGGTGATCAGGCGTCCGTCCTTGGCCCGAAACACCGATTCCAGGTTGGCCACCTGGCCGTCGCGCTGCAATCCTTCCACCAGCAACTTGCGGTCGGCCGGGATGGTCCAGATGCGTATCTCCGACGAGGGCCGGCCGATGACATCGGCGCGGGTGAAACCGGTCAGGGCGGTGAAACCATCGTTGATGTCCACATAGGTGCCGTCCATCTTGTTGATGTTCACCGCGTCGGGGCTGGTGGCAAAGGCCAGGCGGTAGCGCTCCTCGCTCTCGCGCAGGGCGGTCTCGGCCGCCGCGCGCTGTCGGGCCTCCGCGCGCAGAGCGTGGTTGACCTGCACCAGTTGGCGCGCGGTCTCGGCGGCCTGGGCCAGGTTGCTGGTCACGGCCTTGAACACCGCCGCCACCCCGCTGGCCACCAGGGCGTTGAGCAGGACCAGGTTGGTGTAGAGCACCCACCAGCGCAGGGGCGTCACCGGCCATTCGGCCAGCCAGGGCAGGGCCTGCCGGTGGACCAGGTAGCCGACGACGGCCAGGGTCGCGGCGTTGAGCAAGACCGCCAGCAGGGTGACCCCCACACCCTGCAACAGGGCCGCGGCCACGGCAAAGGTCAGCAGCCACAGCGGGGCCCCGCTGATCGGCCCCAGGCGGAACATGAGCACCACGCCCAGGATGTACAGGGCGGCCAGGGCCGTCCAGGCCCGCACCCGGTAGGAGATGCGCCGCCGGGCCAGGTAACCGGTCACCGCCCAGCCAAAGGCCAGGACGTCCATGGCGGCCAGGTCCCACAACCCTTCCCGGATGATCATGTTGAGCGTGACCAGGAAGGTCACCAGGCCCAGGCAGGCCCCCAGGGCGTAGAACGTGGTCAGGATGCGCTCGCGCCATCGCTGCAGCTCGGGCGGGACTTCGCGGTGAATCGGCTGGAAGGTGCTTGCCTGCACTGGATTTGCTCGCTGTCACCGGCCCCCGCGCGCGGCGCGGGAAAAAGGTGCTGCACGGGCCCGGCGCGGTCGCGGCGGCAGGCTTGCGCGCGGCCGAGAGGGGACCCCGCTGGAGGTTTGACTGCGGGGCAGGCCACCTAAAGCGTGGGGCGCGACGATCACCCGGCGCCGGAGGGCCCCGCTGGGGCTGCGCGGGCGGCGCCGGGCTCATCGGGTATAAATTATAGCAACTTTATAGAAAATAGTACCGCAGGCGGCGGAGCTTGCCAACGCGCCCGGCCGGCCGGGCCGCGGCTGCATTTTGCCTGGGCCGGGCCCGCGGCGGCGTGTTAAGATGTTCGATGCGCCCGCACGCGTGAAAGGACGCCATCAGCATGCCCCAGGACGCCTTTCAGAGACTCGCCCGTCACCTGGACAGCCTGCCCGGCGGTTTCCCCGCCACCCCCGACGGGGTGGAGCAGCGCATCCTCAAGCGGCTGTTCACCGAGGAGCAGGCCGAGCTGGCCGTCAAGCTGACCCTGATCCCGGAGACGGCGGCGGTGGTGGCCCGGCGGGCCAGGCTGGACCCGGCCGAGGCGGCCCGGCGGCTGGAAGGGATGGCCACGGCGGGGCTCATCTTCCGCTATGAGCACCAGGGACAGGCCTGGTACATGGCCTCGCAGTACGTGATCGGCATCTGGGAATACCAGGTGAAAAAGCTCGACCCCGAGCTGATCGCCGACATGCGGGCCTACATCCCCACCCTCTTTGACGCCGACGCCTGGCAAAAGGCCCCCCAACTGCGCACCATCCCGGTGGGCAGGAGCCTGGACGCCCGCCACGAGGTCATGGCCTACGAGCAGGCCAGCGTCCTGGTCGGCAACCAGCGCAAGATCCTGGTGGCCCCCTGCATCTGCCGGCGCGAGCACGCCATCACCGGCGAGGCCTGCAATAAGCCCGAGGAGGCCTGCCTGGTCTTTGGCATGGGGGTGGACTACTACGAGAAAAACGGCCTGGGCCGGCGCATCACAGTGGACGAGGCCCTGGACATCCTGAAAGCGGCCGACAAGGCCGGCCTGGTGCTCCAGCCCAGCAACAGCCAGAAGATCATGAACATCTGCTGTTGCTGCGGCTGCTGCTGCCACGTGCTCAAAAGCATGAAGCGCCACCCCCGCCCGGCCGAGCTGGCCGCCAGCGCCTTCGTGGCCCGGCTGGACACCAATAAGTGCACCGGCTGCGGGGTCTGCGTCAAACGCTGCCAGATGGACGCGCTCAGCCTGAGCGGCGCAGACAAGAATGACCGCAAGGCGGTGCTGGACCCGGACCGCTGCATCGGCTGCGGCCTGTGCGTGACCACCTGCCCCGGCCAGGCCCTGGAGCTCGCCCGCAAGCCCGCGCCCCCGGCGGTGCCCAAGAGCGTGCAGGCAAGCTACCTGAAGCTGGGCCGCGCCCGCGGCAAGCTGAAGGCCACCGACCTGGCCTGGATGGCGCTCCAGTCCAAGCTGGACCGCCTCCTGGCCGGCCAAGCCCGCTGAGTCCGCCCCCGGCCGGGAGCCCCGGCCGCAAGGGCATGATAGGAGAAACCATGGCGGCCGGACGGGTGCTGGTGAACACCGGCAGGGGCAAGGGCAAGAGCACGGCGGCCATGGGCACGGCCTTGCGCGCGTTGGGCCATGGCCAACGGGTGGTGGTTTTCCAGTTCATGAAGGGGGCCATGCCCAGCGGCGAGACCGGGCTGCTCACCAAGCTGGGGGCGGTGGTGCACCGGCTCGGCACCGGGTTCTCCTGGACCAAGGAATCCTGGGACGAGGACCGCACCCTGGCCGCCAAGGGCTGGGAGCAGGCCCGCACCGCCCTCATGAGCGGCGACTGGGACCTGGTGGTGCTGGACGAGATCAACTACGTGCTGGGCTACGGCCTGCTGGAGGCCGAGGCGGTGGCCGCGGCCATCCGCCAGCGCCCGGCCAAGCTCAACGTGGTCCTGACCGGGCGCGGCCTGGAGCCGGCCATCGCCGAGCTGGCCGACACCATCACCGAGATGGTGCCGCTCAAGCACGCCTTTGACGCCGGCATCAAGGCGACCAAGGGCGTGGAGTTCTAGGTGTCTGTCGGAAAAAGCCGTCCATGGCTTTTCCCGACGCTAACTTGCCGGAAGTGAATTCCGGCAAGTTACGCAAATTGCTCGCCCCCGTTGGGGGCTACCAATTTGGCGGGCCATCCATGGCCCGCCTGGGAGCC
>JAZDHW010000106.1:0-3117 GCA_043805555.1 Pseudomonadota bacterium
CGCGGCCGGGGCGGCGGTCAGGCCCAGGGGGCCGCGCCAATCGGCCGGAGCCTGGGCCAGGATCGCCTGGTATTGCGCGCGCCAGGCTGCGGCCGTGGCGGCGTCGAACAGATCGGCGTCATAGATCAGCAGCCCGGTCAGGCCGCCGCCGGCCGCCGGGGCCAGGGACAGGGACAGGTCGTAGCGGGCCGATTCGGGCGGGCGCTCCATCTCGCCCACCCGCAGGCCCTCCAGCGCCGGCGGGTCCTGGCGGCGCGGCACCAGGTTGAACAGCACCTGGATCAGGGTGGAGTGGGCGGGCGAGCGGGGCGGGTTCAGCACCCGGATCAGGTGGTCCAGGGGCACCATCTGGTGGGAGAGGGCCTCCAGGATGGCGTCGCGGCTGCGCTCCACCAGCCCGGCGAAGGAGGCGGCCCCGGCCACATCCAGGCGCACCGGCACCGTGTTGACAAAGTAGCCCACCACCGATTCCAGCTCGAGCTGCTCGCGGGCGGCCATGGGCAGGCCCACCAGCAGGCTGGGTTGGCCGGAGACCCGGCTCAGCAGCAGACCGTAGGCGGCCAGCAGTACCGCCGTCAAGGTGGCCCCCTGGCGGCCGGCGGCCCGGGCCAGGGCCTGGGCCAGCTCCGGCGATAGCTCCACCGGCAGTTGCCCGCCCCGGCCGCTGGCCCTGGCGGGCCGGGGGCGGTCGGTGGGCAAAAAGGGCGTCATGGGCAAACCGGCCAGGTGGCCGGCCCAGGCCGCCGTCTCGGCGGTCAGGCTGCCGTCGGCCATGGCCCGGCGCTGGGCCTGGGCATAGGCCGCGTAGGTGGTGGCCGGCGGGGGCAGCTCTGGCGGGCCGCCCCGGCAAAAGGCGCTGTAGCCCGCGCCCAGCTCGCGCAGGAAGACGCCGGTGGACCAGCCGTCCCAGGCCGCGTGGTGGGGCAGGATGATGAGGGCGTGGTCTTCGGGCGCGAAACGCAGCAGGCCAAAACGCGCCACCGGGCCCTGGGCCAGGTCCAGCGCGCGCCCGCCTTCCCGCACCAGGGTCTCCTGGATCGCCGCCTGGCGCGCGGCTTGGTCCAGGCCGGCCAACTCGGTCACGGTCAGGTCCGCCGGGCCGGCGGGCTGGATCACCTGCTCCGGCCCGGCGGGTCCGTCGCGGAAGACCGTGCGCAGCACCGGGTGGCGGGCCACCAGCCAGGTGAGCGACCGGGCCAAGGCGGCCAGGTCCAGGGGGCCTTGCAGGCGGAAGGCCCCGATGTCCATGTAGCCGTCGGCCCCGCCCTCCAGCCGGTTGAGGAACCACATGCGCTCCTGCTGGCTGGACAACGGGACGGTCTGCGGGCCCGGCTCCGGGGTCGGCCCCGGCGCGGCCAGGTGGAGCAGCAGGGCCTCCCTGGCCGCGCGCACCTTGGCCTTTAGCTCCGGACCGAAGGCTCCGCCCGGCGCGTTATAGCACAGGGAGCCATTCTCGACCCAGAGGCGGATGTCCAGGGCGGCCAGCTCGGCCAACAGCGCCGCCGCCTGGTCGTGGCCGGGCGCCCGGCTCACAGCTCGCCCTCCTCCCGCACGCGCGGGGCGGCGGACCCGCCGGCATCCAGGGCCGCGGCCAGGCCGGCCGGGGTCAGCGCGGCCAGGATCTGGGCCACGCCCACCTTGCACCCCAGGCCTTCGCTGAGACGGCCGGCGATGCGCACCGCCAGCAGGGAATCGCCGCCCAGGGCGAAGAAGTCGTCATCCTGGCCAATGCCCGGCAGGCCGAAGACCTCGCGCCAGGCCGTCAGGATGGTTGCCAACGCCTCCGGTGGTCCGGCCGGGGCCGCGGCCGGGGCCGGGGCCGGCGCGGGCGAATCGTCCAGGCGGCCGCAATCGCGGGCCGGGGCGGCGGGCTCGATCCACAGCCGCCGGCGCTGGAAGGGATAGGTGGGCAGGGGCAGCCGCCGGCGAGGTGCGTCGGCGAAGAGCGCCGCCCAGTCCAGATCCACGCCCTGGCACCACAGCGCGCCCAGGCCGGCCAAGAGGCTGGCGCGGCCGTCGCTCCGGGCGGCCTGGGCCGCTTCGGGCTGGGTGGCCACCGCCCGCTCCGGCCCGGCCCCGTTGGCCCGGACCAGGCGCGAGAGCACCACTCCCGGTCCGGCCTCCACCAGGATGCGCCCCGGCTCGGCCAGGAGCAGGGCCAGGTTGTCGGCGAAGCGCACGGTGTGGCGCAGGTGGCGCACCCAATAGCCGGGATCGGTGGCCTCGGCCGCGTCCAGCCAGCCGCCGCTCAGGTTGGACAGGCAGGGGATGGCCGGCGGGCGCAGCTCCACCCTGGCCACGGCGGTGGCGAAGTCGGCCAGGATGGGCTCCATCAGGGCGCAGTGGAAGGCGTGGGACACGGCCAGGCGGTGGGCCGGCCGGCCCAGGCCCCGCGCCGCGGCCTCCAGCCCGGCGATGGCCGCCTCCGGCCCGGCCGCCACGCACTGGCGGGGGCCGTTGACCACGGCCAGGGCCACATCCTCGCCGCCCGCCTCCAGCAGGCGGCGGGCGTCCTCCTCGCCCAGGGCCAGGGCCAGCATGGCCCCCTGCTGGGCGCTGGCCATGAGCCGGCCGCGCTCGGCCACCAGATCCAGGGCCGCCTCGAAATCCATCACCCCGGCCAGGCAGGCGGCCACGTACTCGCCGATGCTGTGGCCGGCCAGGGCCTCGGGGCGCAGGCCGTAGGCCAGGAGCACCTGGGCCAGGGCGTATTCCACCACGAACAGGGCCGGCTGGGTGACGGCGGTGTCGGTCAGGCGTTGGGCCGCGGCCGCGTCGCCGGGCTCGGCCAGGATCAGCCCGCCCAGGCCGGCGGCGGCGGTGGAGGCCAGGACAACCTCGGCCCGCTCCACCACCTGGCGGAACACGGCCTCGTGGCGATAGAGGTCGCGGCCCATGCCGGGGTGCTGGGAGCCCTGGCCGGGGAACAGCAAGGCCACCGAGGCCCCGCCCGGCCGGCGGCGGCCCCGGACCCGGCCGGGCGCCTTGGCATCGCCCAGGCGGGCGGCGGCCTGGTCCAGGCTGGAGGCCACCACGGCCAGGCGCTCATCCAGGGGCCGGCGGCGGGCCAGGCTGTGGGCCGCGTCGGCCAGGCTGCCGGCGGCCGGCAGGGCCGCG
>JAZDHW010000107.1:0-5752 GCA_043805555.1 Pseudomonadota bacterium
CTCCGGCCCTGGCTGGGCCTGGTGGCGGCGGCGGCCCTGGCGGCGGCCCTGGCCTGGCCCTTGGCCGCGCCGGCCGGCCACCGGGCCGCGCAAGAGGCCGGGGTGGAGGTGGTGAGCGTGCACGACGGCGACACCCTGACCGTGCGCCTGCACGGCCGCAAGGAGCGGGTGCGCCTGCTGGGGGTGGACGCGCCGGAGATGGGCGACAGCCCCAAGTTGCAGCGGGCGGCGGCCCGAGCCGGGCGCGCGCCCCGGCAGGAGGCCGCCCTGGGGGCCCTGGCCCGGGATTTTGTGCGCGACCTGGTGGGGCCGGGCGACCGGGTGCGCCTGGGCTTCGAGCCCGGCGGCCAACGCCGCGACGAGCACAAACGTCTCCTGGCCTGGCTGTGGCTGGCCGACGGCCGCCAGGTCAACGAGCTGCTGCTGAGCGAAGGTTACGCCAGGGTTTACCGCCGCTGCCAATGCCGGGCGTTGCCGCGGCTCCGGGGCCTGGAGGCCCAGGCGCGCGGCCAGGGGCGGGGTCTCTGGGGCCGGGGCGGGCCCTGAGGCGCTAGACCTGCATCTGCTCCGGCAGGCAATCGGGCCGGAACAGGCACTCGGTCTCCCCGCAATCCGGGATCTTGCCGAAGCAATCGCTGTTGCCCTCGGCCAACTGGATGGCGTGGATCAGCTCTTCCTTGCGCAGCTTGCCGGTGTTCTTGATTTCCAGACTTTTGGCCATATCGCGCAACTGCTTCACGCTGGGCATGGTGTACTCCCATGTGGACGCGCCGCCGGGCGGTCGCGGTGATCGGATCGGGTGCGGGACTAAGCCAACCGCCACGCCTTGTTGCTACAAGTCAACGCCACTCCTTCCGGAGTTGCAACCGAATTTCGGGTGACGCCCTATCTTACTATTTTAATGCCCCCGTTCCGACCGGTACAATTATTCGCAGCCCGAGGCCCCGCAGATGGCGCAGGTGCGGCAGCCGCCGTCGGTGGCCAACAGCCCGCCGCAGCGGGGGCAGTGCTGTCCGTTGATCGCCGCGGCCGGCGGCACCTCGGCGCCGGGCAGGGGGGCCAGCTCCAGCACCTGGCGGCCCCGGCAGCCGTGACGGAAGACGGTGACGCCCTTGAGCCCAAGGGCGTGGGCCTCAAGAAACACTGCGCGCACGTCGGCGACGCCGGCGGCGGCGGGCAGGTTCACGGTCTTGCTGACGCCGTTGTCGGTGTGGGCCTGGAAGGCGGCCTGCACCGCCAGGTGGCGGGAGGCCGGCACCTCGTGGGCGGTGGCGAAGAGCCGGGCCAGGGCCGGGTCCAGCCCGGCCACCGCCCCGGCCCGGCCGCTATGGGCCAGGGCCCGGCGCTGGTCGGGCCCGTCCAGACCGGACAGCACCAGGCGCTTGAGGAAGCGGGGGTTCAGATCCACCAGTTCCTCGCCCTCCAGCACCCGGCGGGTGTAGGCCAGGGCGAAGTACGGCTCGATGCCCGAGGAGCAGCCCAGGATCAGGCTCAGGGTGCCGGTGGGGGCCACGGTGGTGACGGTGGCGTTGCGCAGGTGGCGCAGGCCCTCCTTGCGCCAGCGGCTCTGGGGGAAGGCCGGGAAGCTGCCCCGGGCCTTGCCCAGCGCGGCGCTGGCCGCGCGCCCGGCCGCGGCGATGGCGGCCATGATGCGCCCGCCCAGGTCCACCGCCGGGTCGGAATCATAGGCGATGCCCAGATCCACCAGCAGGTCCGCGAAGCCCATCACCCCCAGGCCGATTTTGCGGGTCATGCGGGTGGCCTGGGCCACCTGGGCCAAGGGGAAGCGGTTAACCTCCACCACGTCGTCCAAAAAACGCACCGCCAGGGCCGCCGCCTCCTCCAGGGCCGCCCAGTCCAGTTCCCCGCCGCGCACGAAAGCCGGCAAACACAGGCTGCCCAGGTTGCAGGACTCGTAGGGCATGAGCGGCTGCTCGCCGCAGGGGTTGGTGGCCTCCAGGGGCCCCGAGAGCGGCGTGGGGTGGGCTCGGTTGATGGCGTCGTAGAAGGCCAAGCCCGGCTCGCCCGAGGCGTGGGCCGCACTCACCAGCAGATCAAAAAGCTCGCCCGCCGGCAGGCGGCGCACCGGCCGGCCGTCGCGGGGGTTTTTTAGCTCCCAGTCCGCGCCGGCGGCCACGGCGGCCAGAAAGGCGTCATCGGCCATGACCGAGATGTTGAAGTTTTCCAAAAACCCCGGCCGCAGCTTGGCCTTGATGAAGGTCTCGATGTCCGGGTGGCGCACCGACAACAGGCCCATGTTGGCCCCGCGCCGGGTGCCGCCCTGCTTGATGGCCTCGGTGGCCACGTCGAAGACCTGCATGAAGCTCACCGGCCCGGAGCTGACCCCCAGGGTGGAGGCCACCCGGTCGCCGGCCGGGCGCAGGCGGCTGAAGGAGAAGCCGGTGCCGCCGCCGGACTTGTGGATCAGCGCCGTCTCCTTGACCGCCTCGAAGATGGAGTCCAGGGAGTCCTCCACCGGCAGCACGAAGCAGGCCGAGAGCTGGCCCCGGGGCCGGCCGGCGTTCATCAGGGTGGGGGAGTTGGGCAGGAACTTGCCCTCGGCCATCAGGCCGAAGAAGCGCGCCGACCACTCGGCCACGGCCGCCGCCCCGCCCCAGCGCTCCTCGGCCCCGGCCACCGCCCCGGCCACCCGGTCGAGCATTTGCTCGGGGCTCTCCACCACCCGGCCTTGGGCGTCGCGCACCAGGTAGCGCCGCCGCAGGACCACCTCGGCGTGGGGGCCGAATATTGTGGAGACTTGTCCCATACACCACAAGCTAATGTGCTCCGGCCAGCAAGTCAATGCGCCATTGCGGGCCGGCGGCGGGCAATCTTTGCGCCCTGGGCCGGCCCTGGGGCGGCCCAGGCCTGGGCAACAATTGCCGCCGGCCGGGACGCGACGGGAAGGCGCGGCCAAATCAATCGCCTAATCAGCGACTTTGCCGGTGCGCTGTGGCTGGCACCTGATTTGCTAAATTGGCTGGCCAGGATAATGACAAGGCCACAATGCCGGAGCGTGGGATGGAAAAGACGGCGGTGACGAGAGAGAAGTTCGAGCCGGAGCTGTATTGTCTCCGCTGCCAGGGCATGGAATGGGACGACGAGACGCGCCGCTGCGCCAATTTCAACGGCCCGCGCTGCCCGCTGACCATCCGCTCGGTGTTGGCGGATCTAAAGGTTAGCTGCCTGGTGGTCTAGCCGCCGGCAGGGAAAGGAGACCAGCCATGGGAGCCTGGCATATCGCCGCCACTGTCCTGGCCGTGATCGGCCTGTGCGTGGCCGTGGGCATGGAGATGCGCAACCAGCGCCGGCAGGGCCGCCGGGCCTGAGCCCCGCCTGCCGCCGACCCGGCCCAATAGCTCCTAGGCCCTGGTGAGCCCCGCCACCAGGGTCAGGGTGCGTTCCTGAATTTCCTTCATCTCGCGCAAGCGCCGGTCCAGGCCGGCCACCTCGGCCTTGAGCCCGGCCAGCTCGGCCCGCAGCCTGGGCACCTCGGCCGGGTCCTCGGCCGGGGCCGGCGCGGGCGCGGCCGGGGCCGGGCCATCGGCCAGGGCCTGGCGGGCCTGGCGCAGGCTCAGGCCCTCGTCCTTGAGCAGGCGCTGCACCTGGAGCAAACGCTCCACCGCCTCGGGGCTGAAGAGCCGGCGGCGGCCGTTGCCGCGCTGAACCCCCAGGAATTCCTCGAACTGCTGGTCATAATAGCGGATGGTGCTGGGGGCCAGCCCGGTCTGCTGGGCCACCTGGTGGATGTTCATCAGCCCGGAAGAGGTTGCTTCGCTTTGGCTCATGGCATCTCCTGGCGAAAGGTGGTGGGCCGATTATATACGGGGCTTCCGGTCGCGGACAAGCCTGCCCGGCTGTGCTATATTGCTGCACTATGCCGAGCGCCAGCCACAGCCACCCCATCGACCTGAGCGCCTGGGAGCGCTGGACCCTGCTCATCCTGTGCGGCGTGCTTTTTTTCCTGGCCGCCCACGGCAAGGGGCGCAAGGAGCGCGAGGCCTACGAGCGCTTTTTGGAGATGGCCCCCCAGGTGCAGGCCGCCCTGGAGCGCTTCGCGGTTGACCACGACGGCCGCTACCCGCCCGACGCCATGCACACCGCCCGGCCCCGCGGTTTGAGCGACAAGTACATCCATTGGGACCAGGGCTGGAAGATCGACTACGAGGTGCATCCCAACGGCCAGGGCGGTCAGAGCGTCTGCCTGGAATTCGGCGGGCCCTTCATGCAGCGCTATTACTTCGGCCTGTGCCGCAAGCCGGAATACCGCCGCCTCTACGGCCGCGGCCAGCCCATTCCCGGCCACTTCAACCGCCTCTGGGTGGTGCAAGAGTCGGCGCTGATCATGCCCGACCCCTGCAACCCGGCCCCGGCCCCGCCACCGCCGCCGCCGCGCCCGGACCAGCCCCCGGCTCCGGCCCCCGCGCCAGAGCCGGCGCCAACCAAGCCTTAGGGGACGCCCCGTGGACGCCCAGCTCCTGGCCGCGCGGGTGAACCTGGTGGGGCCATGGCTGCGGCAACGCTTCGGCGGGCCCGTCACCAAGATCGGCCTGGATCCGGGCCTGGGCTGCCCCCACCGCGATCCGGTCAGCGGCGCGGGCGGCTGCACCTATTGCGCGCCGCTGGCCGCCGGACGCGGCCAGGGCCACCTGCCGCTCAGCGAACAATGGCGGCTGGGCCGGGAGCGCCTGGCCGTTGCCGCCCGGCGGCGCCACCAGCCCCCGCCGGCCGCCCTGGCCTATCTCCAGGCCGGCACCGCCACCCACGCCCCGCCCCAGCGCCTGGCGGCCATCTTTGCCGAGGTGGCCGGCCTGCCCGGCGCGGCCGGGGTCATCCTCTCCACCCGGCCCGACTGCCTGGACCCGGCCCGCTGGGAGCTGATCGAGGAATTGGCCGGTGGCCGGCCCTTCTGGCTGGAGCTGGGCCTGCAATCGGCCCACGACGCGACGCTGAAGGCCATCCAGCGCGGCCACGACCGGGCCTGCTTCGACGCCGCCGTGGCCCAGGCCCGGGCCCGCGATATCAACGTGGTCGCCCACGTGGTGCTGGGCCTGCCCGGCGAGGGCCCGGCCCAGACCGACGCCACCGCCCTGCACCTCGCCCGGCTGGGGGTCTGGGGGGTCAAGCTGCACGGCCTGATGGTGCTGGAGGGCGCGGCCCTGGAGGCCGACTGGCGAACCGGGCGCTTCACACCCTGGTCCCTGGCGCAGTGGGCTGCGGCCACGGCCGGGTTCCTGGCCCGGCTGCCGGCCGCAACCCTCATCCACCGCCTGGCCGCCGACCCTGGCGCGGACCGCCTGCTGGCCCCGGACTGGGCGGCGGACAAGAATCTTGCCCTGGCGCGGCTGGCGCATTATATGCTGGAGACGGACCTCAGGCAGGGGGCGTTATGTCCGAACGCAAGGTGAAAGTCTGGACCATCGACCACCGGGTGGGTACCTTTTTCGGGGCCGAGACCGCAACCGGGCTCTGCGCGCTGAGCATCCCGGTGCATTCTGGGCGCGACTTCGCCCTGCTCCTGGACCGGCGCGCGCCGGGGGCCGCGCCGGAGAGCGTGGAGCCCGACGAGACCGCCTCCGGCCGCCAGCTCCTGGCCTGGCTCCAGGGCCGGAGCACAAGCCTGGACGCGCCCCTGGACCTGGCCGGGCTCACCGGGTTCACCGTGGCGGTGCTGAAGGCGGTGGCGGCCATCCCCTTTGGCCAGACCCGCACCTACGGCTCCATCGCCCGCCAGGTGGGCCGGCCCGGCGCG
>JAZDHW010000108.1:0-2308 GCA_043805555.1 Pseudomonadota bacterium
TTTGGCCTGAGCGAGGCACCCCGGCTCACGCCCAAGCTGCCCGAGGAAATCTGGATAAGGCTCACCTGGCCGACCTCGCTTGGCATCCCCATGCGCTTCCTCTGCCGCAAACACACCTCGGTCACTTTCTACAGCGAGCGCTTTTGCGAGATGCGCAGAGGGCTGGGCCAGCCCCACCAGGCCGAGCTTACCGAGTACGTGGATTTCGGCCGCTGCCTCAACTGCAAGGGTCCCTATGCCCTGGACAGCCTGGACGGTCAGTTGGTCCTGAAGCGCTTGGAGAGCCAGGGCCGCCGCACCGGCCAAGCCCGCGCCTGGAGGAAACGCCGTGCCTGAGTCAAACCGCCAGCAAACATCAGGCCTCACGACCAATCCCCCGGCCGTCCGCTGCGGCATCTGCAACGGCCGCCGGCTGCTGCACGAGGACGGCAGCACTCCGGCGGGCTGGTACCAGTCGCCGGCCGACCCGGAATGGCTGGCCTGTCCCGATTGCCAGGCTGGCCTGCTGGAAGCCGCCCGGGCCGGCCGCATCTTCGCCCTGCCGCCGGATGAGGTGCCCGGTGCCTGAGCAAGTGATCCTCACCGTGCCCTCGCCCTGGGGCCTGGCCCTGGTGCTGGGCCTCATCGCCCGCTGGCATCATCACCAGCCGGCGCCGGCGGTTATCACCTTGCCGGCCCCGGTGCAGATCGTCCAGGAGCGCGCCGCCAATGACTATGCGGGGGCCCTCCACCAGATCGACCGCATGTGCCGGAAACGCGGCCTGGGCCCGCTGATGAAGTTGATTCCCTGGCAGTACACCCAGGCCGGTCCGGTGGGGTCTGCCTTGCTGGTGACTTGCCAGTACGGCTGGCGGGAACGACAGGGCCTGGCCGCTGGCTGGCGCTGGCAGATCAGCAACCCCCGCCCGGCCTGGCAGGCCGAGGCAGCCTAGCGAGAAAGGCAACGCAATGAAGGGCAAAACCCGTTTCAGCAAGGAACGTCATGAGGCCATCGGCGCCGCCCTGGAGCCGATCCGGCGTTACCTCCTGGACCTCTCCGTTGAGCTGGCCAGGGCCTACCCGGTGCAGTCGCCTGTGGTCAAAGCCGGACAGAAAACCATGAGCAACTTGGATGAGCTTATCTGCCGGCTTGATCAGGTGGTCTATGCCGAGAACCCTGACCAGCTCACCAGCAAGGGCGAGCGCCTCTGCCGCATCTACTACCCACAGGAAATATCCGACTAGTTTCTGAAGAGGAAGCACGCATGAAGCCCAAACCTGGATTCACCGTGGCTCGGCATGAAGAAATCGGGGCCGCCCTGCACCCCATGCGCGATTTCCTGCTTGCTCTATCCTGCGAAACCTCGCGCTCTTTCCCGCACAACTCACCGCAGGTGCGGGCCGCGACAACGGCTCTAAACGCCATCAGCAATCTCCAGAGCAAGCTGGATGACGCGGTCTGCCATGATCATCGTGGCCATAAGCGGGAAAACGGCAAGCCGCTGTCAACGATCTATTACCGGTAAGGCTGCTTTGAAGATGCAACCACGCACACTCTCACACCGGGACCGACACCCGGTGCTTCCCTCGCCTGAGGCCGGGAGTCATGACCGCTCCCCGGCGTGTCCCCCAGGCTCCGTACCGTCCATGGCCCAGGTGGTTCCTCCGACCCTGGCAGGCACTACCTCCCCCCAGCTCATCCCCCAGCCCCGCCCGGGACGCAACGGAGCCAGGCGGGGCTCCCCTTGGCCGCAAGGCCCGCGAGGATGGGCGCGCGCGATTTGCCAAGTGCTCATCACATTCCTGGGCGGAGCCTCAATTTTGCTGGTTTCACGCGAGGAGCCGCTTAGGAGCTGGGGCTTTCTGCTGGGGCTGGCCAGTCAGCCCTTTTGGCTGGTGGCCACCTGGCAGGCCCGGCAGTGGGGCATGTTCGCCATCAGCCTCTGGTACTGCCTGGGCTGGGCCGCCGGGGTCTGGAGGCATTGGCCATGGGCATGATCTACAAGCCCCAGGGCCGGGCGGCCGAATACGCGCCCCTGGCCGTGAACGTCTACGCCGGCTGCGGTCATGGCTGCGTGTATTGCTGGGCGCCGTCCGCCCTGCGCACCGACCGGGCCAGGTTCTTCGCCGCTCCCATGCCGCGAGAGGGCCTGCTGAAAAGGCTCAAGTCCGAGGCCCGCCGTTTACGCAACGCCCCCCAGCCGGTGCTGCTCTGCTTCAGCTGTGATCCTTATCAACCCTGTGAGGAGCAGCACCGGCTTACCAGGAGCGTCCTGGAGGTGCTCCTGGAGAACGAGCTCAAAAGCCTCAAGCCCCACCTGGCCAGCCG
>JAZDHW010000109.1:0-43630 GCA_043805555.1 Pseudomonadota bacterium
CGGCCCGGCCCTGGTCGGCGGCCCAGCGCTCCAGGCCCTGGATGGGCAGGCCTCGGTCCACCTTCCGGCGCAGGCAGGCCGGCTGGCAGGGGTGGAAGCACAGCCGGCCGGTGACCCCCGGCAGGGGGTTGGTGGCCAGCAGCAGGTCCAGGGCGGCCCCGGCCTGACCGGCGGCCCAGAGGGCCATGAGCTGCGGGATGGGATTATCCGCCGGGCAGGCCGCGGCGCAGGGCGCGGCCTTGTCCTGGGGCGTGGGGGTCAGGTAGCGCCACAGGCCGGTGGGGTTCCAGTCCATGCCGCCCAGGGTGCAGGGCACCGGCGGCAGGTCCTCGACGCGGGTGATGGTCACCTTGGGGCTCATGCCTCACTCCATCCTGAGACTGGCGTAGGCCTCGCGGGCCGCGGCCAGGTTGGACTCCACCTTGCTGGGCACCCCTGCGGCCACCGCGGCCAGGATGCTCTCCTGGTCCAGCAGGGGATCCAGGCAGGCGAAGGCCCCCAATATCACGGTGTTTACGATGGGGGCCAGGCTGGTGCCGATGCCGTGGCGCACCGCGATGCCGGTGGCGTCCACCGTGGCCAGCTTCACGCCCCGGCCCAGATGGAGCTGGCCGGGGGCCAGGGTGTGGTTGAGCAGCACCACCCCGCCCGGAACCAGGCCCCTGGTCACGTCCACCATGTCCAGGATGGCCTTGTCCAGCACGATGATGGCGTTGGGGTCGGCGATCTCGCCGCGCTGGCGCACCGGCTCGCGGTCGGCCCGCACATAGGCCGCCACCGGCGCGCCCCGGCGCTCCATGCCAAAGGCCGGGAAGGCCTGCACCTGGAGCCCGCGCCGGAAATAGGCGTCGGCCAGGATCTTGGAGGCCACCACCGCGCCCTGCCCCCCGCGTCCGTGCAACCTGATTTTCTGCATCCTGCTTTCTCCCTGACGAACCTGAGCCCCGGCGCGGGTGGCCCGCCCCCGGCGGCCCCGGCGGTGGCCAAGCGGCCAAGCAGCCGTTATTATGCCCTAAATATCATCTAGCCCCCCGGCGGGACGCCGCCGGGCTTGACTGCTTATTGGGCTAATGATATGACAAACGAACAAAGTTCGGGTAACATATGTTATTTTAAGCCATATCAAATACGCTATGATTAGCTAAAACCGCGAGGAACCAAATTGAGTCCCCTAGTCCTGAAAACCAAAAAAGTATCCACCGCCGTGCTGGAAGAGATCCGCCGCATGATCATCAGCGGCGAGATCAAGGAAGGCGACAAGTTCCCCAACCAGAACGAGTTCGCCGCCCAGTTGGGGGTCAGCCGCCCGTCATTGCGCGAGGCCTTGCAGGTGCTCAGCCAGCTGGGGGCCATCGAGCAGCGCCCCGGCGCGGGGACCATCCTGGTCTCGCGGGCTCCGGCGCTCTTTAGCGCCGAGATCGACATCCCCCTGGTCTCCGACCGCGGGGCCAGCACCGAGCTGATGGAGACCCGGCGCATGGTGGAGGTGGGCCTGGCCGGCATGGCCGCCAACCGGGCCACGGATGCCGAGATCGCCGAGCTGGGCGCGGCCCTGGCGGCCATGGACCAGGCCCGGTCCAAGCCGGACCGGGAGGCCTTTTCCGAAAGCGACCTGCTCTTCCATCACCTGGTGGCCAAGGCCTCCCACAACCGCTTCGGGGTGGCCCTGTTCCAGAGCTTCAGCCAGGCCATCGGCCAGCTCCTGGACGACGCCTTCATCGTGATGCCCGAAATGCTGGAGGTGGCCTTCCGGGCCCATCAAAAGATCTTCCGCGCCATCGCCGCCCGCATCCCCGAGGACGCCCGCCAGGCCATGGATCAGCACCTGGGCGAGGGTGAGCACGCCTTGGACGGCTATTACCACCAGAGCGAGGCCACCCCGGCCCGCTGATCCCCGGCCGCCCTGACCCGCGCCCACGGCGCCCCATTTGAGGGAGCCGAGCGGGCCACGGCGTCGGGGTTGCCGCGACCCACCCGGCAGGGGCGTACCGATGTGCCTTAGGCCCCGGCGGCGGCTTTCTGCTCCAGGGCGCGCAGCACCTTCTCCGGGGTGATGGGGATGTCGGTGATCCACACCCCGATGGCGTCGTGCACCGCGCTGACCACCGCCGGTCCCGGCGGGTTGGCGGTCATCTCGCCGATGCCCTTGGCCCCGAAGGGCCCGTCGGTGGAGGGGCACTCCAGCATCTCGGTGGCCATCTCCGGGATGTCCATGGCCGTGATCAGCATGTACTGGCTGAAGTCCCGCGGCTCGTGCTTGGGGTCGGGGTAGTTGGGGTAGAGGTTTTCCAGGATGGCCCAGCTCAGGCCCATGATGGCCCCGCCCTCCACCTGGGCCCGGGCCATCTCCGGGTTGATGGCCTTGCCCACGTCGTAGGCGCTGTGGCTGTCGATGATGCTCACCTCGCCGGTGTCGGTGTCCACCTCCACCTCCACCTCCACCGCGGCCCAGGCCACCGTGGCCAGGGGGTTGCAGGCCCCGGTGTCCGGGTCGGGGATGGCCTTGGGCCGGCCGTAGGTGGCGCTGCCGATGATGAACTCGTGCTTCTCGTAGAAGCCCTTCATGGCCACTTCGCCCATGGAGAGCGACTTGTCCGGCTGGCCCTTCACCCAGATGCGGTTGTCGTGGGCCTCCAGGTCCTCGGGGGTGACGCCCAACTCCGGCGCGGCCAGCTCGAACATCACCTTCAGGGCGTTCTGGGCCGCCATCACCGAGGCGTTGCCGGCGTAGAAGGTGACCCGGCTGGCGAAGGTGCCGAAGCAGATCGCCGCGGTGTCGGTGTCCTGGTGGGTGTAGCGCACCTTCTCGAAATCGATGCCCAGCACCTCGGCCACCATCATGGGCAGCACCGTGCCCGAGCCCTGGCCCAGCTCCACGGTGCCGGTGATCAGGTCGGCGGAGCCGTCGGGCTTGATCTTGACCACGGCGTTGGTGAAGTCGCCGCCGCCGCCCATGCCGGTGGGATAAAAGGCCGCGGCCAGGCCCTTGCCACGCTTTTTCATCGTTACGCCTCCCTCGGGTCCGAGTTCATGGCCATGAACTGGGCGTCCAGCGGGTGGTTGGTCATCTCGGCCAGCTTCTGCATGCACTCGATCAGATAGACGCTGTCCATCTTGGTGCGGGTGGCCATCTGGTCGCCGTTGCGCATGGCGTTGATGAAGCGCAGCTCCCAGGGGTCGATGCCCAGGCGCTCGGCGATCATGTTCATCTGGATCTCGCAGGCGTAGGTGCCCGGCGTGACGCCGAAGCCGCGGATGGCCCCGGTGGGCACCTTGTTGGTGTAGACCACCTGGCACTTGACCTCCACGTTGGGAAGGTGGTAGGGCCCGGCCACGTAGAAGGCGTGCTTGTCCACCACGTAGGAGCTTAAGCCCGTGTAGGCCCCGGCGTCGTGGCGGGTGAAGACCTGGCGGGCCACGATGCGCCCGTCCCTGGTAACCCCGTCCTTGAAGTGCATCAGCCAGGGGCTGTGCCGGGCCGAGTAGAGCTGCTCCTCCTCCCGGGTCCAACGCCACTTGCAGGGCTTGCCGGTCTTCAAGGCCATCAGGGCGGCGATGCCGTCGGCGTGCAGCTCGGTCTTGCCGCCAAAGGCCCCGCCCACGTTGCAGCTTATGTACTTGATGTCGGAGAAGCCCAGGCCGTGGTGGGTGTACTGCTGGCGCTGGGACCAACGCTCGGACACGTCCTGGCCCTGGCCCAGGATGCGCTGGATCTGCTTGAGCAAAAAGTACATGCCCTGGGTCACGGTGTAGATGGTCAGCCGCGAGTCCTGGGTGGGCACCGCCAGGCTGACCTGGGGCTCCAGGGGCGCGTGCTCCTGGCTGGGGAAGAAAAAGTCGTTCTCGACGATCTCGTCGGCCTGGGCGAAGCCCTTGGCGATGTCGCCGTTGTACACCTGGCGGTAGGGCCGGTCGCCCACCATCAGCACGTTGCCCTCCGGGCGCACCAGGGGCGAGCCCGGCTCGGCCGCGGCCACCGGGTCAAACACCGGGGTCTGTTTCTCGATGCCCAGGTCGATGAGCGCCAGGGCCTCGTTGGCGATCTCCACCGTGTCCGCGGCCACCGCGGCGATGGGCTCGCCCTTGTAGCGCACGTCGGTGTCGGCCAGCACCTTCTGGTCCAGGGTCAGGTAGCCGTAGGTGTTGCAGGGCACGTCTTGCCAGGTGATGACGCCGTGCACGCCGGGCAGGGCCTCGGCCTTGCTCACGTCCAGTTTGGTTATCACGCCCTTGTGCACCGGGCTGCGCAGGCACTTGACCGCCAGGGTGCCGGGCACGAAGACGTCGTCCACATAGACGGCCTCGCCGGTGACGTGGCCCAGGCCGTCGTAGCGCCGCTTGCTCTGGCCAACCACCTTGAGCTCGCTCATCGCTCGCCTCCCTTTGCGGCCATGTCCGCGGCCGCCGCCTTCACCGCCTTGATGATGTTGATGTAGCCGGTGCAGCGGCAGAGGTTGCCCGACAGCGCCTCCTTGATCTGGAGATCGCTGGGGTTGGGCACGACGTCCAAGAGCGCCTTGGAGGCCATGATCATGCCCGGCGTGCAGAAGCCGCACTGGGAGGCGTAGTTCTCGTAGAACTGCTTCTGCAGCGGGTGCAGGCTCCCCTTGCCGCCGATGCCTTCGATGGTCACCACCTCCGCGCCGCTGACGGTCATGGCGTTGGTCAGGCAGGCGCGGCGCAGCTTGCCGTCGATGATGACGTTGCAGGCCCCGCAGTCGCCGGTCTCGCAGCCGATCTTGGCCCCGGTGATGAACAGGTTCTCGCGCAGCACGGTGAGCAGGTTGGCGGCCGGATCCACCTCCAGCCGATGCTCCCGGCCGTTGACTTTTATCACCAGCAAGGACATTTCAGCCCTCCCTCACAGCAGTTGGGAAAGAATGCGGCGGATCAGGGCGGCGGCGGCCTGCTGGCGGTACCAGGCCGTGGCCCGGGCGTCGTTGACCGGGTCGCACTCGGCCAGCACGCCGGCCACCACCTGCTCGATCAGCCCAGCGCTCAGGGCCTGGCCCTTGAGCAGCCCGGCCGCCGCCTGGGAGACGAACGGGTTGGCGGCCATGCAGCCCACCACCAGGCGGGCGGCGGCGAACTTGCCGCCGGAGTGCGTCGCGCGAAAGGAGACCGAGACCACGCTGCGGCTCTCGCCCTTGCGCATGCGCATCTTCTCCCAGGCCCATTTCTCGTCCGGGCCCAGGGGCGCGATGACGAAATGCCTGACCAGCCCGCCGTCGGCCAGGGCCTCGCGCTTGGGCGCGGCGGCAAACTCGGCCATGGCCATGGCCCGCTCGCCCTGGGTGCTGGCGATGACCACCTGCGCGTCCAGCGCGGTCAGCGCGGCCACGCCGTCGGCGTGGCGGGCGTTGTTGACCACGTTGCCGCCCAGGGTGCCGGCGTTGCGGATCGCGGGCGAGGCCATGTCGCCGCAGGCCTTGGCCAACAGCGGCAGCTTGGCCCGGACCAGCGCGGATTCGGCCACGGCGGCCAGCGGCGCGCAGGCCCCCACCACCACCCGGCCGCTTTCCTCGCGGATGTAGTCCAGGCCCAGTTTGCCCAGGTGGACCAGGGTCTCCTCGCGGCGCCGGCGGTGCCGGTTGAAACGGACCATGATGTCGGTGCCGCCGGCGATGGCCAGCGGCGAAATGCTCGCGTCGGCCAACAGGGCGCACGCCTGCCTGAGGTCGTCCGGTGCGTGAAAATCATGATTGGGCATGGCTATTTTCTCCCCATGCGTCGGTATTTGCAGCCCCCGGGGGGGCGGTTCACGTCACAACAGGCGCGCCGGGCCGCTCAGGCCTTGGCGCGCCGCCCCACCGCCCGCCGCAAGGTGTTCAGCAGGGCGTCTTTCAGGATCACCAGCACCATGACCACGAAAACCATGGTGTCCGCGGCCGAAGAGTAGTAGCGCCCGGTCACGGCGATGACGATGCCCAGCACGAAGGCCGAGACAAAGGTGCCGTTCAGGTTGCCCATGCCGCCGACGATCACCACCGCAAACGCCAGCAGCAGGATGTGGAAGCCCATGTAGGGCTCGGAGGTGGTGATGGGCGCATACAGCACCCCGCCCAGCACGGCCAGGCCCGAGCCCAGGACAAAGGCGATGGAGAAATACTTGTTCACGTCAAGGCCCAGGGCCCGCACCCCGTCGGAGTCCTCCAGGGCGGCCATGACCACCTTGCCCACCACGTTGCGCTTGATGAAGATGCGCAGGCCGAAGAACAGGGCGATGGCGCTCAGGAAGACGATGACCCGGTAGAGCTGGATGACCACGCCGAAGACCACCAGGGGCACGCCGATGGGGTCGCTGACCGGCTGGGGCGAGGTGCCCCAAATGTACTTGATGACGTCCGCGCCCATCAAAAGCAAGGCGTAGGTGGCGATGATGGCGTAGTCCAGGCTTTCGCCGTAGAGCCGGCGGATGATGAAGCGCTCGATGATGTAGGCCACCGGCAGCATGGCCGCCACGGCCAGGGCCAGGGCCAGGGGGAAGATGCCGCCCAGCACCGGCAGGAAGGTGATGAACAGGTAGACGCCCAGGGAGTAGACCATGCCGTGGGCGAAGTTGACGATGTGCATGGTGCCGAAGGTGATGGACAGGCCGATGGAGAAGAAATAAAGGATGGCCCCGATGGTCACGCCGTAGAGCAGGGTGTCGAACATGGCGCTAACCCTCGATCCCGCGGCGGTGCCGCATTCTCAGGAACAGGTGGCGGGAGAAGCCGGTGATGCCCTGGCGGAACCAGAAGACCAGCACCAAGAGCATGGCCCCCAGCACCAGCTCCCAGCGGGAGATGGTGGTGGCCAGGTAGTTGGACAAGAGCTCGAAGGAGACCGCGCCCACCACCGCGCCGTAGAGGTTGCCGGCCCCGCCGATGAGCACCGAGAAGATGATGCGGGTGTTCTCCAGGGGGTTCAGGTCGCTGGGGGCCACGAAGCCCTTGACCAGGGCGTAGAGCGCGCCGGCGAAGGCGGCCAGGGTGCTGGCGATGACAAAGGTCAGCCACTTGTAGGCGTAGGTGTTGTAGCCCAGGAACTTGGCCCGGTCCTCGTTCTCCTTGATGGCGCGCACCATCACCCCGTAGGGCGAGGTGGTCAGGATGCGCAGGATGGCGAAGACCAGGAGCAGGCAGAACAGCACGAAGCCGAAGGCCGCCGGCGGGTTGTAGAAATCCAAAAACCCGACGGCCTGGACCGAGCTGGGCAGGCCGTCCTCGCCGTGGGTGAACTCCTGCAACCCGGCCATGGCCAGCCAGAAGCCGATCTGGTTGATGGCCAGGTTCACCAGGGCGAACGCCGCGCCCTGCACCTGCACCACCACCAGGCCCATCACCGCCGCCACCAACAGCCCGGCCACCATGCCCGTCACGATGGCCAGGAAGGGGTTGGGCGCCCAGTGCAACAGCGCCAGGGAGGCGGCGTAGGCCCCCACCCCGTAATAGAGCATGTGGCCGAAGGTCAGGTGGCCCATGTAGCCGTAGAGCAGGTCGAAGGACAGCACCAGGATGCAGAAGATGGCGAAGTCGGTCAGCCAGTGCAGAGGGATGACCAACGCCAGGGCCAGGAAGGCGGCCCCGACCAGGAGCAGGTCGCGCACGATGAGCCAGGACCCGGCCGGGGTGATGCCATGGAGTTTGGGTTCTACCGCGACACTAAGCAAGGCGTCCCTCTCTTTGTTTGGCATGGCCGCGTTTCACAGGTGGCACTCGAGCTGGGCGGCGTCAGTGATCTGGGCGGGATCACTGATCTCTTTCTCGATCTTGCCTTCCTTCATGATGTAGATGCGGTCGGCCAGGCGGCTGACCACCGAGAGGTTCTGCTCCACGATGATGGTGGCGATGCGCTCCTTCATCCCGCTCAGGATGCGGAAGATGTCGTCGATGACGATGGCCGCCAGGCCCTCGGTGGGCTCGTCCACCAGCAGCACCCCCGGTTCGCCGGCCAGGGCGCGGCCGATGAGCAGGATTTCGCGCTGGCCGCCGGAAAGCCCGCCGGCCTTGCTGTCCATGAATTTTTCGAACTTGGGGTAGAGCGAGAGCAGCCGGTCCACCGCCACGCCGAGCTTCTCGCCGCAGGCGCGGGCGGCCAGCTCCAGGTTGTCGCGCACGGTGAGCTGGCTGAAGACCTTCTTGTCCTGGGCCACGAAGTGCAGCCCCCGCCGGGCCACCTGGTCAGGCCTGAGGCCGATGAGCGACTGGCCGTTGAGGTTGATCTCGCCGCAGCCGGGCGGCAGGAAGCCGGCGATGGTGCGCAGCAGGGTGGTCTTGCCCGCCCCGTTGCGCCCCACCACGAAGACCATCTCGCCGGCCTGGAGGTTCACCGAGACCCCGTGCAGCGCCTTGGCGTGGCCGTAGGATACGTCGATGCCGCGCACCTCTAGCATGTCTTGCCCTCGGATCCCCAGTAGCACTCCCGGACCTCGGGGTTGCACAGCACGTCCTCGGGGCGGCCCTCGCAGATCAGCCGGCCCTCGTTCATGACGCTCAGGCGCTCCACCAGGTCCACGATCTTGGAGATCTTGTGTTCGATGATCACCAGGCTGAAATCCTTCTTGACCGTGTGCAGCAGCGCCACCACCTGGGCGATCTCGTGGTCGCTGAGCCCGGCCAGGGGCTCGTCGAGCAGAAGCAGCTTGGGCTTCAGCGACAGGGCGATGGCGATCTCCACCATGCGCTTGTCGCCATAGGACAGCTCGGAGGTCCTGGTCTTCAGCAATCCGGCCAGGCCCACTTTTTCCATGGACTCGGCGCAGGAATCCAGCAGGCGCGCGCGCCGGGCCGGCCGCAGGTAGAAACCCACGAAGCCGGACTTGTGGCGCTTGCGGAAGCGCAGATTGCTGAGCACCAGGTTCTCCCAGACGCTCAGGGAGTTGAAGACCGAGACCAACTGGAAGGTGCGGGCCATGCCCATGCTCACCCGGGTGTTGGGCGGCGTCAGGCTCACCTCCTGGCCCCGGAAGACCACCGAGCCCTCGCTGGGCGGGAAAAAGCCGGAGATCAGGTTGAACAAGGTGGTCTTGCCCGAGCCGTTGGGACCGATCACCCCGGCCACCTGGCCTTCCTCGATGGAGAAATCGACCTGGTTGACGGCCACCAATCCGCCGAAGCGCTTGGTGAGATGCTTGGTGGTGAGCAATGCGGCCATGGCAACCCCGCCCCTGATGTTGACCGTCCGCCGCCCCCCTGATCAGGGGGCCGCGCCCGGGCCGGGGCCTACCGCGCCGGCCGGGCGCCGGGTTGGTGCGGGGGCCGGACCCCGCGGCCCGACCCCCTGTTTAATGGCCGACGGCGGCCTACCAGCCCAGCGACTTGACGTCGGGCAGGAAGGCGTCGCCTTGATACACGTCGATGATCTTGCCGAAGTCCCACTCGGTCTTGCGTTCGGAGGCCGGCACGCCCCGGATGATCCAGGAGTTGTACTTGTAGCGCGGACGGCCGTCGATGCGCCAGGTGGCCGGGCCCTTGGCGGTCATGAAGTTGGGGTTGTCCATCAGGGCCTGGTAGACCTTGGCCGGCTCGGCCGACTTGGCCAGGTTGATGCCGCGCACGATCTCGGCCGCGCCGTAATAGGCGGTCATCACGTAAGGATCCGGCGGGGCGCCGAACTTGGCCTTGTACTTGGCGGTGAACTCGGCGGAAAGCTTCACCACCTCCTGGTCGGCGAAGCCGGTCATGTCGTGATACCACCAGGTCTGGCAGTCCACCCCGTCCAGCACCTCGGCCGGGATGCCCTTGGCCACCAGGGTGATGATCCAGTTCACAAACAGCTTGGTCTTCTTCTTCAGACCCATCTCACCGGCCTGCTTCAGGGCGGTGATCATGTCGTTGCCCCACTGGTTGAAGCAGATGATGTCCGGGTTGAACTCCATGCACTTGATCAGGTTGGGGGTCATGTCCGCCGAGCCCACCGGCGACCAGACCACCTCGTACTTGATGTCCTTGACGTCCTTGAGCACCGCCTCGGCCCCGGCCCAGGAGAACTTGCCGTAGGCGTAGTCCGGGTGGAAGAAGACCGGCCGCTTCACCTTGAGCTTCTCGGTGACGTAGCCGGCGGTGCCGCGGCCCACCATGCCGTTGTCGCCCAGCACGGCCAGGGCGTAGGGCGCCTTGGTGGCCTTCTCGAAGTAGCTGTCGGGCACGCCGTTGGTGGTCATCAGGAAATTCTTCAGCTTCTGGGCCTCGCCGTTCAGGGCCAGGGAGACGTGGGCGAAGGTGCCGCCGATGACGATGTTGGCCCCGTCGGTGCGCACCAGCTCGGTGACGCGGCGGATGGCCACGCCGGGCTTGGTCTCGTCATCGCGCTCGATGACCTCGAGCTGCATTTTCTTGCCGCCGATGGTCACGCCGCCGGCGGCGTTGGCCTCCTCAAAGGCCATCTTGGCGGCCTCGGCCTGCTTGGGTCCCAACACCGAGCCGGGGCCGGTGATGGAATAGAGCACGCCGATCTTGACGGTGTCGGCGGCCTGGGCCCCGCCGGCCATGAACCCCACCAAGGCCGCGCAAACGAAGATGAATCCCACGATGCCCGCGATCTTTCGCATAAACCCCTCCCTATCTCTCCTAGAGGATGCTAACTGGCCGGAATTGCACGTCCCTTAGCCAAAAAGCGCTAGCTCGGCATTCAAGCCGGCGAGCCCTTGATTCCATCCCTGGCGAGGCTTGACTTTTTTCCGCTGCTTGAGTTAATTTTGTCTTATCATTTGCCTAAACATCAGGTCAAGCCCCTTTTCCGAGTCAGCAACGTTTTTGTCATAGGTATTGGCGATAATCATCTAGCCCGAAGGAAAACCAGCCATGTATCAATCTCTTAGCTGGAAAACCCCGGAGTGGATGCACTTCGGTTTGGACACGGTGCGCCTGGTTGGAGCCGAGGCCAAACGCCTGGGCGCGGGCAGGGTTTTGGTGCTCTCCGGCCCCAACGTAGCCAAGAGCGGGGTGGTGGAGCCGGTCTTCGCCTCGCTCCGGGCGGCCGGCCTGGACCACGACCATTTCGCCCAGGTGGAGGAGGAGCCTTCCATCGCCAACTTCCACGCGGCCCTGGCCGCGGCCAAGGCGGGCGATTTCGATGTATTCGTGGGGGTTGGCGGCGGCAGCGCCCTGGACATGACCAAGATGGTGGCGGCCATGATGGGCAACGACGTGGCCCTGGAGGCCACCTTCGGGGTGGAGATGGTGCCCAGGCGGGGCCGGCCCAGCATCCTGGTGGCCACCACCGCCGGCACCGGCTCGGAGGTGACCCGCATCGCGGTCTTCACCGACCTGGAGGCCCAGACCAAGCGGGTGGTGAGTTCCTGGAACATCCTGGCCGATGTGGCCATCGTGGACCCCAACCTCACCCTGAGCATGCCCCAGAAGGTCACCGCCGACACCGGCATCGACGCCTTCATCCACGCCCTGGAGTCCTACATCGCGGTGAAGGCCAACCCGCTGACCGAGGAGCTTTCGTTAAGGTCCATAACCCTTTGCGCCGAGAACCTGGGCCCGGCTTTCGCCAACGGCAAGAACCTCGCGGCCCGCTGCAACATGGCCCTGGCCGCGCTCATGGCCGGCATCACCCTGAACAACGCCGGCGTGGGCGTGCTGCACGCCTTCAGCTTCCCCATCGGCCGCGAGTACAAGCTGGCCCACGGCCCGGCGCTGACCGCCGTGCTGCCGGCCACCATGCGGCTGGTCTCCCTGGCCTGCCCGGACAAGTTCCGCCGGGTGGCCGAGGCCTTCGGTGTGGACACCGAGGGCATGGACTCCTTTGCCGCCTGCGACGTGGCGGTGGACGCCATCACCGACCTGATCGCGGCCCTGGGCCTGCCCACCAACCTCAGCGAGGTGGAGGCCGACCGGGGGCGCATCGGCGACTGGGCCAAGGCCTGCCACGCCAACCGCAGGCTATTGGACAACACCCCGCGCGACCTCAGCGAAGAGGACCTGCGCCGCATCCTGGAGGATTCGTTCTAATCACCGCTGGTTACAGCAGGCGCAACGGGCCGGCCGGGGGGTCGGTGCAACCCGGCGCGCGCGGAGGCAAACATGATCGAGGCAAGATTGCATGGCCGGGGCGGCCAGGGGGCCGTCACCGCGGCCGAGCTGGTGGCCCAGGCCGCCATTGCCGAGGGCCAGTACGCCCAAGGCTTCCCCAGTTTCGGACCCGAGCGCCGCGGCGCGCCGGTCACCGCCTACCTGCGGGTGTCGCCCGCCGCCATCTCCCTGCGCGAGCCGGTAAACTCGCCGGACGTGGTGGTGGTGCTGGACAACAGCCTCATCGGCCTGGTGGACGTGACCGAGGGCCTGGCGCCCGGCGGGGCGCTGCTGGTGAACCTGCCGGCGGCCCAGGAAGGCAAGCTCTCGGATTTGAAAGGCAAATACCGCCTGGCCCTGGTGGACGCCACGGCCATCGCCATGGATGAACTGGGCGTGGCCATCACCAACACCGCCATCATCGGGGCCCTGGTCAGGACCATGGGCCTGTGCGGGCTGGACAGCCTGGACGAGCCCCTGACCCGGCGCTTCGGCCGCCTGGCCCCCAAGAACCGGGCCGCGCTGCGGCGGGCCCACGACGAGTGCCGCATCATCGCCGCCGACGCCGCGCCGGCAGCCAAGGTGCAGCCGGAGTTCCGCATCGACGCCCAGCAGCCCTGGGCCGCCCTGGCCCTGGGCGGGGACATCACGGCAGCCGGCTCCAGCCGCAACTTCGAGACCGGCAACTGGCGCACGGCCGGCTATCCGGTCACCAATACTGAGGAATGCATCAAGTGCGGCCTGTGCTGGGCCCTGTGCCCGGACATGGCCTACAGCCAGAACGAGTCTGGCTACTACGACTGGAGCGGCCGCTACTGCAAGGGTTGCGGCGTCTGCGCCGAGGAATGCCCCAAGGGGGCCATCGAGATGAAGGTGGGATGACCATGAGCAAGCGAGTCGGCATAGAGGTCTCCCTGGCGGCGGCCGAGGCGGTGGCCCAGGCCAACGTGGACGTGGTGGCCGCCTACCCCATAACCCCCCAGACCCACGTGGTGGAGCACCTGGCCGAGCTGGTGGCCGAAGGCCACCTCAAGGCCCAGTACGTGGCGGTGGAGAGCGAGCACTCGGCCATCAGCGCCTGCATGGGCGCCAGCGCCGCCGGCGGCCGCACCTTCACCAGCACCGCCTCCCAGGGCCTGGCCCTGATGCACGAAATCCTTTTCATCGCCTCCAGCCTGCGGTTGCCCATCGTGATGCTGGTGGCCAACCGCGCCATCTCCGCGCCCATCAACATCTGGGCCGACCACAGCGACATCATGCCCGAGCGCGACACCGGCTGGGTGCAGATCTTCGCGGAGAATGGGCAGGAAGTCTACGACCTCACCCTGATGTCCTTCAAGCTGGCCGAGGACCCGCGGGTGCTGTTGCCCACCCTGGTCACCATGGACGGCTTCACCCTGTCCCACGTCATCGAGCCGGTGGTGATGCAGGACCAGGCCGACGTGGAGCGCTTCCTGCCGGCCTGCGCCATCCCGGTGCGCCTGGACCCGGCCGACCCGCGCACCATCGGACCCTTTGGCGACGGCACCGTCTACACCGAGGTCAAGCTGGCCCAGGAGATGGCCCTGGCCCAATCGGCCACGGTCTTCGCCGAGGTGGCCGGCCAGTTCGCCGAAACTTTCGGCAATCATTACCAGGCCATCGAGACCTACCGCTGCGAGGACGCCGAGACGATCATCGTCAGCATGGGCAGCGTGGGCGAGACGGCCCGCACCGCCGTGGACGAGATGCGCGCCAGCGGCCAGAAGGTCGGCCAGCTCTCCATCCGCCTGTGGCGGCCCTTCCCCCTGGCGGCCTTCCAGGCCGCGGCGGCCCACGCCAAGCGCCTGGCCATCCTGGACCGCCACCTGATCCCCGGCGGCCAGGGCGGACCCATCGGCCTGGAGGCTCGGGCGGCCTTCTACCAGACCGGCGGCCCGGCCATCAGCGACTTCGTGGCCGGCCTGGGCGGCCGCGGCATCTCGCGGGCCACCTTCAGGGAGATGGTGGCCCGGACGGACGCCGGCGCGGCCCAGGCCAACAACTACACCTTCCTGGATGCGAGGCTGTCATGAACGCCCCAGCCGTGGAGTTCGAGAAGATAAATCCCAAGGATCTGCCGCAGTTCGAGGCCATCGCCAGCGGCCACCGCGCCTGCCAGGGCTGCGCCGAGATGCTGGCCCAGCGCCTGGTGCTCAAGGCCGTGGGCCCGGACGTGATCGTGGCCAACGCCACCGGCTGCATGGAGGTGACCACCACCCCCTTTCCCCAGACCGCCTGGAACGTGCCCTGGATGCACGTGGCCTTTGAGAACGCCTCCGCGGTGGGCAGCGGCATCGAGGCCGCCCGCAAGGCCATGCACGCCAAGGGCCGCCTGGCCCAAAACGACACCAAGATCATGATCATGGGCGGCGACGGCGGCACGGCCGACATCGGCTTCCAGTCGCTTTCCGGGGCCCTGGAGCGCGGCCACGACTTCACCTACGTGTGCTACGACAACGAGGCCTACATGAACACCGGCATCCAGCGCTCCAGCGCCACCCCGCCCGGAGCCTGGACCACCACCAGCCCCCTGGGCCAGGCCTCGGCCGGCAAGACCGGCTACAAGAAGGACCTGGCCATGATCTGCGCGGCCCACCGCATCCCCTACGTGGCCACCGCCAGCCCCAGCCACCACGTGGACCTGATGAACAAGGTGCGCCGGGCCGTGGCCACGCCGGGGCCGGCCTTCATCCACGTGCTGGCCCCCTGCCCCACCGGCTGGCGCATGCCCACCCAGGACGCGGTCAAGGCGGCCCGGTTCGCGGTGGAGAGCCGGGTTTTCCCGCTCTACGAGGTCATCGACGGCCGCTACAAGCTGCGCACGGCGGGCAAGCAGCGGCCGGTTGAGGAATACCTGCGCCTGCAGGGGCGCTTCAAGCACATGGACGCGGCGGCCGTGGCCGCCTTGCAGGCCCAGGTAGACGCCCACTGGGCCGAACTGTCCTGGCTGGCCTCCCGTGGCGCCGAGTAGCCGGGCCGGGGCCGGCCTGGCCGCGTTGGCCTGGCCGACGCCGGCCGGGGAGAGTGGCATGGACGCAGCCCCGTGGGGATTCACCCGCAGGGATCCCCTGGTGCTGATCAAGGGGGCCGGCGACCTGGCCTCGGGGGTGGCCCATCGCCTGTGCCGGGCCCATCTGCGCGTGGTCATGACCGAATCCCCCCAGCCCCTGGCCGTGCGGCGCACGGTCTCCTTCTGCGAGGCGGTGCACCGGGGCCGCCAGACGGTGGAGGGCGTGGACGCGGTGCGGGCGGCATCGGTGGATGAGCTGGCCGCGGCCTGGAGCCAGGGCGGCATCCCGGTGCTGGTGGATCCGGATCTGACCTGCCTGGCCTGGCTCAAGCCCGACGTGCTGGTGGAGGCCACCATCGCCAAGCGCAACCTGGGCCTGAGCAAGGCCATGGCCCCCCTGGTCATCGCCCTGGGGCCGGGCTTCCAGGCCGGGGTGGACGCCCACCTGGTGGTGGAGACCAAGCGCGGCCACGACCTGGGCCGCATCTACGAAGAGGGCTGGGCCATCCCCAACACCGGGGTGCCGGGCGAGGTGATGGGGGTGGGGGCGGCGCGGGTGCTGCGCGCCCCGGCCGACGGCGTCTTCGAGCCCGTCGTGGAGCTGGGAGCCATGGTGGCGGAGGGCCAGGTGGTGGGCCGGGTGGCCGGCCAGCCGGTCCGCGCCGGGGTGGCCGGCCTGGTGCGCGGCCTGATCCGGCCGGGCATCCAGGCGCACCAAGGCCTGAAGCTCGGCGACGTGGACCCCCGCGGCTGCCTGGACTACCTGCACACCATCAGCGACAAGGCCCGCGCCCTGGGCGGGGCGGTGCTGGAGGCGGTGCTGCGGGCGTACAACCAGGCCCAGGCGGGCCAGCCGCCGCCAGGGTCCGGGCCGCCGCCGCGGGTTTAATGGTTCATCCGGCAAATGGCCGGATGAAGCATCGAAAGTGAAGTAGCAAGGCCGCCGGGCCGCAGCGAGGCCGGTTGGGCCAACAACCGCCCCCAGACATTTTTATTGCCGGCAGGGGCGTGAATACCACCAATGCAGGCTGGAGCCCCGGCGGTCAAGGGCTGGCCCGGCCAGCTCGTGAAACCCTTGACCGCCGGGGGACAAGCCTGCTACCAAATCTGACTTCTCTTATATGGCCATTTGCCGGATGAACCGGTTTAAGGAGCCAGCAATACCGGCTTGACAGCGCGTATTTGTTGCGCTAATTAATATGCCATGTATTGTCATATCATTTGATCATCTTCCGGACGATCATTTGCCTTTCGCGGCCGCCAGGCGCAATCGCCAGGGAGTAGCGCTCGCCATGACCGATTTATCCGAAAACCGGGGCCAGGCCTGGTTGCGCGAGCGGGTGCTCGACGCCGGCCTGTGCACCGGCTGCGCGGCCTGCGTGGGGCTGTGCCCCTACCAGGGCTTCCACCGCGACCACACCGCCATCATCCACGCCTGCGATCGGCCCGCGGGCCGCTGCCAGGCCTACTGCCCCCGCGCCCCCCTGGACCTGGCCGGGCTGCGGGCGGCGCTCTATGACCCGGCCGACCTCACCCCGGAGCTGGGGGCGGTCAAGGGGCTCTACGTAACCAGGGCCGCCGACCCGGAGCTGCGCCAGCGCGCCCAGCACGGCGGCACGGTGAGCGCGCTCACCGCCCTGGCGCTCACTGCCGGGCTGACCGATTGCTTCGTGCTGGCCGACCAGGACGCCCGCTGGCAGAGCCGGGCCGGCTGCGCGCGCACGCCGGCCGAGGCCATGGCCAGGGCCGGCAGCAAGTTCGCCGTCGCGCCCACGGTGGGGATGTTCAACCAGGCCTCCCTGGGGCCGGACCAGGCCATCGGGGTGGTGGCCACCCCCTGCCAGGCCCTGGCCCTGGCCAAGATGCGCGCCCGGCCGGCCCCCGGCGACGAGGCGCGGGTGGCCAAGCTCAAGCTGGTGATCGGGCTCTTCTGCGGCTGGGCCCTGGATTGGGAGGGGCTGAACCGCCTGGCCGGCCAGGCCGCGCCGGGGGCCACCGTCCTGGGCATGGACATCCCGCCCAGCCAGCACCAGTGCATGGAGCTGATGACCGACCGGGGCCTGGTGAGCATACCCATGGACCAGGTGCAGGGCGTCGTGCGCGAGAGCTGCCGCTTCTGCTTCGACCTCACCTGCGAGTTCGCCGACCTGTCGGTGGGCTCCTCGCGCAGCCCCGCCGGCTGGGAGGTGGACCGGGGCTGGAACCAGGTCCTGGTGCGCAGCGCCGCCGGCCAGGAGCTATTGGACCTGGCCCGCTCGCGCCGGGCGCTGGAGTTCGCGCCGGTGCCGGAGGGCAACCTGGCCAAGCTCAAACGGGCCGCCCTGGGCAAGAAGCGCACCTGCCTGACCAACCTGGAGGCCAAGTTCGGCGCGGACCAGGCCTCCTGCTACCTGAACAAGGATGAATTCCCATGTCGCTAGTGAGCAGCGGCGCGGCCGGCCAGCGCGTCCTCATGATGGGCAACGACGCCATCGCGCGCGGGGCCCTGGAGGCCGGGGTCAGGGTGGTGGCCGGCTATCCCGGCACCCCGTCCTCGGAGATCGTGCAGACCCTGGCCGAGGCGGCGGGCGAGCACGGCCTGTACGTGGAGTGGTCGGCCAACGAGAAGGTGGCCCTGGAGGTGGCGGCGGCCGCCTCCTACGCCGGGCTGCGGTCCCTGGCGGTGATGAAGCAGGTGGGGCTCAACGTGGCCGCGGACTTCCTGCTCCACCTGGCCGAGTACGGCGTCCGCGCCGGCCTGGTGCTGGTCTCCTGCGAGGACCCCGGCGCGCTTTCCAGCACCAACGAGGGCGACTCGCGCCCCTACGCCAAGATGATGGAGTTCCCGCTCCTGGAGCCCGGCGACTTCCAGGAGGCCAAGGACCTCACCCGCTGGTGCTTCGCGCTTTCCGAGCAGATCCGCAACCTGGTCATGCTGCGCTCGGTCACCCGCATGAGCCACGCCAGCGGCAACCTGGTGCTGGGCGAGATCGTGGCCGGTCCGGACCGGGCCGACTACCGCTTCGACGGCGGCTTCATGGACCAGATGAACGGCCCGGCCCTGACCTTCCCCAGCCTGGTGGAGCCCATGCACCGCCGGCAACTGGCCAAGCTCGGCCAGGCCCGCGCGGCCTTCGAGGACTGCCCCTTCAACACCTACAGCGGCCCGGAGCGGCCGGAGCTCTTGGTCATCAGCAGCAGCGCGGCGGCCATGTACAGCCGCGAGGCCATCGCCATGCTGGGCCTTGGCGAGCGGGTGGGCCTGTTGAAGCTGGCCACCACCTGGCCCCTGCCGCCCCGGCTGCTGACGAAGCACCTGGCCCTGGCCGAGCGCGTCTTCATAATCGAGGAGGGCACGCCGTTTTTGGAGGACAACGTCAAGGCCCTGGCCGCCGAGACGGCCGCCGAGGTGGGCATCAAGCAGTTCTTCGGCCGCGCCTTCGGCCCCCTGCCGCCCACCAACGAGCTGAACCCGGACCTGGTGGCCGAGGCCCTGGCCGGGCTCTGCGGGGTGGACAGCCCCGGCGCGCCGGCCGAATATGCGGACAAGGCCGTGGCCCTGGCCGCCCGGAACGCCCCGCCCCGGGCGCTTACCTTCTGCCCCGGCTGCCCCCACCGCGCGTCATACTGGCTGATCAACCAGGCCCTGAAGCTGGACGACCGCCGCGGCTTTGTCTGCGGCGACATCGGCTGCTACACCCTGGGGGCCATCTCCTGCGGGTTCAACACCCTCAAGACCTCCCACGCCATGGGCTCGGGCATGGGCATGGCCAGCGGTTTCGGCAAGCTGGGTCAATTCGGCCTGGATCAGCCGGTGCTGGCCATCTGCGGCGACTCGACCTTCTTCCACTCCGTGATGCCGGCCCTGGTCAACGCCATCCACAACGACGCGGACGTGATCCTGGTGGTGGTGGACAACTCCGGCACCGCCATGACCGGCTTCCAGCCCCATCCCGGCACCGCCTCGGGCGCGGCCGGCGCGCCCCTGCCGGCGCTGGACATCCCCAGGGTGTGCGAAGCCCTGGGGGCGGCGGTGACCATCGCCGACCCGTTTGACATGGCGGCCAGCGCCCAGGTCATCCAGGAGCTGATCGACCAGCCCGGCGGGGTGCGGGTGCTGATCCTGCGCCAGGCCTGCGCGCTCTCCCCCGGCAAGAAGGGCAAGCGGCTCTACGACATGACGCTCGACCCGGACGTCTGCCTGGGCCAGGACTGCGGCTGCAACCGGCTCTGCACGAGGGTCTTCCGCTGCCCCGGCCTGATCTGGGATCCCGAGGAGCAACGCACCCGCATCGACGAGGTGATCTGCGTGGGCTGCGGGGTCTGCGCCTCCATCTGCCCCAGCGGGGCCATCCAGAAGCAGGAGGTGGCCCGATGAACCCCCAAGCGCTCGCCGCCGACCCCTACAACATCGTCATCACCGGCGTGGGCGGCCAGGGCAACGTGCTGGCCTCGCGCATGCTGGGCCAGATCATGACCCGCCAGGGCTACTGGGCCACCATCGGCGAGACCTTCGGCGCCAGCCAGCGCGGCGGCTCGGTGATGAGCCATCTGCGCATTTCCCGGCAGGGGGCCTGGTCGCCCCAGATTCCGCGCGGCGCGGCCCACTTCGTGCTTTCGCTGGAGCCCTCGGAAACCTTCCGGGTGCTGGCCGTGTACGGCAACCCGGCCACGCGAGTGATCTGGAACACCCGGCCCATCCAGCCGGTCAGCGTCATCGCCGGCGAGGCGGTCTATCCCAGCCGCCAGGCCATCGCCGAGGGCCTCAATCAGATCAGCGCCCGCCACTGGCCCATCGACGCCACCGCCCTGGCCCAGAAGCTGGGCAACCCCATCCTGGGCAACATCATGATGCTGGGCGCGCTGGCCGCCGTCGCGGGCCTGCCCATCAGCCGGGAGGACTTTGCCGAGGTCTTGGGGCAGATGATGCCGGCCAGCAAGATCGCCATCAACCTGGAGGCGTTTGACCTGGGCCAACGAGAGATTACGCAAACGCGGGCCATGGACGGCCCGCCAAATTGCGAGCCTGCTTAGGCGAGCAATTTGGGAGGCTCGGCAAAACCACGTTTTTGCCGATCCGACGCTGCGAAGGGCAGGACGCCCGAGCAGCATCCTGCAAACAGCAGCGTTTGACCTGGGCCAACGAGAGATTACGCAAACGCGGGCCATGGATGGCCCGCCAAATTGCGAGCCTGCTTAGGCGAGCAATTTGGGAGGCTCGGCAAAACCACGTTTTTGCCGATCCGACGCTGCGAAGGGCAGGACGCCCGAGCAGCATCCTGCAAATAGCAGCCTTCGACCTGGGCCGCCAGGAGATATTGCAGCAAGACCACGCGGCCTGAGCCGGCCGCCTGCCATCCACTGGAGAAACATCATGCAGCATGCCAACGACCCGGTGATCGTGACCATGAAGCGCAGCCCCATCGGGGCCTTCGGCGGCGGGCTCAAGGACCTGGCCGCCCACCAACTGGCGGCCCAGGTCATCAAGGCCGTGATGGCCGAATCCGGCCTGGACGCGGGCCTCTTGGATGACGTGATCCTGGGCGACTGCATCCAGCGCGCCGACGAATCCAACACCGCCCGGGTGGCCGCCCTGGCCGCGGGCATCCCCGACTCGGTGCCCGCCACCACCGTGCAGCGCGAGTGCAGCAGCGCCATGCAGGCCCTGGCCCAGGCCGCCACCGCCATCCGCACCGGCGACTACCAGGCCGTGCTGGCCGGCGGGGTGGAATCCATGAGCAACGCGCCCTACGTCTCCTATGACACCCGCTGGGGCGCGCGCTTGCAGCATTCCGGCCTGCGCGACACCCTGTGGGAGACCCTGCACGCCGGCTCGCCGCTCATCGACCCGCCCGGCTATATCATGGGCCAGACCGCCGAGAACATCGCCCGCAAGTACGAGATCAGCCGGGCGGACCAGGACGAGGTGGCCCTGCGCTCCCATAACAACGCCGAGGCGGCCAGCAACCAGGGCCGCTTCACCGCCGAGATCGCGCCCATCGCGGTGCCGCAAAAACGCGGCGAGCCCAAGATGATCACCCGCGACGAGCACATCCGGGCCGGCCTGACCATGGCCGACCTCACCAAGCTCAAGCCGGCCTTTGCCAAGGACGGCACCGTCACCGCCGGCAACGCCAGCGGCATCAACGACGGCGCGGCGGTCTGCCTGGTCATGAGCCGGGGAAAGGCCCAGGAGCTGGGCCTTAAACCCCAGGCCCTGATCCGGGGCTGGGCCGTGGCCGGGGTGGACCCCAAGCTCATGGGCTGGGGCCCCGTGCCCGCCACCCAGAAGCTCCTGGCCAAGACCGGCGTGGCCCTGGACGACATCGAGCTGATCGAGCTGAACGAGGCCTTCGCCGCCCAGTACCTGGCCTGCGAGCGCGGCCTGGGCCTGGACCGGGCCAAGGTCAACGTCAACGGCTCGGGCATCGGCCTGGGCCATCCCATCGGCTGCACCGGCGCGCGCATCGTGATCTCGCTGGTGCACGAGATGAAGCGGCGCGGCAACGGCCTGGGCCTGGCCACCCTGTGCGTGGGCGGCGGCATGGGCATGGCCATGCTGGTGGAGAATGAGTAACCGGCCGGGCAAGGCTCCTTCATCAAAGGATTGACGCTATGCTGAATCAACTGAGCGACGAGCAACAGATGCTGCAGGAGATGGTCCGCCGCCTGGCCAAGGAGCAGATCGCCCCCGGCGCGGCCCTGCGCGACGAAAAGGCCGCCTTCCCCTGGGACGTGGTGGACGTGCTGCGCGAAAACGGGCTGTTTGGCTGCGACTTCCCGGAGGAATACGGCGGCTCGGCCATGGGGCTCACCGCGGTCTGCGTGGCGGTGGAGGAGATCGCCAAGGTCTGCGGCGGCAGCGCGGTGCTCTTGCTGGTGCACGAGCTGGGCTCCATGCCGCTCCTGCTGGCCGCCAGCGAGGAGCAGAAGAAGCGCTGGCTGCCGCCCTTGGCCGCCGGCGAGATGCTGGTGGCCTTCGGGCTCACCGAGGCCAACGCCGGCTCCGACGCGGCCGGGGTGCGCACCACCGCGGTGAAGAAGGGCGATCAGTACGTCATCAACGGCTCCAAGCAGTTCATCAGCCACGCCGACGCGGCCGGCCTGATCTGCATGGTCTGCCGCACCGACCCGGACAAGGCCCCGCACAAGGGCGGCCTGTCGGTGGTCGTGGTGGAGAAGGACACCCCGGGGCTCGTCATCGGCCGCAAGGAGGACAAGCTGGGCATCCGGGCCTCCAGCACCTGCCAGATCACCCTGGAGGACTGCGTGGTGCCGGCGGCCAACCTGCTGGGCGCCGAGGGCTGCGGCTTCCAGCTCATCATGAAGACCCTGGATTTCACCCGGCCGCCGGTGGGGGCCCAGGGCGTGGGCCTGGCCCAGGGCGCGCTGGACTACGCCGTGGCCTACGCCAAGGAACGCCAGCAGTTCGGCCGGCCGCTCATCAGCAACCAGGGCCTCAACTGGATGCTGGCGGACATGGACACCCAGGTGGAGGCGGCCCGCCAGATGGTCTACCGGGCGGCCGGTGCGCTGGAGGCGGTGCCCAAGGACCTGAGCCCGGTGCCCCGGGAGGCCATCCGCTACTCGGCCATGAGCAAGCTCTTCGCGGCCGAGGCGTCCATGTCCGTGACCACCGACGCGGTGCAGGTGCTGGGCGGCTACGGCTACAGCAAGGAGTATCCGGTGGAGCGCATGATGCGCGACGCCAAGATCACCCAGATCTACGAGGGCACCAGCCAGGTGCAGAAGATGGTCATCGCCTCGCTGTTATAGGCGGCCGCGAGGTCGCGTCCAGGCCGGCCGGCAAGCCAACGCCTTCCGCTGCGGGGATTTCCCCCCGGCGCAGGCCTGGGCCAAACCGGGATCGCTGACCCTTCGCCCACCGGGGCGCACCAAAAGCCACGCCCGGCCGTGCGGTCGGCGTGGCTTTTTCGCGCGCGTGGCCAAAGGTTGGCGCCGGAGGCGGGACTCGCCCCCAAGGCCGTGAGGACCGGATGAACCGGATTTTTAGTCGCCGCCGGCCTGGGCGGCGATGGCCTCCAGCTCCTCCCAAATGGCGAAGGCCTTTTCCATCTCCAGCTCCAATTCCGCCAGGCGTACGCTGATGGCCGCGACCTCTTGGCCGCCCCGGGCGTACAGCGCCGGGTCGGAGACCCGCTCGTGCAACTGGGCCTGCTCGCGCTCCAGGGCCTCGATCCGCTGGGGCAGGGCGGCCAGCTCCTGCTTTTGCTTGAAGGTCAGGCCCCGGGGCCGTTCCCGGGGCGGGCGTTTCCTGGCCTTGGCCGGCTTGGGGGGCCTGGCCGGCGCCGGGGCGGGATCGGCCGCGCGCTGGGTCAGCCAGTCGTCATAGCCGCCGGCGTACTCGCCAACCTGGCCCCGGCCCTCCATGACCAGGGTGCTGGTGACCACGTTGTTGAGGAACTTGCGGTCGTGGCTGACCAGCAGGACCGTGCCGCTGAACTCCACCAGCAGGTTTTCCAACAGATCCAGGGTGTCGCGGTCCAGGTCGTTGGTGGGCTCGTCAAGCACCAGGAGGTTGGCCGGCTTGGCAAAGAGCTTGGCCAACAACAGGCGGTTGCGCTCCCCGCCGGAGAGCACCCGCACGGGGCTGTGGGCGCGGTCGGGGCTGAAAAGGAAATCCTGCAGGTAGCTGATGACGTGACGCTGCCGGCCGTTGATCAGCATTGAGTCGTGGCCGTCGCACAGGTTGTCCCGCACGCTCTTATCCAGGTCCAGCTCCTGGCGCATCTGGTCGAAGTAGGCGATCTCCAGGTTGGCTCCCAGGCGGATATCCCCGGCCTGGGGCTCCAGAAGGCCCAGGATAATTTTGAGCAGGGTGGTCTTGCCCGACCCGTTGGGGCCGATGATGCCGATCTTGTCGCCCCGCAGGATCAGGGTGCTGAATTGCCGGATAACCGGCTGCTCGGCCTCGTAGGCGAAGCCCACCTCGTTGACCTCGGCCACCACCTTGCCCGACAGGCCGGCCTGCTGGGCGCGCAACCGGGCCGAGCCCAGCACCTCCCGCCGCCGGGCCCGCTCCTGGCGCATCTGCATCAGCCGTTTCACCCGGCCCTCGTCGCGGGTGCGCCGGGCCTTGACGCCGCGGTTCAGCCAGGACTCCTCCTGGGCCATCTTTTTGTCGAAGTTCACCCGCTGCTCCTGCTCGATGAGCAGGGCCTCCTCCCGGCGGCGCAGGAACTCGTCGTAGGGGCAGTTCCAGTCGTAGATCTGCCCCCGGTCCAGCTCCACCACCCGGGTGGCCAGGTGGCGGGCGAAGGCGCGGTCGTGGGAGATGAAGACCATGGCCCCCTGGTAGGCCAGCAGGAACTCCTCCAGCCAGACGATGGCGTCGATGTCCAGGTGGTTGGTGGGCTCGTCCAGAAGCAGCAGGGGCGGGCTCTGGGCCAGGGCCCGGGCCAGGAACACCCGGCGCTTGAGGCCGCCGGAGAGGGTCTCCACCCGGGTGCGCGGGGCCAGCCCCAGGCGGGTCAGCACGGTGCGCAGCCGGCGGTCGGCGTCCCAGACCTCCTGGTCATTGCCCTGCTCGGCGTCCTCGACTCCCCCTTGCCCCCGGCGCAGGCGCCGCAGCACGCGCCCCAGGTCGCCCAGGCCTTGGGCCGCCACCTCGTAGACCTCGCCCTCCAGGCCGCCATCCACGTCTTGGGGCAGGTAGCCGGTCGCCAGCCCCACCTCGCGGCTGATCTCCCCGGACTCGGGGGGCAGGGCGCCGGCCAGCACCTTGAGCAGACTGGACTTGCCGGCCCCGTTGCGCCCCATGAGGCAGATCCGCTCACCGGCCTGCACCCGGAAACCGATGCCGTCCAGGAGCTTGGGACCGCCGAAAGCCAGGCTGACGTCAAATAGATTGATCAGGGCCAAATGGAAGCTCCAAGTCGTTCGTTGTCTTGGCTGGCGCCCGCCGCCACCGCCCGCGAAGCAGGAATTATACCCTGCGCAGCACATGCTTCAGTTGAGACGCCATCAGCCATCACACCTTTGCATGGCTTCCTTTTATCCATCCCAACTTGGGAGTCCCCGCCCGCGTAGCCTACCATGGCCGGCGCTGGTGGGTTCATGTCGCCTCGGCATTCCACCACGACAGGGCTGGGTTGGGAACGGCCCGGGGGCTTGGTGCGCTGAAATCCCTGGAAAACCGGGCGCGTCACAGCGCACAGGGAACGCCCTGCGAGGCCTTTCGGCTTGATTTCGCTGGGGAAAATCCACCAGCAGGAGGCAAGGGCGCTTTGGCGGCTGGCTTGGAGGCTTCCGCGGTGCGCTAAGCGGTGACGAAAAGCTCGGGGAGAAAGGAACCGGGGCGGCAGCCGCGAAATCCCGGTTAAAATATGAAGTATAGTTAGTGATGAGTTGGGGGGCGGATCGGGCAGTAGACCGGGAAATAAAAACTCGCGGCAGCCCGCGTGCATCTGGTTGAACATCCGGCAGCGGGGCCGCGGATGGGAAAGGGACTGCTTTGCCGGGAGGTCATGGCTCATGTCTTGGGAAGCGGTTTGCCGGCGCAGGCTAGAGAGCATGCTGGCCGAGGCGGGAGTGGAGATCAACGGGGCGCAGCCCTGGGACATCCAGGTGTCGCGCCCCGATTGGTTCTCGCGGGTGGCCTGGGGAGGCTCCCTGGCCCTGGGCGAATCCTATATGGAGGGCTGGTGGGAATGCCCGGCCCTGGACCAGTTTTTCCACCGATTGCTGCGGGCAGGCTTGGATCAAGGCTCGCCAGGCTGGTTGCGCCGGTGGGCCGGCGCCGTGGGGGCCTGTCTGTTCAACCGGCAAAGCCTCGCGCGAGCGGGGCAGGTGGCCCATCGCCATTATGATCTGGGCAACGACCTTTTCATGGCCATGCTGGACCAGGGCATGAACTACAGCTGCGCCCATTGGGAAGGGGCCGAGGACCTGGACAAAGCCCAGGAAAACAAGCTAGCCTTGATCTGCCAGAAGCTGGGCCTTCAGCCGGGCATGCGACTGTTGGACATCGGTTGCGGCTGGGGCGGCCTGGCCCGCCATGCCGCCCAAAGACACGGAGCAGAGGTGTTGGGCGTCACCATCTCCCGGCCCCAGGCCGAGTTGGCGGCCCAGCGCTGCGCCGGCCTGCCGGTGGAGATTCGCCTCCAGGACTATCGCCAGGTGGAAGGCAAGTTCGATCGCCTGGTCTCGGTGGGCATGTTCGAGCACGTGGGCTACAAGAACTACCGTCTTTTCATGCAAAAGGCCGCCGCCTGCCTGGACGACGAGGGCCTGTTCCTCCTGCATACCATCGGCGGCAACACCACCACCGTCACCTGCGATCCCTGGATCCAGACCTACATCTTCCCCAACGGCATGCTGCCTTCGCCCAAGCGCGTCGCCGCCGCCGCCGAGGATCTGTTTGTGCTGGAGGACTGGCACAGCTTCGGAGAGCACTATGACCAAACCCTCCTGGCCTGGCGCCGCAATTTCCTGGCCGCCTGGGAGGGCCTGGCCTCGCGCTACGACCAATGCTTCTTCCGCATGTGGAATTACTACCTGCTCAGCTGCGCCGGGGCCTTTCGCGCCCGCGCCATCCAGCTTTGGCAGATGGTCTTTTCCAAGCGGGGCCTGGAGGGAGGCTACCGCCGTCTGAGCCGCCCCCAACCCTGTGGGCAGGGCTCTTTGTTGGCTGAAGTTCCCCCGGTTTGCTGGACACCTCGATAAGCACGTATAAGGTGCCTGGAGGTGTTTAATGGGCAATCATCGTCGGAGTTTCAGTCGTGAGTTCAAGCTGGAGGCGGTGCGTCTTGTGACGGCAGGCGGTCTGAGTGTGGCGCAGGCGGCGCGCGACCTTGGGGTCCAGGAAAGCGTTTTGGGCCGCTGGAGGAAGCAGCTGGCCGAAGACCCGGTGGAGGCCTTCCCCGGCAAGGGGCGCTTGAAGTCCCAGGACGAGGAACTGCGGCGATTGAGACGTGAAAACGAGATATTGCGCCAGGAGCGTGACATCCTAAAAAAGCCGTGGGCATCTTCTCGCGGGTGCCCAAATGAGCTACCAGTTTGTTGGTGACCATTCCGGTCAGTACCCGGTGCGGCGGATGTGCCGGGTGCTGGAGGTGTCGGCCAGCGCCTATTACGCCTGGCGGGAGCGTCCGGAGAGCCGGCGGGTGCGCGAGGACCGGCGGCTTCTGGTCGAGATCAAGATCTGGGCTGGTGAGACGGGCGGGTAATCACCGCCCGGGCTGGGGCCTGCTCAACCCGGCTCTCGGAAACCGTTACTACGACAGGCTCCTAGTCGAGGCGTTGCTCAAAAACGATGCGAAGGACCCACTGCTGGTTAGCTGCCATTGCGAGGAGCGCAGCGACTAAGCAATCTTCCGCTGGCTCTTTGAAGCTCTGAAAGACGGAATACGGCAAGGAAGGAAAGAAACAAATAAGCGCGGCTTCGGTTAGCAAGGTGGCGGGCGGTGGATGTCGGTTAGCCTGCCGGTCGAGTGCCTCGCTAGTGACCCGCGGCCAACGGCGCCGGTCCGACCGAGCCGAGCTACACCGAGCAAGCCGGCCCCCGGCCCTCTTTCCTTCAAGTAACTTCTCAACTCTTCCCCTCCGGGAGGCCCCTTGCACCTCATCGACAGCCACGCCCACCTGGATATGCTGGACCACCTGCCCCTGGCCCTGGACCATGCGGCCGAGGCCGGGGTGGTCCAAATCGTGACCATCGGCGTGGACCTCAAAAGCTCCCAGGCCGCCGTGGACCTGGCCGGCCGCCACGCCCACGTCTTCGCCACCGTGGGCCTGCACCCACACGACGCCGAGCAAGCCGACGCCGCCTTCTGGGCCGGGTTCGAGGCCCTGGCCCGGAGCGGCCGGCCCGTGGCCATCGGCGAATGCGGCCTGGATTTTTATCGCGACCTCTCGCCGCGCCCGGCCCAGCGCGAGGCCTTCGCCCGCCAGGTGGAGCTGGCCAAGAGCCTCAAGCTGCCCCTGGTCATCCACGACCGCGACGCCCACGCCGAGACCGCGGCCATGCTGACCGACCTGGACGCCGGCCAGGTGGGCGGGGTGCTGCACTGCTTCTCGGGCGGGGCGGACCTGGCCCGCGCGGTGCTGGACCTGGGCTTTTACCTGGGCATCACCGGCGTGATAACCTACAAGAACGCCGAGCCCCTGCGCGAGGTGGCCCGGCAGACGCCCCTGGAGCGGCTGGTCATCGAGACCGACTGCCCCTTTCTGACGCCCGAGCCCCATCGCGGCCGGCCCAACCAGCCCGCCTACGTGGCCCACACCTGCGCCGGCCTGGCCAAGGCCCTGGGCCGGCCGGCGGAGGAAGTGGCAGAGGCCACCACGGCCAACGCCCGCCGGCTCTTCGGCCTGCCGGGCGGGGAGGACTAAGCGTGTACCGCCTCAAACCCGGCCGGCACCTGGTGCTGGCCTCGGCCTCGCCCCGGCGCCAACAGATGCTCTCCGACCTGGGCCTGGCCTACAGCCTGGCCCCCAGCCAGGTGGAGGAAACCATCCCGCCCGGCGAGCCGGCCCCGGCCGCGGCCCAGCGCCTGGCCCGGATCAAGGCCGCCGCGGCCTTCGTGCAGTGGCCGGACCGGGTGGTCCTGGCCGCGGATACGGTGGTGGTGCTGGGCGGGGAAATCCTGGGCAAGCCCACGGACCGCGACGACGCCCGCCGCATGCTGCGGGCGCTCTCCGGCCGCGAGCACCAGGTGCTCACCGGCTATTGCCTCACCTGGCCGGGGCGCGAGGAAGTCGGCCTGGCTGAGAGCCGGGTGCGCTTCCGTACCTTGATGGAGGCCGAGGTGGAGGCCTACCTCACCAGCGGCGAGCCCATGGACAAGGCCGGGGCCTACGCGGTGCAGGGCCTGGCCGCAGCCTTCGTGGAGGAGGTGGCCGGATCCTACACCAACGTGGTGGGCCTGCCCCTGGCCCGGGTGGTGGGACTGATGCTGCGCGAGGGGCTTATCGAGCCCCACGGCGAGGCCTTCCGATGAGCGTGGCTGATGGCCTGACCGCCGTGCGCTCGCGCATGGCCGCGGCCGCGCAAGCCGCCGGCCGCAGCCCCAAGGACGTGCGCCTGGTGGCCGTGTCCAAGACCCAGCCGCCAGAGGCGGTGCGCGAAGCCCTGGCCGCCGGCCAGGTGGTTTTCGGCGAGAACTACGTGCAGGAAGCCGCGGCCAAGATCGCCGGGGCCGGGCCCGGGCCGGAGTGGCACTTCATCGGGCATTTGCAGACCAACAAGGCCCGCCAGGCGGCCGAGCTGTTCAGCGCGGTGCAGAGCGTGCACAGCCTCAAGCTGGCCCAGGCCCTGGACCGCCGGGCCGGCGAACTGGATAAGCGCATCATGGTGCTGATCCAGGTCAGCCTGGCCGGCGAGGAGCAGAAGTCAGGCTGCCTGCCCGCCGAGGCCTCCGGCCTGGCCCAGGCCATCGCCGCGCTGCCCCACCTGGACCTGCGCGGCCTGATGACCATGCCGCCCTTTTTCGATGAGCCCGAGGCGGCCCGGCCCTATTTCGCCGGCCTGCGCGAGCTGGCAGCAGCCCTGGCCCCGGACCTGCCGGCCGGGGCCATGAGCGAGCTGAGCATGGGCATGAGCGGGGACTTCGAGGCGGCCATCGCCGAGGGAGCCACCCTGGTGCGGGTGGGCACCGCCATCTTCGGGGCCAGGAGCTATCCGGCTTAGCCTGCCAGGGAGCGCTGGCGCACGATCTCAAACAGCAGCACCCCGGCGGCCACCGAGGCGTTGAGGCTCTCCACCCCGCCGGTGAGCGGCAGGCTGGCCTTGAGGTCGCAGGCCTTCAGCAGGCGCTGGCCCACGCCCTTCTGCTCGCCGCCCACCACCAACGCCAGGGGCAGGGTCAAATCCAGGCCCCAGGGCGGCGGCGCGCCGCGGGTGGCGGCGGCCAGGCCCCACAGCCCGGCGTCCTGCAGCTCCATCAGCGCGTCGGTGAGGTTGGTCACCCGGGCCACCGGCAGCCGGCTTAAAACCCCGGCCGCGGCCTTGGTCACCGCCGGGGTCAGCGGGCAGGAGCGGTCCTTGGCCACCACCAGGGCCGCGGCCCCGGCCGCGCAGGCCGAGCGCGCGATGGCTCCCAGGTTGTGGGGGTCCTGGATGTGGTCGGCCAGCACCACCAGGGCCTGCGCGCCGGCCGCCTCCACCCGCTCCACCACGTCGTCCCAGGCCGTGTAGTCGGCCGCGCCCAGGATCAAGCCAAAACCCTGGTGGGCCGCGCCCTGGGCCAGGCGGTCCAGTTCGGCCCTGGCCACCCGGCGCACCTTTACCCCGGCCGCCCGGGCCAGGTCCAGGATCTGGGCCACGGCCGGACTGCGCTCCGGCGCGGACAGCCACACCTCCCGCGCCCGGCCCGGCCCGGCGGCCAGGGCCTCGGCCACGGCGTGGCGTCCCACCACCGCCGGCAAGGCCTCGCTCATCGCAGGCCCCAGGCCGGGGCCACCAGGGGCCAGACCCGGTTGATGCGCAGCCGCTCGGCCAGGACCACCGCCGCCACCGCGGCGGCGGCCTCGTCGAGCTGGTCGTTGACCACCAGGTGGGTGTAGTGGCGGGCCTGGTCCAGCTCATAGGCCACCCGGTCCAGGCGGCCCTGGATCCTGGCCTCGTCCTCGGTGCCCCGGCCGCGCAGGCGCGTCTCCAGCTCCACCGGTCCCGGAGGCAACAGGAAAACCAGCACGGCCTGGGGGAAGGCCTTTTTCACGGCCAGTCCGCCGTTGACCTCGATCTCCAGCAAAAGGTCGCGGCCGGCGGCCAGGCTTTCGCCGATCACCGCGGCCGAGGTGCCGTAGAGGTTGCCGAAGACCTCCACGTGCTCCAGCATCTCGCCGCTGGCGATCCTGGCCAAAAACGCCTCGCGGCTCACGAAGAAGTAGTCCGCCCCGTCCTGCTCACCGGGGCGGGGGGCGCGGGTGGTGAAGCTGACCGAGTAGGCCAGGTCCGGGAAGCGCTCCCGCACCCGCTTGCCCAGGGTGGACTTGCCCGCCCCCGGCGGTCCGGAGAGCACGAAGACCTGGCCCGTGGCGCTCAAGCCTCTTCCTCGCCGTCGCCGGTCACCGAGATGTAGGCGCCGTCATAGGTGGTCTGTTCATAGCGGGTGCCGATGGTCTCGGCCTGCATGGCCGACAGCACGATGTGGCCGGAATCCGTCACCACGATGCAGCGGGTCTTGCGGCCCTGGGTGGCGTCCACCAGCTTGTGGGTCTCCTTGGCCTCGTCGCGCAGCCGCTTCATGGGCGAGGAACCGGGAGTGACGATGGCCACCACCCGCCGGGCCACCACGAAGTTGCCGTAACCGATATTGAGCAGTTTGCCGGCCAAGACTAGCTCCTCCTGGGGTCAACCGGGGGCGTCGCCCGGTCCGGCTGCGCCTGGACCACCTCCTGGGGCAGCAGGCCGGGATAGTAATTCTCGAAACAGGCCGGACACAGGCCGTGGGTGATGCGCACGTCATGGAGCTTGGCCAGGTACTGGTCCACCTCCTGCCAATAGCCCTGGTCGTCGCGCACCTTCTTGCATCCCGCGCAGATGGGCAGCAGGCCGCGCAGGTGGTGGACCTCGGCCAGTGCCCGGCTCAGCTCCTGGTTTTTCTGCTCCAGGCATTGTGAATGATGATACAAGTCCAGGCCGCGCCGGACGGAATAGATCAGCAGGAGCAAGGCCAGGAAGACGCCGGTGGCGAACAGCTCGTCGATCTGCCGGTCTTCGTGGCGCCGGGAGAACTCATACATGGCCTCCAGGAAGTCGTGCCGCCAGGCGAGGGCATAAAATACCGCTCCCAGCACCAGCACCACGCTGCCTTCGACCATGGCCTTGACCGCCGGCCTGGTGGACCAAGCCGGGTGGCCACCCATAACTTGTCCGTCGCTGCCCAAGGTGTCAACCGCCCACTTTAGTGATTCCGCGGCCCTCCCCCCCTGGTTTTCCTTTGCCTACTCTATATTCTGCACCTGTTCACGCACCCGCTCCAACTCCGCCTTGAGCTCCACGATGAGTTGGCTGGCCTCGGCGTCCGGGCTTTTGCTGCCCATGGTGTTGGCCTCGCGGTTGAGCTCCTGGAGCAAAAAGTCCAGCTTGCGCCCCACCGGCTCCGGACTCTGCAAAAAGGCGCGGAACTGCTCCAGATGGCTCTTGGCCCGCACCGCCTCCTCGGTGATGTCGCACTTGTCGGCGATGACCGCCACCTCCAGGGCCAGGCGCTGGGGGTCCACCTCCGGGGTCTCCAGGAGCTTGGCCAGCCGCTCGCCCAGGCGCTGGCGATAGTTCTGCACGATCTCCGGGGCCCGCTCGGCGGCCTGGTTGAACAGCTCCTCCAGGCGCAGCAAACGCTCGGCCAGGTCCGCGGCCAGGGCCGCGCCCTCGGCCGCGCGCATGGCCTCGGCCTGCTCGATGGCCTCATTCAGGGCCGGGACCACCTGGGCCCAGAGGACGTCCAGGTCCGGGGCCGATTCCTCGGCCAGGATCAGGTCGCGGTTGCCCAGGTAGGGCGCCAGGCCGGGATCGGCGTCGCTGCCCAGCTCCTCGCGCAGCTCGCCCAGCACCCGGGTGAACTCGCGCACCAGGGGCCGGTTGAGCACCAGGTGCGGCGGGGCGATCACCGCCCCGGAACTGGTCAGCGTCAGGCTGGCCCGGCCCCGGCTCAGGCGTTCGCCCAGGTGCTTTTTCACCCGGTCTTCCAGGCCGACGAGCCCAGAGGGCAGGCGCAGGTGGGGGTCCAGGAAGCGGGAGTTGACCGTGCGCAACTCCACCACCCAATATCCTTCGCCGGCCGGGGCCTGGCCGCGGCCATAGCCGGTCATGGATTTTATCAAGGCTCTCCTCCTTGTTGCGGCCCGGCGGCCGTCTTGAGCTGCCAGAGCAGGCGGCGGCGCAGGCCGGCGAAGATCTCGCGCAGCTCCGGGCCGGCGTAGTCGGGATAGGTCCAGGGCAGGGGGTGAAACTGCCCGTGATTAAACCACAGGGTTAGCTCCTGCCACAGACCCTCGGCCAGGGGCAGGCGGTGGCCGCAAGGCTTGCTGGTGGCCAGGATCAGGGCGTCGCCCCCCAGGATGCCCGGATCCAGGTTCACCTGCCGCCGGTCCGCCACGGCCAGCTCGGCCTCCAGGGCCTGGCAGCGGGCCTTGAGCGCGGCCAGGTCCCAGGGCCGCACCAGGCTCCGGAAGGCGGCCAGGCGGCGGGTCAGGGGGCCGCCCATCTCCGCGGCGTAGTAATCGCTGAAGGCAAAGGCCAGGGGCCGGCTGAGAAAATCCAGCGGCCCCAGGTCGGCGCACAAGCGCTGGATGGCCCGGGTGCGGGGCGGCTCGGAGCCGGCCAGCAGGCTGATCACCAGCCGCACTTGCTCCGACGCCGGACCCATGGCCCCGCCCCGCCCGGCCTCAGGGACGGCCGACGCTGTAGTAGGCGAAGCCCTCTTCGCGCACCCGCTGGGGGTTGTAGACATTGCGCATGTCCACCACCACCCGGCCCTTCATGGCCTGTTTCATGCGGGCCCAGTCCAGGTTGCGGAACTGGTTCCACTCGGTGAGGATCACCAGGCAGTCGGCCTCCTGGGCGGTCTCGTAGGCGTTGGCGCAATAGACCAGGCCGTCGATGTATTTCTTGGCCTCGTCCATGCCGGCCGGGTCATAGGCCCGCACGGCGACGCCGTCCTTGATCAGCTCCGGCAGGATGACCAGGCTGGGGGCGTCGCGCATGTCGTCGGTGTTGGGCTTGAAGGTGAGCCCCAGGCAGGCCACGGTCTTGCCGGCCGGCGCGTTGCCCAGGGCCTCGCGCACCTTGGCGATCATGACGCCGCGCTGGCGGCGGTTGACCTCCATCACCGCCTCGACGATCGCGAAGCGGTAGCCCTTGTCCTGGGCCAGGCGGGCGATGGCCGCGGTGTCCTTGGGGAAGCAGGAGCCGCCGAAACCGGGGCCGGCGTGCAGGAACTTGGGCCCGATGCGGTTGTCCAGGCCCATGCCCTTGGCCACCACGTTCACGTCCGCGCCCACCAGCTCGCAGATGTTGGCCATCTCGTTGATGAAGCTGATCTTGGTGGCCAAAAAGGCGTTGCTGGCGTACTTGATCATCTCCGCGGTTTCCACGTTGGTGATGACGATGGGCGTCTCCAGCAGGTACAGGGGCGAGTAGAGGTCCTTCATGATGGCCTTGGCCTGGTCGCTGGCCGCGCCGATGACCACCCGGTTGGGGCGCATGAAGTCCTCGATGGCCGAGCCCTCGCGCAAAAACTCCGGGTTGCTGACCACGTCGAAGTTGACCGGCCGCGGCTGCTCGCCCCGGATGATGGCCGCCACCTGCTGGCCGGTGCCCACCGGCACGGTGGACTTGGTGACCACCACCTTGTAGTCGTCCATGGTCTGGCCGATGGAGCGGGCCACCTCCCAGACGTATTGCAGGTTGGCCGCGCCGTCGTCGCCCTGGGGGGTGCCCACGGCGATGAAGATCACCAGGGCCTGGGCCACGCCGGCCTTGAGGTCGGTGGAAAAATGCAGGCGGCCTTCGCGGGCGTTCTTGGTCACCAGCTCCTCGAGCCCCGGCTCGTAGATCGGCACCTTGCCGGCGTTGAGCATGTCGATCTTGTTCTGGTCGTTGTCCACGCAGGTCACGTTGAGGCCCAGCTCGGCAAAGCAGGTGCCGGTGACCAGGCCCACGTATCCCACGCCCACCACGCAAATGTTCATGACTCGATCCCTCTAGCGTTTTGCGGCCCCGCCCAGGGCCGGGTGTGGTCTTGCATGCACATGTCGCGGGCGCCCATGGCCAGGCCGCCCAGCAGCCAGAAAAACAGGCCGGTGTCGTCCACGAAGAAGTCGTCAAAGAGGTTGCGCAGGCAGAAGCCCGCCACCATGATGGCCGTGGCCGCCATCCACAGGCCCGGGAGGTCGCCCCGGCCCGGCGGCGAACGCGGCCACAGGCTGGCGAACAGCACGAACATCACGGCCAGGATGGCCGCCAGACCCGGCAGGCCCAATTGCAGGGTCAGGTCCACGAAGGTGTTGTGAGCATGCCATAAAAGGGGCTGGTGCGTCTGCCGGAATTCCGGGTAGGCCTTGCTGAAGCTGTGCCGGCCCAGGCCGATGCCGCGAAAGGGGTGCTCGGCGATCTTCTCCAGCGAGAAGCGCCACACCGAGACCAGGTCGCCGGCGGTGCCGCCCACGGCCTCGGGGCGCTCCCAGAGCTTGTGCCAGCGCTCGCCGTGGCGCGAGCCGGGCGCGAAGAACAGCCCCACCAGGATCAGCAGGCAGGCCGCGGCCACGATGATGGAGTTGCGCAGGCGGTGATGGGTGATCACCAGCACGCACAGGCCCATCTGGAACACCATGGCCAGCCAGACCGCGCGGGAGAAGGTGAGGTAGCCCGAGACGGCGGTGAGCAGCACCAGGGCCAGCCAGGCCCAGCGCCAGCGGGTTTCGGTCTTGACCAGGCCGAAGAGCAGCAAATAGGGCCAGGTCTCCACCAGGTAGGTGCCGAAGCTGCCGTAGCCGCTGTGCAGCGACCCGGCCCGCACGAAAGGCTCCAGGGGGTTGCCGCCATAGGTGGCGAACAGCACCAGGGCGGCCAGGCCCATCACGGTCAGCCCGGCCAGCAGGGACCGCCAGCATTGCAGCAGGTGCCGTTCGTGATGGACAAAGTGCGCGGCGGCGTAATACATGATCACGCCCTTGAGCACCTCGGCCCGCACCTCCTTGAGCGTGTAGCGGAAGTCCACCGCCCAAATGAGGCTCAGGGTGGTGATGGCCGCGTAGGCCAGGATGGGCAGCCACAGGGGCGTGGCCCGCAGGCGGCGCTGGGGGTCCAGGTAGAGGTTCAGCCCCAGGAACAGGGCCACGCCCACCAGGCCCATTTCGCGGGCGGCGGTGATGGCCTCCATGGGGATGATGAAGATGAGCACCAGCAGGAACAGGCGGCCCAGGCGGAAGCAGGCGCTGGCCCATTCCGCGCGGCCGGCGGGGGCCTTGACCATGGCGGCTTCCATGCTCAGGCCCTCCCCGCGGGCAAACCGGTCAGCGCTCTTGTCAACCCGTGCTCCCTGCCCCGCCCGGCCTAGGCCAGGTATTTGCCCTGTTGGGCCAGGTCCACCAGGATGGCCAGGCCCTGGTCGAAACCCACCCCGATCTCATAGCCCAGCACCGCCCGGGCCCGGCTCAGGTCGGCCAGGCTGGCGCGCACGTCGCCGCTGCGCGGGGCGCGGAACTCGGGCTCGGCCTTGAGGCCGGTCAGCCGCTCCAGGCCGGACAGCAGCTCCAGCAGGTCGTGGGAGCCACCGCTGGCCACGTTGATGGCCAGGCCCGGCGCCTCGGGCGCGGTGCAGGCGGCCAGGTTGGCGGCCACCACGTTGGTCACGTAGGTGAAGTCGCGGCTCTGGCGGCCGTCGCCGAAGATCACCGGCGGCTGTCCGTCCAGCAGCGCGAAGATGAACTTGGGGATCACGGCCGCGTAGGGCGAATGCGGGTCCTGGCGCGGTCCGAAGACGTTGAAATAGCGCAGGCAGACCGTCTCCAGCCCATAGGCCTGGTGGAAGACCCGGCAGTAGTACTCCATGGCCACCTTGTTGGCGGCGTAGGGGCTTTTGGGCCGCATGTCCATGTCCTCGCGCTTGGGCGCGAAGGGGTCGCTGCGGTCGCCATAGACCGAGGAGCTGCTGGCGCTGACCAGGCGCTTGACGCCCGCGTCCCGGGCCGCCACCAGCACGTTGAGCCCGCCGTTCAGGTTGATGTCGTGGCTCAGGATGGGGTCCTCGATGGAGCGCTGCACGCTGGGCCGGGCGGCCTGGTGCAGCACGTAGTCCGCGCCCTCGGCCGCCTGCTGGCAGGTGGCCAGCTCGCGCATGTCGCCCTCGATAAAGGTGAGCCGGCCCGGCCCCTGGGAGGCGGGCTGGAGGTTCTCGCGCTTGCCGGTGGCCAGGTTGTCCAGCACCACCACATCGTGGCCGGTCTTGACCAGGGTCTCGGCCAGATGGGAGCCGATGAAGCCCGCGCCGCCGGTGATCAGGTATCTTGCCATGGAGTTCAGGACCTTTTCGCTAATAAAGCCGCGCCGTTGGTTATGGCCTGGGTCAGGCGGCCGACAGTGACCGCGCTGGTGCCCACCTCGCCCACCACCACCCCGGCGGCGAAATTGGCCGCCACCGCCGCCTCCAGGGGCGTCAACCCGGCCACCAGACCCAGGGTCAGGGTGCTGATGACCGTGTCGCCGGCGCCGGTGACGTCATAAACCTGTTTGGCCATGGTGGGGATGTGGCTCTGGCCCTCGTTGCTGAAAAGCGTCATGCCCCGCTCGCCCTGGGTGACCAGCACGTGGGCGAAGCTGTGCTGTTTCAGCAGTTTGCGCCCGGAGCGCTCCACATAGCCCGCCTGGTCCACCTCCACCCCGGCGGCCTGGGCCGCCTCCAGGTGGTTGGGGGTGACGATGGTGGCCCCGGCGTAGAGCGCCATGTTGGGCACCTTGGGGTCCACCGCCCAGGGCTTGCCGTGGGCGGTCACCAGGGCGCGCAGGGCCTCCATGACCCGGCGCGAGACCACTCCCTTGGCATAGTCGCTGACGATGACCGCGTCCACCTGGGGCACCCGGCGCTCCAACTGGGCGATGAGCGCGTCCCCCTCGGCCTTGGCCGCGGGTTTGCGGCTCTCGCGGTCCACCCGCACCACCTGCTGGCTGTGGGCCACCACCCGGGTCTTGACCGTGGTGGGCCGCTCCGGGCAGACCACCACGCTCTCGCCGTTGACCTCCAGGTCGTCCAGGAGGTCCTGCACCTGGCGGCCGGCCTCGTCGTCGCCCACCAGGCCGCACAGGCTGGCCCGGCCGCCCAGGGCGATGAGGTTGTGCAGCACGTTGGCCGCCCCGCCCAGCATGGAGGTCTCGCTCTGCACCTCCACCACCGGCACCGGCGCCTCGGGCGAGATGCGGCGCACGCTGCCCCAGATGAACTGGTCCAGCATCACGTCGCCCACCACCAAGATGCGGGCCTTGGCGAATCGGCCCATGGCCTTGAGCAGCTTTTTTACGTCCACGTCCAGGGACATAGACCCTCTCACCTTTCCCGCGGGGCCGGCGCGGCGCCGGGGGCCAGATCGGCCAGGGCGGCCAGGACCTCATCCAGCGCGATGGCCTCCACCGGACCCCGGCCGCCCAGTATTGTATGGGCTTTGCTCCAGGGATGCCACACTTCAATGGGGGTGTTCTGGCTCCAAAGCACAACCTGTGGTGTGCCCACCGCCGCGGCCAGGTGCATGGGCCCGCCCTCGCAGGTGACCAGCGCCCGGCCCGCCTGGAGCATGGCCGCGAACTCCTTGAGGCTTTTGGCCCAGAAAACCGGCGGGGCCGGCTCCAACCCGGTCAGGATGCCGGCCACCCAGTCGCGGTCGGCCGGGGCGTGGGTGACCACCACCCCTCCGGGCCGGGCCATGAGCGCGGCCACCAGGGCGCGGTAGCGGTCCTCGGGCCACATGCGGTCCGGGCGGTAGGCCCAGCGGGTGATGTTGACCAGCGTGGGCCGCGCGCCGGGGGCCAGGCCGTTTTGGGCCAAAAACGCCGCGGCCTGGGCCGCCGCCGCGGCCGGCACTTCCAGATATAGCCTTTTGTCCGGGCTGTCAACCCGCAGGTATTGCAAAAGATGGAAACAACGCTCGACTTCGTGCAGGCCGGCGCCGGGCCAGGCCGCGGGCAGGTTGTAGTAGAAGCCCCAGCGCGCGCGCTTGCCCCGGGCCTCCGGCCCCAGCCGCCAGCGGGCGGCCGAGGCATAGGCCAGCCAGCCCTGGCTGGTGGAAAAACTGGAGCGGAAGGCTATGGCCAGGTCGAACTTTTTGGCCCTGATCTCCCGGATCACCCGGCCCAGGCGCATGAGCGACTCCAGCGGGCCGTGCTGCTTGTGCTTGGCCTTGGGATAGGCCCAGACCTGGTCCAGGGCGCGGTGGCCGCTGATGGCCTCCTCGGCGAGCGTGCAGACCACGGCCGCGATATAGGCATCCGGGAAGGCCCTGCGCAGGGCGTCCAGGGCCGGGGTGGTGCAGACCACGTCGCCGCTGTTGTCGTTGCGCACCACCAGGATTTTTTTCACCCGGGCCGGGTCAAAGGGGCCGGGCGCGTCCTTGGCGCGGCCCAGCACGGCCAGGTTGTAGGCGGCGGCGAGCAGGCTCATGCGGCGCCCTCCGCCAGGCCCTTTTCGAGCCGGTCCACGCAAGAAGCCCAGGTGAAACACTGGCTCACCCGCCGCGGTCCGCGCTGGGCCAGATCGGCCCGGCGGCCGGGGTCGTCCAGCAGGGTGGCGATGGCCCCGGCCAGGGCCTGGTCGTCCTTGGCCGGCACCAGCATGCCGCAGTCGCCCACCACCTCCGGCACCCCGCCCAGATCGCTGGCCACCACCGGCAGGCCGCAGGCCATGGCCTCGGCAATGGCCAGGCCCAGGGCCTCCTCGCCCATGCTGGGGAAGATCGCCAGGTTGCCCAGGGCGTAGAACCCGGCCAGGCGCTCGGGTGGCAGGAAGCCCAGGAGCTTCACCCGCGCCGCCACCCCGGCCGCGGCGGCCCGGCGCTCCAGCTCGGCGCGAAAGGGCCCCTCCCCGGCCACCACCAGGCGCAGGTCGGGCCGGGTGTCCTGCAACAAGGCCAGGGCGTTGATGGCCCGCTGCACGCCCTTCAGGGCCACCAGGCGCACGGCCATGACCAGGGCCTCGTCGCCGGGGTTGAGCCCGGCTTTCCGGGCCAGGTCCATGTCCGGCGGCGCGGGGCGGAAGGCCTTCGTGTCCACGCCCAGGTGGTTGACCAGGGGCTTGAGGCCGGTGGCCTTGGCCATCTGGCCGGCGGTGAAGGCGCTGACCGCGGCCAGGTAGTCCAGGCGGCGGGCCAGGCCCTTGAAGCCGGGATAGAACTCGCTGCCGCCGCTGATAAAGCCCACCCGCGCCCCGGAGCGGCGGCCGGCCCAGAGCACCGGCGCCAGGTCATAGGACTTGAAGGCCACGATGCGCTGGAAGCCGCCCTCCAGCAGGGCCGGCAGGGCCTTGCGGGCAAAGCTCAGGCGCTCCATGAACTTGCGCGCCCGGCTGCCCAGGTCCGGGAACTGCTCGCGGGGGGTGTAGACGAAGCGCCGCACGCTGAGCCCGGAGGCGGCCGCCGGCAGCACCCGTTCGCCCTTGCCGCCGATGACCGTCACGTCCTGGCCGCGCCGGGCCAGCTCGCGGCCGATGGCCCAGACCGTCATCTCCACCCCGCCACCCTGGGTGGTGGTGGTGAGGTTATAGAGCGCCCAGTTCATGCGCCCGCCGCCATGGCCGCCACCAGGGCCCCGGCCCGCGCCCGCCAGGTGTAGCCCTTGGCCAACTCGCGGCCGGCCGCGGCCAGGCGTTGGGCGTGTTCCGGGTCGGCCAGCAGGGCGTTAAGGCCCTGGGCCAGGTCGGCCGGGTCGTCGGGCGCGAAAAGCCAGGCGTTGGTGTCGTGGGTGAGCACGGCCTCGGCCGCGGGCAGGCGGGGGGCCAGCACCGCGCAACCGGCGGCCAGGTATTCGAACAGCTTCAGGGGGCTGGTGAACTCGGCCGCGATGCGCTGGCGGGCGGAGCCCGGCCAGACCGCCAGGCTGGCCCGGCCCAGAAGTTCGCGCACTGCGTCCTGGCCCGTCCGGGGGCGCATGACCAGCCGCCCGCCCAGGCCCAGTTCCTGGCCCAGGCCGGCCAGGCGCTGCCAGTCGGCCGAGCCCGGCTCGCCGCCCAGCACCTCCAACCGGGCGGCCGGGGTCTGGGCCACGGCCTTGATGAGCAGGTCCACGCCCTTCCACGCGCCCAGCCCGCCGGCATAGGCCACCAGGCCGGGTTCGCGCGCGGCGGCGTCAACCGCGCCAGCCCGGAAAAACGCCTCGTCCACGCCCGAGGGGGCCAGCACCACCGGACGCTTGACCTCGGGCCGGGCCGTGAGCGCCGCGCATAAAGGCGCGCTGATGGCGGCCAGGGAGTCGGCGCCGCCGAAGACCCGGGCCTCAGCCTGGGCCAGGGCGGCCACCTGGTCCGGAGGCGCGCCCTCTTCGGCCGCGGTTTGGCTGAACAGCTCGTGGGCCTCGAACATCAGGCGCAGGCCCGTGGGGGCGAGGCGCGGCAGCAGCCAGTCGGCCAGCTTGAGATGGCGCACCAGCACCCAGCCCAGGCCCGCGCCGGCCAGGCGGCGCAGGCGGTTCAACGCCGCGCGGTGATACACGCCGTGCCAGGAGAAGGGCAAAGCCGCGCCCGGCCCGCGCTGGAGCATGGCCACCGGTTCGATGCCGAGACCCGCCACCCCGGCCAGGCCCAACTCATTGAGGCGCGCGTCCAGGCCGGCGAAGCGGCCCACCAGGAAATGCACGGACTGGCCGGCCGCGGCCAGGGCCCGCAGGGTGGCCGCCACCTGGATCAGCCGGGCCGCCGGCCGGCCCAGGTGCTCGGGATAGAGCACGGCCAGCTTCAAGAGCGGTTCTCCAGGCGGTATTCGGGCCGGGCCAGCATCTGCTCCACCGCGCCCAGCACCTGCTCCTCCTCCATGGCCAGCAGGCAGCGGCCGTCAGGGCAGGTCTTGGTCAGGCAGGGGTCGCAGGTCACCGGCACCTTGATAAAGCGGTGCATATCACCGCGCGGGCCGATGGTGATGGGATCGGTGGGGCCGAAGAGCCCCAGCACCGGGGTGTTAACGGCCTGGGCCAGGTGCAGGGGCCCGGTGTCATTGGTCACCAGCAGGTCCAGCCGGGCCAGCACGGCCGATAGCTGGCGCATGCCCAGCTCGTGGCCATCCTTCAGGTCCCCGCCGGCGGCGCGGTTGGCCAGCTCGGCCAGGTAGAGCTCGTGCTTGCCGCCGATGAGCAGCACCTCGGCCCCCTGGCGGCGCAGGCCCGCCGCCACCCGGCCGAAGCGCTCGGCCGGCCAGCGCTTGAAGACATGCGACGCGCCCAGGACCATGCCCACCCGGGGCCGGTCGGTGGGCATGCCCCGCGACACCAGCCAGTTTTCGGCCTGTTCCAGCTCCCAGCGGCGGAGGAAGACTCGCATCCAGGGGTGCTCGGGGTGCACCTCGGCCCCGGCCCAGTGGGCCATCTCCAGGCGCTTGTGCACCACGTGCAGGCCGTCGGTCACCTTCACCTCGCTCATGCGCAGCTTGGGCAGGTTCCAGCCCTGGATGTTGGCCCCGCTGTCATAGCGCAGGTAGGGCATCAGGCGCATCAGGTCGTCGTTGGCGTGCAGCACGATCAGGTGTTCATAGCGCCGGGGGGCCAGGCGCGCGGCCAAGAGGGCCCGCTGCAGGGGGTTGTTGCGATAGGGCAGGAGCTGGCGCAGGAAGGGGTTGCCCTGCAACAGGGGCAGGCGGTGCTGGTGCACCAGCACGTCCACCTCAAAGACCTGGCCCAAAGCCACCAGGGCCGGGGTGCAGAGCACGGTGTCGCCGATGGCGGTGGTGCAGGCGGTCAATACCGCGGGTTTGGTCATCGCCGGGGCCCTTCCAGCCTCTCCTGCCGTTGGAGGCGGGTCGTGATGACCCGCCGGGAGGCGGCCGCTAGCCGCCACGAGTTTATCACGGCCGGGCCGAAAAGGCCTGGCCGGCGGCAACCTCGGCCAGGATGGCGCTGATGCTCGCGATCCATTCCGCGCAGCCGGGCAGGCGGGCCGGAGCGGGCCGGCCCAGGGCCATGGCCTTGGCGCAGGCCGCGGCCAGGGCCGGGGCGTCGGCCGGATGGCTCACCGCGAAGCCGTGCACGCCCGCGGTCATGAGTTCGGCCGCGCCGTTGGCCGTGGTGGTCACCACCGGCAGGCCCAGGTGCATCGCCTCCAGGCAGGCGTTGGCGCAGGGGTCGTAGATGGTGGGCAGCACCATGGCGTCGGCCGCGGCGATGAGCGCCGGGGCGTCGCCGCGGCGGCCCAAAAAGCTCACCCGGCCGGTCACGCCCAGCCGCCGGGCCTGGCGGGCAAAGGCCGCGGTCCGGTCCCGGCCGGCCACTAGGAGCCGGACGCCGGGCAGATGGGCCAGGGCCGCGATGGCAAAGGCCAGGCCCTTGCGCTCAAAGCCCGAGCCCAGAAACAAAAGCGCCGGCTCGGCTTCGGCCAGGCCCAGGTCCGCCCTGGTCGCACGGCGCACGGCCGGGTCCCTGGCCGGGTCCAGCCGCGCGGTGTCCACCGGGTTGTAGACCACCCGCACCCGCTCCGGCCCCAGGCCGTAATAACGCTGGAGTTCATCGGCCACCAGGCGGCTGTTGGCGATGACCAGGCGCAGGTCGGGGTGATTCAGGGCCCGGCGCTCCAGGTCCAGGAAGGCGCGGTGCAGGGGGTTGACCGCGAACGACAGGCGCTTGAGCAGGCTTTCATAGGGCGCGCGGCGCTTCAGCCAGGCCGCGTGCACGCCGTCGCCGGCCCGGAGCACCGGCGCGCCCGGCGTGCGTTCCAGGCTGAGCCAGGTGTCCAGGCTGAGTTTAGCCGCCGCCTGGGCCGCTCCTAAAGCAAAGGCATTGAGCCGGGCCGAGCCCTTGCCCGGCGCCTCCACCCGCGCCACCTCCACGCCCTCCGGCGGCTGGCCGCTCCAGGCGCTGGTGATGACCGTCACCCGGTGGCCGGCCGTGGCCAGGCCCCGGGCCAAGAGGTCCAGGGTGGTCTCGGCCCCGCCGCCGGGTTCGTATTTCAGGCGCACCAGGCCCAGGCGCAGG
>JAZDHW010000110.1:0-4082 GCA_043805555.1 Pseudomonadota bacterium
CTCGGCATCCCGAATGGGGATGGCCACCCGCTGGGCTTGATCATCCAGCCAGGGCGGAGGGGTCCACAGGCGCAGGTCAAGGGCCCGGATCATGGCGCGGGACCAGCCGCGCTTGCTCTCCAGGGTCTTGAGCCATGCCTCTGGCAAGGGCGGCAGGGCGTCCAGTTCGGCCTGGGGCACCACCTTGGGGGCCTTATCACCCTGGGCCTGGTCTTGTGGTTTTTTCCCTTTCTGGCCCTTCTTGCCCCCCTTGCCGGCTAGCTCCGGGGCATAGCGGGCGATGAATTGCTTGAGGGCTTCCTTGGAGTCGTGGATGCCATTGAGCCGCGCCCAGAGGTCCACCAGGTCGCCAGAGGCCTCGGCTTCATCGGGGTGGCTGAAGCAGTGGTAGCTGTCCTCTGCCAGGTCGTACTGAAAGGACGGATTCTTGTCCGGGTGACCGGAGAAGGGGCAACTGCAAAGCCGCTTGCCTGGTGGCTGCCACTTAGGAATCAGCTCACAGGCAATGCTTTCGCATCGGCTCGATATGTTTTCTTTGGCCCAACCCAACTTTCAGCTCCAGGGCCCGGCGCGGCCGGGGCCGCGCCGGGGGTGCGGGCCATAGTCCGCCAGGCGGTCGGGGTTGTTCAGGCGGGAGAAGCACCACCAGCAAGCATGCGAGCAAATGTCCAGGTCCAGGTGCAACGGCACCGGGGAGACCAGGTACTCGCCCGTGTAGGTCCTAAGCGACATCGGCGATAAGCTCCAGGATGTAAGCCTTGTCCGTCTTGCCTGCCTTGAGACGAACCCAGCGGCGATGCTCTTCCCCGGTCAGGAGGGCCTGGACCAAGAATTGATGCTGGGCGGGTTCTGGCGGGGCCGGCGCGGGGTCGTCGTCGTCTTCCCGCTCGGGGTTGGCCTTCTTGGGGGCCGGGGTCAGGGGCTCGGGCGCGTTGCCCAATAGCTCCTGTAGCTCGTCCAGGTCGAAACCGGTCAGGCTCAAGTCAAAGTCCATGCCGCCCACTTCGGCCAGCAGGGCTTTCAGGCCCTCGTCTTCAAACTCGCCCCCGTGCTGGTTGGCGGCCACGTTGGCAGCTTTTTCCCTGGCCTCGGGCCAGTCAACTTCACGGTAGGACCAGCGGCCCCAAGGCGTTTCTATGTAGCCCACCGCCACGGTGCCCACCTTGTCGCTGTGGGGCTCGCTCACGATTGACCAGCTCTTTTTCAGGCTCTTTACCCGCTGGTGGCCACCAATCAGGTTGCCGGTCTGGCGGTTGAACACAATCCCCGACAGGTCGCCAAACTCGGCCATGGCGCGGGCCAGGGCCTTGAGCTTGTCCTTGCTGATGGTGCGCGGGTTGTAGGCGGCGGGCTTGAGACCGTCAACGCTTTGGGGCATGGCGGTGTCTCCAGGTTCAGGGCTGGGCAGCAGGCGCAGGCACCTTTGGCCGGAATGGGCCAAAGCCCAGGCTCGCCGCCAGCGGGCGCGCCGTACGGCCTCCAACGCGGTTTTAAGGTGATGGCAGGCGATGCAAAGGGCCTGGCGGTTTTCCAGGCGCCACTGCCACCAGGGGTCATCAAGATGCGGCAGGGCATCCACCAGGGCAATGATGTGGTCATCCTGCCAGGGGATCAGCTCCTCACTCCAATGGCTGCCCCAGCGCGGATAATCGCGCTTGCCCAGGCGTTGCCAGCGCCGGACGTACTTGCGCCGGACCATGATTTCTAGGCTCTGGCCGCAACCGGCGCAGCAACCGCCCTGGTCTTCGACCAGCGAGTCATGAGGCTGGTAAAGCTCAATGCCCAGGGCTTCGTATTCTTCGTAACAGGCCTTGTGCCAGGCGGTCCGGCGGGGCTCAGTGACGGGCAAGCCGCACCATCGGCAGATGCCGCTGGGGCTCCCGTAAAAGCTGGGGGGCATGGGCGCTTTGCGGTGGTCGGTCATTACGCCCACCACTCCCCGGCTCCGGGGCGAGGCCACCAGATTGCCAGTGCAGATCCAAACGGGGCGTTCTCGCGGCTGTTGTTGAACCTGAGCCGTCCACGGAAAAAGAAAACGCTGGCTGTGCTGACAAAATCATGCCACCAGGTCGTGTCTGTTTTTGCTGGGAGTAGCGCCACAACCAATGCGTGGCCGGCTAAGGCCTCATCGTGGGCCTTTTTAACCCAGGCCTTGATGGGCCTGCCGTAGGGTGGGTCCATCCAGCAACGGCCGTGCCATGGCTGGCTCAAACCGTCGTCGTCTGGTGAATAGAAGATGGGGCATTTGGCGTTTTCTGGTAATGCGCAAACGTCCAGATTGAACGAGAACACCTCGTTCAGAAAATCAAATAAACCCTGGGGGGTCTCCCAGCATTCCGTTTCGGTGCCGGGGGAAGTCCAGAATTTAAGGGAGTGGCCGGCCATTATTTCGCTTTGAACGTAAGCGCCCACACGGGCGGATTACTCAGCCATTCATACCCGCGCGGCCCGTTGATGGAGTCCCATAGGCGCTTGAATGCACCCCTCGCGGTTGACTCCCAGCAATCCGCCACTGTGACCCCGAAGTGATGACCGCCAGAGGCATTGGAGAACGCCTTAATGCCCTCTGCCATGGCGTCGGCCTCGCTGATATCACATAGCCTGGCGGCCCGAACGCTCATGATCTCCATGAATAGACGGGCATCCATGTGGCGCAGGTGGAGCGGGCTTCGCCAGGCTCGTTCCTGAAATTGGAGGGGTTCCGTGGCTTCGCCGTTCAGCTCCACCACGCGGGTTTGGCGGATGGAGGCGTTGTTGATGGTCGCGCTGTGGCGCACCCGCGTGGTCAGCGCCACCAGGTCCACGGCGCGGGCCAGCTGCTTATTCAGCCAGACGGTAGCGGCCAGACGGGGGGAGTGCTTGTTGACCACCAGCCGGACAACCCCGGCCCAGCCCTCTTGCGCGGCCAGGCGGCCACCGGCGGCCAGCAGGTCGGCCAAGCCCTCCAGGGCGTAGCGGCCGGCCTCCACCGGGGCGATCACCAGGTCAGCGGCCAGCATGGCCCCCAGGGTCAGGTGCCCCAGGGTGGGGCGGCAGTCCAGCACGGCGTAGTCTTGCGACATGCTGGCCAGCATCATTGACACCGCGTCCTTGCCATCCAAACGGTTGGCAAGCCGGGCCTCGGTTGACTCCATGGCCGCACCGTCGCTCGGGACCACCTCCAGGCCCTCCAAGCCCTCCATTGGGGTGAACTGCGCAGGCGCGCCATACAGGAGCGCATCGGATAGCGACCACTGGCTGCGCTCAAAACCCAGGCCGTGGCCCAGGGAGCCCTGGGGGTCCAGGTCCACCGCCAGCACCCGCCGGCCCATGAGGGCCAGGGCGGCGGCCAGGTTGAGGGCGATGGTGGTCTTGCCCACCCCGCCCTTTTGGGTTGTCACCGCGATTACCCGCATGCTCACACCCCCAATCTTTGCTCCAGGAAGGCGATCTCCTGGGCCAGGCGGGGCTCTGCCGCCGTGGCCCGCTCCACCTGGTCAACCCCGTACATCACCGTGGAATGATCGCGGTTGAACAGGCGCCCCAGCTCGGCATAGGTGGCGTCGGTGTGCCGGCGGCAGAGGTACAGGGCCAGGTTGCGCGGCCGGGTGATGGCCTGCCGGCGGCTCTTGCCGGTCAACGCGCCCGGCTCCAGGCCGTGGGCGCTGGCCACCAGCGCCAGGATTTGGGCCGGACTCAGGCGGCGAAGCTCCGCGCGAAGATCCAACACCGTCTCTTCGGCCAGGGCCAGGTTGAGCGTCCGGCCGGTGAGGCTGGCGCGGGCCAAGAGGCCAATCAGGGCCGCTTGCAGGCGGCGCACATCGGCGTCAATGCGCTCGGCCAGGCACTCCAGGACCTCGGGAGGCACGGCCACGCCTTCCTCTTGCGCCAGCTGGGCCAGGATGCGCACCCGCGTCGGCTGGTCTGGCGGGGCAATGCCGGCGGTCAGGCCTGCCCCCAGGCGGCTGGCCAGGTGGGGCTTGAGGCTTTTGAGCTCGTTCTCCAGGAGCACCTCCAAGACGCTCCTGGTAAGCCGGTGCTGCTCCTCACAGGGTTGATAAGGATCACAGCTGAAGCAGAGCAGCACCGGCTGGGGGGCGTTG
>JAZDHW010000111.1:0-9939 GCA_043805555.1 Pseudomonadota bacterium
GCCGACCCCCACCGCCGCCCCCACCCGCAAGCGGCCCAGCTCGTCCTTGGCGCTCAGGGGATACTTGCGCACCTTCTCGATGTCCTTGATGGTGATCAGGCCGCGCAAGTTGAAGTCCTTGTCCACCACCAGCAGCTTTTCGATGCGGTGCTGGTGCAGGATGGCCTTGGACTCCTGCAGGGTGATGCCCTCCGGGGCGGTGACCAGGTTGTCCTTGGTCATCACCTGGCTCACCGGCTGGTCCAGGTTGGTCTCGAAACGCAGGTCGCGGTTGGTGATGATGCCCACCAGCTTCTTGCCCACCACCACCGGCACGCCGGAAACCCGGTAGCGGTTCATCAGCTCCACCACGTCGTTCAGGCGGGCCTCGGGGGCCACGGTCACCGGGTCCACGATCATGCCCGACTCGGACTTCTTGACCTTGAGCACCTCCAAGGCCTGGTGCTTGACGGGCATGTTCTTGTGGATGAAGCCCAGGCCGCCCTGGCGGGCCAGGCTGATGGCCGCTTCGGCCTCGGTCACGGTGTCCATGGCCGCGCTGACGATGGGGATGTTGAGCTAGATCTTCCGGGTCAGCCAGGTGGAGGTCTCCGTCTCCCGCGGCAGCACCTGGCTGAGGCCGGGTTGCAGGAGCAGGTCGTCGAAAGTCAGGCCCAAGGGAAATTCGTTATCCGACATGCCTGTTCTCCCCAAAAAGGGTTTGCGGCGCGGGTGCGGCCCGCGCTTTCTTTATCAGCCAAATAAGCCAAGGCCTGCGGCCGGCCCGGCAGCGGGCGGCCTATATCGCGGCCGGGGCCAGGTCGTCCAGGAGGATGCCCTCTAGCAGACCGGCGTCCATGACCGTCAATGCGTCGAGTTGCAGCACCGCCAGCAGGCCGGCCAGGATGGCCAGGCCGGCCGGGATGATGTCGGCCCGCTCCGGCTCCAGGCCGGGGGTGCGGCGGCGCGCATCCAGGGGCAGGGCGGCCAGGCGGCGCAACTGGCCGTGGAGTTGTTCGCGGCCCACCCGCAAATTGTTAATCGCCTCGGGCTCATAACTGGCCAGCTCCAGCACAAGGCTGGCCAGGGTGGCCGCGGTGCCGGCGCTGGCCACCAGCCGCGCCGTCCGGCGTCCGTTCAGGCCGGCCAGGGCCTTGGCCACGGCCGCCTCCAGGGCGGCCAGCTCGCCGGCCGCGGGCGGGTCGGTGTGCAGATGGGCCTCGGCCAGGCTCACCGCGCCCAGCTCCAAGCTCAGGGCCGGCGCGTTTCCGTCGCCCAGGTCGATCAGCTCGGTGGACCCGCCGCCCACGTCGGCCAGGAGCGCGCCGGCAATGGGGCCGGTCAGCCGGCTCAGCACGCCCAGGCGCGAGAGCCGGGCCTCGTCCGGGCCGCTGATCACCCGGGCCCGGTCCAGGCCCAGGTCCGCGGCCAACCGGGCCACGAAGGCCGCGCCGTCCGCGGCCTTGCGGCAGGCCTGGGTGGCGGCCAGGGCCACGCGCTGCGCGCCCAGGTCCCTGGCCTGGCTGACGAACTCGGCCGCGTGCCTGGCCGCCAGGGCCTTGGCCTCCGGGTCCAGGCTACCGCCGGGCTTGAGCCCCCGGCCCAGGCGCGGGGTGGCCAGGCCCCGCGTGAGCGCCCGCCAGGCGCCATGATCCACCTCGGCCACCAATAGCCGCAGGGTGTTGGAACCCAGGTCCAGGGCCGCGGCGCGCGGCAAGGTGCTCTCCGTTTAACTGGATGATCTACAGCGGTATTTGCCGAAATGGCCCTGCCGGGCGGCCCTGGCGGCGGCCTGCCCTCTTTCTAGCAGACCGGCCTGGCCTTGGCAAGACCCGCCGCCGCGTCGTCGGCGGATGTACACATTATAAAGGGGGGGCGGGCGCCAAGGCCACCATAAGTTGCGAGAGGCCTTGGGCGGGGCCGGGCCGCCACGGGTGCCGCTACCGCCCTGGTGTGCTATAGTTCCTGGCCATGAGCCGGTGGGATTTCAAGGCGTTGTTGGGCCGGTTGGCCGGGGCGGGCGCGGCGGCCGAGGCGGTCGCCGGTCTGGGCGGACCCCAGGCCTGGGCGCGGCTTTTGGCCGAGACCGGCTACGCCGGCCAGCCCCAGGCCCTGTTGGCCCGCCTGGCCGACGACCTGCACCGGGGCCTGCCCCTGCACCTGGACCGCGGCGCGCGGGCGGCCTTTGCCGAGCTTTTCGATGCGCCGGCCCGGGTGACGGCGGCGCGCCAGGAGGCCGCGGCCGATTACCCCGCCCCCGGTCCGCCGCGCCCGGCCAGCCAGATCAGCCTGCAACCCGAGGAGACCGCCGCCCTGTGGCCCTGGCTCAGCGGCCAGGTCTTCCTGCGGCTGTGCCGCGCCCATTTCCTTACCGGCGACGGCGACCTGGTACACGCGGCGTTCACCGGCCTGGCCCAGACCTGCCAGGCCAACCCGCCTTTCATGGGGCCGGGCTGGACTCATCCGGCCCTGATGGCGACCCGCGCAGTCAACTGGCTGTGGGGTCTGCGCTTCTTGGGCCAGATCTCCGGCCTGGAGCCCGAGCGGTTGGCCCCGGCCCTGGTGCAACTGCACTTGATCGGTCAGGCCCTGGCCCAGACCCTGGCCGAGACCGTTGCCGAACCCGACCCGGACCAGGCCCCCCTGGCCGCGGCCTTGATCCATCTGGGCCGGGCCCTGGCCTGTTTTCCAGCGGCCGAGGCCTGGCTCAAGACCGGGGCCGCGGCCCTGGGCCCGTCGCTCATGGCCTGGTCGCGGCCGGGCCCCAACCGGCCCACCGCCGCCCTGGCCGCGGCCTGCGAATGGGGCGGGCTGGGCCTGTGGGCCGGGGCCGGGGCTGGCGACGAGCTGCCGGGGGTGGTGGCCGGCCTGGGCCGCCTGGCCGGGGCCTGCCGCACCCTGTCCCCGCCCTGGGGCGGGGGGGCTTATTGGGGCTGGGAGCCGTCCGCACCGGTGCTGGGCTGCGAGCCCCGGCCGGCGTCGCCCTTCACCGGCCCGGCCAACCTGGCGGCAATGCTGCTCAATGAGCCCGAGCTCCGCGCGCGGCGCGAGGTGGACGAGCGCCTGTTCTGGCTCTATGGCCCGGCGGTCAAGGAGCGCCTGCGCCAACTGGCCGGCGCGCCGGAGCCCGAGCCCCTGGAATCGGCCGGGGCCGGCCTGGTGCACCTGGTGGGGCGCTGTAACCAGCGCCGCCTGGGCCTGACCCTGCGCACCGCGCCCGGCCCGGCCGCCCTGGACCTGCTGGTCAGCCTGGACGGCCAGGGGCTGCTGCTGCCGCCCGGCCCGGCCGGGGCCGGGGCCCTGGCCGCCCACCTGGGCCAGCGCGCCGCCCACAACGCCCTGCGGGTGGACCTGGCCGAACCGGCCGGTGAAACGGTGACCTTGGAGGCCCTGGAGGCCGCGCCGGACCACCTTTTCGTGGCGGCCAGCTTCGACGGCTACCAGGGCCTGGACGACCCGGTGAGCATCCGCCGCCGGGTCTACGCCGACCTGAAGCGCGGCATCGTGGACGTGGTGGACCAGGTGCAGGCCCAGGCCGAGCACCTGATCGAGCTGTTCTTCCGCCTGCCGCCGGGCACCACCCTGGACACCCTGGAGGGCGGCATCCTGGCCCTGAAGGGCCCGGCCGGCCGCGCCCTCATGCGCCCGGAGCCCAAGGCCCGGGTCAGCCTGCTCCTGGGCCGCACCCAGCCCACCCTGGGCTGGCGCTCGCCCGAGCCGGGCCAGGTGGAGCCCGCGCCGGTGGTGCGGGTGCAGGTGCTCCTGCGCGGCTCGGCCCGCCTGACCACCAGCCTGGTGCTGGCGGCGGCCGGCCACTGAGGTTGCATCTCTCGCCGGAATGATCATGTTGGTATATGATTGGAATGGTAGCGATTAATGAATTGTGATTTCGGCCCGCCTTGACGCCGCCCTGGGTGGCGGCTTAAGATTAAAAGATATACAAAAAGAGCCCTGCTGACGGAGGCATGCATGTCCGAGAACGCACTGGTGGGCAAATTCAAGGAGGGCTACACCTCGGTTTTTGAACAGAACTGGCCGCTCTGGGTGGGCGGGGTGCTCATCGCCCTGCTGGCCATCCTGGCCGCGGCTGCGGGCCGCCCCTGGGGCGTGGCCGGCGGGCTGCGGGTCTGGGGCGACTGGATCTGGTACGGCATCGGCCTGGCCCCCAAGCCGGCCAGCCATCTTTTGCTTAGCGATCCCGCTATCTTGACCTGGGGCCTGTTGGGCGGGGCCTTTGGCTCGGCGCTACTCAGCCACCAGGTGACCTGGACCATGGCCCCGAGTTGGGAGCTTTTCAAGGGCCTGGTGGGCGGCATCCTCCTGGGCATCGGCTCGGCCATGGCCGGCGGCTGCAACGTGGGCGGCTTCTACAGCGCCGTGGCCGCGGGCTCGGTCAGCGGCTTCGCCATGATGATCGGGCTCATCGCCGGCGCGATCCTGGGGCTCAAGTACCTGCTCTGGGAGATCGAGCACATCAAGGTGAAGGCCCCGGCGGCCAAGGAGAAGGCGGGCGGCGGCGTGGATTGGGCCAAGGTGCAGCCCTGGCTGGGGGCCCTGTTTTTCCTGGGCCTGATCCTGTTGGCCTACGGGCTGTCGTTTTCGGCCTACACCCAGGCCGGCCTGCTGCTCATCATCGCCGCGGGCATCGGCTTGGTCATCCAGCGCTGCCGCTTCTGCTTCGTGCGCGCCTTCCGCGATCCCTTCATGACCGGCGAGTCGGTGGCCACCAAGGCCGTGGCCGTCAGCACCATGATCGCCCTGCTGGGCATCCTGCTGCTCAAGTGGACCGGCTCCCTGCCCGAGGAGTCCTACGTCTACCACCACTGGATCGGCGGCCTGGTGGGCGGGGTGGTCTTCGGCTTCGGCATGCTGCTCACCGGCGGCTGCGGCTCGGGCTCGGTGTGGCGGGCCGGCGAGGGCCAGGTGAAGCTGATCATCGCGGTGCTGGCCTTTGCCATGAGCAACAGCCTGTTCCGCATGCACGTCTGGAAGGCGGCCGTGGCCAAGGCCTGGGGCGCACCCTTCTATCTGCCCGACCTGGCCGGCTACTTCTGGGCCATGGTCATCACCTTCGCGATCATGTGCGCCTGGTGGGCGTTGACGGCCTGGAACGAGGAGACCGACAAGCTGACCATGTACTAGCCGGTCGTTCCGGCCCGGCGTCGCGCGCCGGCCGCCGGCCGTATGGCCCTGGCACAGACAAAGAACCCCGGAACCAAGGAGAGAAGAATAATGGCCGAATACAAAGCTGACGTGGTGCTGGACGCCCGCGGGCTGAGCTGCCCCATGCCGATCCTGAAGACCAAGAAAATCATGAAGGACATGGCGTCCGGCCAGATCCTGGAGATCCAGGGCACCGACCCCGGCACCAAGAACGACCTGCCGGCCTTCACCTCCCGCTCCGGCGACGAGTACCTGGGCATGGAGCAGCGCGACGGCTACATCAGCTTCTACCTGAAAAAGAAGTAGCCCCGCACCGGGCCGCGACGCCTTGGGCGTCACGCACCAGGGCCGGCCCGATGGCCGGCCCTTTGCTTTTGGCGTGGTCTGGAAAAAGGCCAGCCCTGGCCCGCGCGGGCGGCATCCGATTGCCGGCTATTTCCCGGCCGGGTCGGTGTAGAGATACAGGTGGGTGTGGTCCTTGCCCAGGAAGAACGTGGTCTGCTGCACCTTGTCCGCCCGCTCGGAAAAGGTGAGCACGATCTTGTGCGGGCACTCCACCCACTCCAGGGCCTTGAGCTGGGCCAGCTCCACCAGGGGGCTGACCGTGAAGGCGATCTCCACCACCGGCGGGTGGGTGTCCGGCTGCACCCCCACCAGGTCGATGCGGTCGCGGGTGGAGCGGGGCGGCTTCCAGCCCGGCACCGGGATGAGGCCCATGCCGCGCACGGCCTGGTAGAGCAGGCAGATGATGGTCTGGCGCTGGACCTCCTCCTGCACCAGGGCCGGGGGCAGGCCGGCCAGCTCAACGCGCAGGGCCTGGGCCAGGGCCGCGAACTTGTCTTGCATGTCATCCTCCCGCGCCAGCCGGTGCGTGGTATCCTGAATCGGCCGCGGGCGGCCGTTGGGCCTGCTCGCCGCCATCGCCAGCTTTCAGTCCTCCGCTAGGCTAGCGCATGAGCCCCAAGCAGTCAAAGCCCGCCGCCGCCCCGGCCGACGACCAGGCCCCCGCCAGCCGCCGCCTGGCCTGGCTGGCGGCCTACGCCCTGGCGGCCCTGGCCCTGGCCCTGGTCCTGGCCCTGGTCTGGTGGCAGGAGGACCACCGCCCCTGGCAGGAGGAGGTCCGGGCCATCAACCAGGAGCGCGGCCGGCGTTTGCAGGCCTGGCTCATGGCCCAGGGCCTGGAGCCCGCGCGGGCCGTGGCCCTGGGAGCCCAGGCTGCTGCGGCCCCGCCCCGGGTGATCGAGATCGTGCCCCGGGCCTTTGGCCGGCCCGAGCGCTGCCTGACCTGCCACCAGGGCATCGAGACCATCAGCCCCTCCCACCCGCCCGAGGCCGTGGGCTGCGTGGCCTGCCACGGCGGCCAGGGCCTGGGCCTGACCAAGGCCGCGGCCCACCGGGGCCTGCGCGGCCGCAATCCCTCGGACCTGGCCGTGGCCCAGGCCTCCTGCGGCGGCGGCGGCACCGCCGCCCAGGCCTGCCACGCCGGGCGCAGCGAAGAGCACGCCAACATCGTCTACCGGGCCGAGCGCACCATCATGGCCACCATGACCGGCGTTATCACCAGCCTGCGCGCGGCCTGGGGCGCGCAACCGGACTTCACTGCCCGCCTGGCCACGGCCGCCATCGCCGACCCCCTGCGGCCCTCCCCGCCGCCGGCCGGCAGCCTGGCCGAGCTCATGCCCGTGCCCGGCGGGGAGCCGGAGGGCGCGGGGTTCGCCAACCTGGCCGGCGAGCACTGGCGCAAGTTCTGCGCCCGCTGCCATCTGCGGGCCCAGCGCGAGGCCGGCCCGGCCGCCCACGCCACCGGCTGCGCGGCCTGCCATGGCACGCGGCACGAATCCGGCCGCTACCAGGGCCAGGACGCGGCCATCCCGGCCGACCAGCCCGGCCATGCGGCCTATCACCGCCTGAGCCCGGCCCCGGCCGAGGAGAATTGCCGCGCCTGCCACAACCGCTCCGGCCGCATCGGGCTTAATTATCGCGGCTGGATGGAGGACGAGGGCGGCCGCGTGCCCTGGAGGCAGGGCAACTCCCGCCAGGAGCTCTCCGGCGGGCGCAGTTTTCGCCAGATGCTTCCGGACGTGCACGCTGAAAAGGGCCTGACCTGCATCGACTGCCACAGCGGCCGCGAGATCATGGGCGACGGCCGCCTCTACGGCCGCATGCGCGAACAGACCGAGCTGCGCTGCCAGAGTTGCCACGGCGGGCCGGAGGGCCCCCCAAGGCTGGGCCCGGCCGACGCCGCCGCGCGCTACGAGGCGGCCTACGGCCCGCTCAAGGCCGGCCCGGCGCTCAAGGAGAACGACCGCCTGGCGCTCTCGGCCAAGGGCCGGCCCCTGGCCAACCTGCGCCAGACCGACCAGGGCCTGGTGCTCGTGTCGCGCTCGCGGCCGGGCCAGGCCCACCCCAGCCCCTCCATCGCCGCCGACCCCCGCCACCGCCAGCCCGGCCACGCCCGCCTGGCCTGCCAGGCCTGCCACAGCCGCTGGACCCCGCAGTGCTTCGGCTGCCACGATTATCGCCGCGGCGATTTCAGCCAGTGGGACTACGCGGCCGGGCAGCCCACGCCGGGGGCCTGGCAGGAGGCCCGCGACCTCTACCGCTTTGTTGATCCGGTGCTGGGCGTGGACAGCCGGGGCCAGATCCGGCCCTTCGCGCCCGGCTGCCAGGTGGTGCTGACCGAGCTGGACGGCTCGGGCCGGCCCATCGCCGGCCGCGCCATGCAGGGCTACCAGGGCCCGCCGGTGGGCAACGGCGTGGTCTCCACGCCCATCGCGCCACACACCACCCGCAGCGAGGTGCGCCCCTGCGAGGATTGCCACGCCAACCCCCGCGCCCTGGGCCTGGGCGACGGCCCCCGCCGTTTGGGCAAGCCCAGCGGCGAGGCTCTGAGCGATTTGACCGCGGCCGGCTGGCCCACGGACTGGTCGGCCCTGAGCGACGCCACGGTCGCGCCCATGGCCGGCCAGACCCACGCCGGCGCCCGCCCCCTGGACCGGGTGGAGGTGGGCCGGGTGCTGCGCTTCGCGCGCTGCCTGCCCTGTCACCGCGCCCCCGGCGACCCGGTGCTGGCCGACCCGCGCCAGGCCTATGCCCGCATCGCGCCGGGCGGGGACCATTACCTGAAGCACCAGGCCCAGGTGGAGGGGGCGCTGCGATGAGGCGGCGGCTGGTCATAACGGTCCTGGCTTTGGCCCTGGCCCTGGCCCTGGCGGCCGGGGCGGCGTGGGCCGAGACCGGGCCTGACGCCGGCTGCCGGGGCTGCCATGGCGACATGGACGCGCCCATGCCGCCGGCCGGCAAGGGCCACGCCCTGGCTTGCATCGCCTGCCACCAGGGCGTGGGCGCGGCCAAGGAGCTGCAAGCCGGCCACGCCGGGCTGGTGCGCAACCCCGCGGCCCTGAACCAGGCCCCGCGCGCCTGCGGTCCCTGCCACCCCGGCTGGCCGGAGCGGGTGCGGCGCTCGCCCATGGCCACCAACGTGGGCCTCATCAACCAGACCCGCTATCTGTGGGGCGCGCAGGACGGGTTGGAGCCCCGCTACGCCGTGCGGGCCGAGGGCGGGCTGGCCGCCATCCCGGACCCTGACGCCAAGGCCGGCGCGGCCCGGCCCGCCCAGCCGGTGGATGACTTCCTGCGCCGGCGCTGCCTGCGCTGCCATCTCTGGTCGCCGGGCGCGGACCTGGAGGGCGCTCGGCGCTCGGCCGGGTGCGCGGCCTGCCACCGCCCCCGCCCGGCCGAGGGCCGCAAAACCGGCGGCCACTATCTCACCCGCAAGGTGCCGGTGAGCCAGTGCCTGACCTGCCACGGCGGCGGCTGCGGGGCCGGCGCGGGCTTCGTGGGCCGGGCGGCCCGGGACGACGACCCCGCCGCCCGCTTCCTGGAAACCGACCCCGACCGGCCCCGCCTGATCCAGGCCCGGTCCTGGCGGCCCATGCGGCCGGACCTGCACCACCAGGCCGGCCTGGCCTGCATCGACTGCCACACCCAGGCCGAGATCATGGGCGACGGCCGGGTGCGCGCCGCCGGGCTGATGCACGTGGGCGTGCGCTGCGCCAGTTGCCACGGCCGGCTGGGCCAGCCGGGCCAACCCGTGCGGGAGGCGCGCACGGCCCATGGCGAGAAACTGGCCAACGTGCTCTTCAGCAACGAGGGCCTGGTGGTCTGGGGCAAGCTGGACGCCAAGATGCGGCAGGTGCCGGGGCTGAAGGACGGGCCGGCCGCGCCGGTGGCCCACCGGGTGGCCGAGCACGGCCGGGTGGCCTGCCACGCCTGCCACGCCGGCGGCAACCCGGCCGACTGGGGCTCCATGGTGCAATTGGAGACCCGGCCGGCCTACGAGCAATGGCTGCCCATCGCCGCCCAGGGCGACCCCCAGGTGCTGGGGTTGCTCCAAAGCCAGGCGGCCCTGCCCGCGGACAAGCGCCTGGCCCCGATCACCCGCGACTACCTGAGCGGCGTGGAGCGGCCGGGCTTCTGGCTCATGGCCCCCTGGTTCCGGCGCTTCGAGTGGCGGGTCTACGGCCAGGCCCCGGACGGCCGCACCTTCCTGCTGGCCCCGCGTTTCCAGTACGTGGTGACCCGCTTGGACCGGGACGGCCGGCTTATCGAGCAGGCGGCCATCCCGGGCACGGCCGGCGGTTTGCCCGGCCTGGGCCTGACGCCCTGGAACCCGCACACCACCCAGCGCCCCACGCCGGGCTGCGCATCCTGCCACGGCAACGCCCGCGCCCTGGGCCTGGGCCTGACCTTCCTGCGCGAGGGCAAGGAGACAAAGAAGGGCCGCCAGGCCAGGGG
>JAZDHW010000112.1:0-4445 GCA_043805555.1 Pseudomonadota bacterium
GCCTGCTCGTGGCCGGCCTGGGGGTCGAAGCTCAGCCAGACCAGGTCGCCGCGCTCGGGCGCGTAAAGGGCTACCATGTTTCCTTGCCCTGCGCCGCACCCCAATCGGTCTCGTCGTGGCGGTTGTCGTCGCTGACGCCGGCCAGGAGATCATCCAGCCGAAAGCTGGGCCGGGCGGCCCGCAGCACCAGCGCGCCGTCATCATTCACCGACATTTCCAGGCGTTCGCCCTCGCGCAGGCGCGCGCGCTCGGCCACGGCCTTGGGTATGCGCACCGCCAGGCTGTTGCCCCACTTGGCCACCTGTGCCTGCATGGTTGGCCTCCCTTCATGTATCTACCGTGAATATACACCACGGCCGCCCCGGTGGTCCAGGGCGGCCGCGTGAAATTCGTATTAGCGCTAACTTACGCCGGCTTCTTGATCTCCTCATCCGTCAGGTAGCAGGCCGGGTCCGGGGCCCAGAGGTCGCCGGTGGCGGCCTCGGCGCGCACCCGGAAGTTGCCGCCGCAGATGTCCAGCCAGCGGCAGTCGGTGCAGCGGCCCTTGAGGTGGGGGCGCTTGTCTTTCAGCTTGCCCAGCACCGGGTGGCTGAGGTCGGTCCAAATCTCGCTGAAAGGCCGCTCGGTTACGTTGCCCACGGTGAGGTGGCGCCAGAACTGGTCCGGGTGCACCGCGCCGTCCCAGCTCACGCAGCCGATGCCGCGGCCGGAGCTGTTGCCCTCGTTCCAACCCAGCAACTCCAGCACGTCGGCCGCGCGCTGCGGGTCCTCGCGCAAGAGGCGCTGGTACACGTAGGGCCCGTCGGCGTGGTTGTCCACCGTAAGCACTTCGGGACATTGGCCTTTGTCGAATAAGGCCTTGGTGCGGTCCATGATCAGGTCCAACAGCGCGCGGGTGCCGGCGTGGTCCAGGTCCTCGTCCATCAGGCGGCTGCCGCGGCCGGCGTAGACCAGGTGGTAGAAGCAGACCCGCGGAATGCCTTCCTTTTCCAGCAGATCAAACACGCCCGGCACCTCGGCCGCGTTGTGCTTGAACACCGTGAAGCGCAGGCCCACCTTTAGCCCGGCCGCCAGGCTGTTGCGGATGCCGGCCAGGGCCTGGTCAAAGGCCCCGGCCACGCCCCGGAACTTGTCGTGCACCGCCGGCATGCCGTCCAGGCTCACGCCCACGTAGCTCAGGCCTATGTCCTTTAGTTCCTTGGCCTTGTCGGCGCTGATCAGGGTGCCGTTGGTGGAGATGACCGCGCGCATGCCCTTATTCACGGCATAGCGGGCCAGCTCGGGCAGGTCGGCGCGCATCAAGGGCTCGCCGCCGCTGAACAAAATCACCGGCGCGCCGAAGGCGGCCAGGTCGTCGATCATGGCCTTGGCCTGGGCCGTGGTCAGCTCGGACGGGCTGGGGCCGGCCGTGGCCTGGGCATAGCAGTGCATGCACTTCAGGTTGCAGGCCTTGGTCATGTTCCAGACCACCACCGGCTTTTTGTCGGCGGAGAACTGCAACAGATGACTGGGCAACTTGCCCGAGTGCCGGCCATAGCGCAACGCGTCCGAAGGCTCGACCGTACCGCAATAGAGCTTACTGATGCCGATCATTTCATGCTGTGGGCGGGGGCATCCTCTTGGTGGCCCAAAAGGGCTCCCCCGGACCCCCTCCTAAAAGGCCGAGGTTTTGGCGCTGATAGCCGGGGTTGACCGGTTAATAATAGCCTAAAGTTTCGGGCAGGGGAGACGCGGAGGGGAACTTTATGGCTAAAAGTTCCCCTCCGCCTGCATTTCAACCGTATGACCTACTGGGCCAGGGTGGCGGCGTAGTGTTTTTGGAACAGGCCGCGCAGGTAGTTTTCGGTGTCCAACACGGCCTCCTGGGGCAGGTGGAAGACCTGGGCGCCGGTGCGGTCGCGCACCAACTTGAGGCCGGGCTCCAGCACGTGGCTCAGGCGCTGCAAGTAGTCGCCGATGCTGCACCCTTCCGCCGCGGTCCCGGCCAGGATGGCCACCTCGGACGTCTCGTCGAAGCGGATTTTGAGGCCGAAGCGCTCGTGGAAGCTGACCTCGAAATCGCGCACCTGCTCCAGCTTGGCCAGCACCTGCTCAAAGGCCGCGCCCAGGGTCATGCCGACCCGGTAATACTCGTCGGCGATGAGGTCCATGCGGGCCGGGGTGAGCGGCGCGCTGAGGCGGTCGGCGTAGAGGCTCTGGCGCTTGCCGATCATTTTCATCAGCTCCAGGCGCTCGGTGCGGGCCGCGTCGGTAAAGCGGCGGGCCAGCTCGGCGTCGGCCGGGTCGGCCAGGAGCCGGGCCAGGGCGGCGTTGGGATCGGCCACCAGTTCCGGGGTGACCACCAGCTCGCGGATGTCGGTGCTGGGCAGGCGCTTCTCAAAGGGCAGCAGCGCCTTCTCGATCACGGAAACCAGGGCCCGGGCGCCGGTCTTGAGCTCGGCGGCCCGCTCGGCCAGGCGCAGCAGGGCCTCGGGCTCGAAGCGCAAGTCGATGTCATAGGAAGCGAAGTCGCGCTTTTTGCTGATGATAACCGGGTTGTTGGGGTTCTTGAGGATCTCGTGCAGGTCGTCGGCGGTAAGCTCCTCCAGCACCACCGTGACCGGCAGCCGGCCCACGAACTCAGTCTCGAAGCCGAATTCCACCAGATCCTGGCTGGTGACCTGGTGGAAGTACTCCTGGTCCTGGCCCGCCTCGCGCACCAGGGCGGAGAACCCCAGGGCCTTCTGGTTCTGGCGGTGCCGGATGATCTCCGGCAGGGCGCCGAAGGCCCCGGACATGATGAACAGGATGTGGCGGGTGTTCACCGAGCGCTTTTCGCGCTTGCCGGTTTTACGATACTTCTCAATGGCCTGGATCTGGGAGATCGGGTCGTGGGCCGCCTTGAGGTCCACCTCGGTCTCCTCCATGGGCTTGAGCAGGGCGCGTTGCACGCCGGTGCGGCTCACGTCCGGGCCGATGAGGTTGCGGGCGCTGGCGATCTTGTCCACCTCGTCCACGTAGACGATGCCGTATTGGGCCAGCTCGATGTCGTCGCCGGCCTCGTGCACCAGGTCGCGGATCAGGTCCTCCACGTCGCCGCCCACATAGCCGGTCTCGCTGAACTTGGTGGCGTCGCCCTTGACGAAGGGCACCCCCAGCTTGGCCGCGATCAGCTTGACCATGTAGGTCTTGCCCACGCCGGTGGGGCCGATCATCAGCACGTTATTCTTGATCAAACCCACGCCGTCCGCCGGGTCCTGGCTGGCCCGCTGCGACAAATACCGCGCCCGGTTGAAATGGGTGCAGACCTTGGTGGCCAGCACGGCCTTGGCCTCGTCCTGGCGCACGATATACTGGTCCAGGTAGGCGACCATCTCCTCGGGACGCATGTTGAAATTGATTTTTGACCACACGCCGTCCTCCGGGGGTTGCTCGGAATCGGGCAGGGGGCACAGGCGCGGGGCCAGGGCGCGGCTCTGGCTGCCGTATTTTTGGCTCAGATAGTCGCTGAGCTCCCGCTCCATCTGCTTCTGATCGGGCGGATTGCCGCGGGTTTCGCCGGGCTCGTGGTACTTTTCCATCCTGCATCGTCCTTGCAAAGGTGTGGCGGCCCGTGGAGCCGGCTCCGCCGGGCGCGCGTCTATATTTGAATATAGAACGGGCACGGGGGGGGCGCAAGGCGGCGGCTGGAGAGAACCCAGGGAGATTCCGGTAATTTTTTGCGGTTGCCAGTTGGCCAGGTTTGTGTATATTTGTCCGAGCCTGCGCCCAGCCGCGCAGCAGGAAAGTTGCGTGCTTTTCTGCTTGTGTGTACGGAATTGTGGCGCTATATTAAGAGCTTCGGCTGGCGTAGCTCAATTGGCAGAGCGGCTGATTTGTAATCAGCAGGTTGCGGGTTCGATTCCCACCGCCAGCTCCAGACTGGCTAGCGGTCAGGGCTGGAGGTGGGACGGGCCAACCCTTCTCGGGAGCCGAGCAGAGTTGGCGGCTGGCCGAAAGGCTCAATAAAAATAGCAAGGTGGGGTTCCCGAGCGGCCAAAGGGAGCAGACTGTAAATCTGCCGGCGAAGCCTTCGGAGGTTCGAATCCTCCCCCCACCACCAGTTAGCGTGTCTTGCGGCCCCCGCCCGGTGGCCAAAATTGGATCGGCGCGATAATATAAATAGGATAAGCCCACGTAGCTCAGCAGGTAGAGCACTTCCTTGGTAAGGAAGAGGTTCATCGGTTCAAGCCCGATCGTGGGCTCCACCAATTTAGACAGGCGTACACCAGGGGCGACCAACAGCGCGAAGGGCCCCGGATTTCCATCGCCACAAGGAGTGTCCCATGGCCAAGGCAAGGTTTGAGCGCAAGAAGCCGCACGTGAACGTGGGAACGATTGGGCATATCGACCACGGCAAGACCACGTTGACGGCCGCGATAACAAAATGCCTGGCTTCAAGCGGTCAGGCGCAGTTCGTCCCGTTC
>JAZDHW010000113.1:0-16530 GCA_043805555.1 Pseudomonadota bacterium
AGATGGTGATGCCCGGCGACAACGTGGCCATCGAGGTGAGCCTGATCACCCCGATCGCCATGGAGAAGGAGCTTCGCTTCGCCATCCGTGAAGGTGGGCGCACCGTGGGCGCCGGCGTCATCAGCGAGATCATCGAGTAAGGCGGCCATAGATGCCCAGAGAAATCGTTCAGTTGATTTGCCAGGAATGCAAACGCAAGAACTACAGCACCACCAAGAACAAGCGGCGCACGCCGGATAAGCTGGAGTTCAAGAAGTTTTGCAGCTCGTGCCGCACCCACACGGTGCATCGCGAAGGCAAGTAGCTTTGATGACTGGTGGTTGCAGGCCTGTAGCTCAACTAGGCTAGAGCGTCGGACTCCAAATCCGAAGGCTGGGGGTTCGATTCCCTCCAGGCCTGCCAGTCCACCCAACCTGTGCTAGCGACGGCGCGGCCCCGGCCGGCTCCCCGGAGGGGCTGGAACGGGGCAGGGCGGCTTTTTAGCTGATCGCCCCGGCGCGCCGCCGGCGGGAAGCGGGATGGCCATGGCCGAAGGCAAGGAAACCAAGCCCGCGCGCAAGAGCGCGGCCGCCAAGCCCGGAGCGGACAATATCCCGGCCAAACCGGCCCGCGCCGCCAAGGAAAAGGACGCGCAGCCCAGCGGCCCCGCGGTCTGGCTGGGCCAGGCGGTGCAATTCTTGCGCGAGGTCAAGACCGAGCTCAAGAAGGTCACCTGGCCGGGGCGCAAGCAGGCCATGTCCAGCACCGGCGTGGTGCTGGTTCTGGTCATCCTCTCCAGCGTCTTCCTGGCGCTGGTGGACTACGCGCTTAGCAACATAGTGCGCGCGCTCATCAGAATGGGTTAGGGGGCGAGGTTGGCCAAGCACTGGTACATCGTCCACACCTACTCCGGGTTCGAGAACAAGGTCCGCGAGGCGTTGGCCGAGCGGGTCAAGAGCCATGGTCTGTCCGACTACATCGGCCGGATCCTGGTGCCCGTGGAGAAGGTGGTGGAGATGGTCAAGGGCTCCCGGCGCGAGTCCTCCCGCAAGTTCTATCCCGGCTACATCCTGGTCGAGATGGAAATGAACGACGCCACTTGGCACCTGGTCAAGGCCACGGCCAAGGTGACCGGTTTCGTGGGGGGCACCGAGACCGCGCCGCAGCCCATCACCGAGGAGGAAGCCGACCGCATCATCGCGCAGATGGCGGAGGGGGCCAAGCAGCCCCGGCCCAAGTACAGCTTCCGCGAGGGCGACGAGGTGCGGGTCATCGACGGCCCCTTCAACAACTTTAACGGGGTCGTGGAGGAGGTCCATCCCGACAAGGGCAAGCTGCGGGTGCTGATCAGCATCTTCGGCCGGGCCACCCCGGTGGAACTGGAGTTCGTCCAGGTAACCAAAATCTAGCCGGATAACCAGCCGCCCCAGACTCCCGCCCCACTGAAGGAGTGCGGGAGTATTGATCGTGCTCGGGCGCCGGCCGCTAGCAGGAGACACCATGGCCAAGAAAGTCGTTGCCAACATCAAGTTGCAGATCCCGGCCGGCCGCGCCAACCCCAGCCCGCCGGTGGGTCCGGCCTTGAGCCCCCACGGCGCCAACATCATGGAGTTCTGCAAGGCGTTCAACGCCCGCACCCAGGGCATCGGCGACACCATCATCCCGGTGGTGATCACCGTCTACGCCGACCGCAGCTTCACCTTCGTGACCAAGACCCCGCCGGCCGCGGTGCTCCTTCGCAAGGCCGCCGGCGTGCCCAAGGGCTCGGCGACGCCCAACAAGGAGAAGGTCGGCAAGATCAGCATGGCCCAGATCCGCGAGATCGCCCAGGAGAAGATGAACGACCTGAACACCCGGGACCTGGACCAGGCGGTGCACACCATCATGGGCACCGCCCGCTCCATGGGCCTGGAAGTGACCCAGTAGGCCCCATTCAACCCCGAGCACGTGGAGGCCTGGCCGGCCGAAAGCACACGTAGCTCCGCGTAAGCACACGGAGGACATGACAATGGCCAAGCACGGCAAGAAGTACAACGAGATCCGCGGTCAGGTGGACCGCCAGAAGCGCCACTCCTTCGAGGAGGGCCTCGAAGTCGCCCTGGGCGCCTCCTACGCCAAGTTCGACGAGTCCATGGACGTGGCCGTGCGCCTGGGCGTCGACCCCCGCCACGCCGACCAGATGGTGCGCGGCACGGTGGTGCTGCCCCATGGCACCGGCAAGCCGGTGCGGGTGGCGGTTTTCGCCAAGGGTGAAAAAGAGAAGGAGGCCCTGGAGGCCGGGGCCGATTTCGTGGGCAGCGACGACCTGGTGGAGAAGGTCACCGGCGGCTGGACCGATTTCGACCGCGCCGTGGCCACCCCGGACATGATGGGCGTGGTGGGCAAGCTGGGCCGCGTCCTGGGCCCGCGCGGCCTGATGCCCAACACCAAGAGCGGCACCGTGACCTTCGACCTGGCCAAGGCGGTCAAGGAGATCAAGGCCGGCAAGATCGAGTTCCGTGTGGACAAGGGCGGCGTGGTGCACGCGCCGGTGGGCAAGAAGAGCTTTGGCAAGGACAAGCTGAAGGAGAACCTGGACGCCCTGGTGGACACCCTGGTGCGCCTGAAGCCGGCCACCGCCAAGGGCACCTACGTCAAGGGCATCACCATCAGCACCACCATGGGCGCCGGCGTGCGCCTGGACACCGCCGAGGTCAAGGCGGCGGTGAAGGCCTAGCAAGGTCTTAACGGGGGCGCGAGCCCCTGTACATATAGACGCTCTGGACCTGCGCTTCGGTCAGAGACAGCGGGCGGCCTGGCGAGAGGCTCTAATGACCCGGCACAGGGTCACCCGCCGAGAGCGACGGGGCAGGTGTGACGATAGAGGAATCGTGCTCACCTCCTTGGTCTGACTCAAGGACGTGGTCCAGGCAATCGGCGGGTGGGGGGTGAAACCCCGGCCCACAAGGAGGTAGCCAGAGGTGAACCGCAGCGAAAAACAGGTCGTGGTCGATGCCATGGCCGAGCGCCTCGGTCGCGCCAAGGCATGCGTGCTGACCAACTTCACCGGGCTCAAGGTCGAGCAGATGACCGACCTGCGCCAGAAGCTCAGGGAGAACAGCCTTGAGTACGTGGTGGTCAAGAACACGCTGCTGAAACGCGCCGGCGAGGGCTCTTCCGCAGCGCTCCTGGCCGACGAGCTTACGGGTCCTAACGGCTTGGCCATCTCTTACGGAGATCCGGTGGCCCTGGCCAAGACCTTGGTGGATTTCGCCAAGGCCAACCCCAAGCTGGAGCTTCGGTCGGGGGTGCTGGAGGGCAAATTGATCAGCGCCGCCCAGGTGGCGGATCTGGCCAAGATGCCTTCCCGCGAGCAGTTGCTCGCCATGTTGCTGGGCGCCATGAACGGCGTGCCCCGCAACCTGGTCAGCGTGCTGGCGGCGGTGCCGCGCTCCTTGCTCAACGCGCTCAACGCCATCAAAGACCAGAAGGCCGAGGCCGCCTAAAAAGGCGCGCCGGGAGCACGATTCCAAAATCTTCGTCGCATCGGGCCGGCGGCGGACAAGCCCCGGCCGGCAGGAAAGGAAAGCATTAAAATGGCCGTAACCAAAGCCGAAGTGATCGAGTTCATCAAGAACATGACCGTGCTGGAGCTGTCCGAGCTCGTCAAGGAGCTGGAGGAGACCTTCGGCGTGAGCGCCGCCGCTCCCATGATGATGGGTGGCATGCCCATGGGCGGTGGCGCCGAGGCCGTCGTCGAGGAGGAGCAGACCGAGTTCGACGTCATCCTGGAGAGCGCCGGCGACAAGAAGATCCAGGTGATCAAGGTCGTGCGGGCCCTCACCGGTCTGGGCCTGAAGGAGGCCAAGGACCTGGTGGACGGCGCGCCCAAGGCGGTCAAGGAGGCCGTGAGCAAGGAAGAGGCCGAGAAGGTCAAGGCCGAGCTCGAGGAATCCGGCGCCGTGGTGCAGGTGAAGTAAGCCCCGCCCCGCTTGGATGTAGACAACCTCCCCGGCGGCGCGGCGAGACCCGCCGCCGGGGAGCGGCCAAAAAAATACATCGCCCCCCGGCAGGGCCGGGCCGCTTGCGCGGGCGAGCGGCCTAGGTGCCGCCGGGTGCCCGTGTTTGGTGGTTTTGCCACCTGGGGAGCGGCCTGATCAGCACGCCCCCCGCACCCTTCTCCGAAGGAGAGTCCATGAGCCAGGCGACCGAGACCAGGAAGCGGGTCCGCAAAAATTTTGGCAAGATCGCCAAGATCATCGACATCCCCAACCTTATCGATATGCAGAAGCAGAGCTACGAGCGCTTTCTGCAAAAGGATGTCTCGCCCGAGCTGAGGCAGGAGATCGGCCTGCAGGGGGTCTTCAGGAGCGTTTTCCCCATCCGCGATTTCTCCGGCACTTCCTCGCTGGAGTTTGTCAGCTATTCCTTCGGCGAAGTCAAGTACGAGGTGGATGAGTGCCTGGCCCGCGGCATGACCTATGAGGCGCCCCTGAAGCTCACCGTGCGCCTGGTGGTCTACGACGTGGACAAGGAAAGCGGGGTGCAGTCCATCCGCGACATCAAGGAGCAGGAGATCTACTTCGGCACCCTGCCGCTGATGACCGACCGCGGCACCTTCATCGTCAACGGCACCGAGCGTGTGGTGGTCAGCCAGCTCCACCGCTCTCCGGGCATCTTTTTCGACCACGACAAGGGCCGCACCCACTCCAGCGGCAAGCTGCTCTACAGCGCCCGCATCATCCCCTTGCGCGGATCGTGGATCGACCTGGAGTTCGACCCCAAGGACATCCTGTACGTGCGCATCGACCGCCGCCGCAAGTTCCCGGTGACGCTCCTGTTGAAGGCCCTGGGCTACAGCGCCCAGGCCCTGTTGGACACCATGTACCAGAAAGAGTGGTACCGCCTGGAGGGCGAGCAGGTCCAGCGCAAGGTGGAGCCCGAGATCATGATGGGCCGCGAGGTCAGCCGGGACGTCATCGACCCGAGACCAAGAAGCCCCTGGTCAAATCCGGCAAGAAGATGACCCGCCGGGCCCTGAACCGCCTGGCCGAGCTGGGCGTGCAGTGGATCCTGGTGGACCCGGACGACCTGGTGGGCCGCTACGCCGCCGTGGACCTGCCCGACCCCAACACCGGCGAGGTGATCGTGGGCATCAACCAGCCCATCGGCCACGAGGCGCTGCTGAAGATGCGCGCGGCCGGCGTGGGGGAGGTGCCCACCCTGTACATCGACGGCATGCGCACCAGCAGTTGCTTCCGCGACACCCTGGAGCTGGACAAGGTCGAGGGCGAGGACGAGGGCATCGTCGACATCTACCGCAAGCTCCGGCCCAGCAACCCGCCCACCCTGGAAGTGGCCCGCACCTTCTTCAACAACCTGTTCTTCAGCCCCGAGCACTACGACCTTTCGGCCGTGGGCCGCCTGAAGCTCAACCTGCGCCTGGGCCTGGACGCCAACGAGGACCTGCGCACCCTGCGCAAGGACGACATCCTGCGCTCGGTCCAGCTGTTGATCGAGCTGAAGGACACCGAGGGCCAGGTGGACGACATCGACCACCTGGGCAACCGCCGGGTGCGCGCGGTGGGCGAGCTGCTGGAAAACCAGTACCGCATCGGCCTGGTGCGCATGGAGCGGGCCATCAAGGAGCGCATGAGCCTCCAGGAGATCGAGGCCCTGATGCCCCACGATCTCATCAACTCCAAGCCGGTCAGCGCGGTGGTCAAGGAGTTCTTCGGCACCAGCCAGCTCAGCCAGTTCATGGACCAGACCAACCCCCTGAGCGAGGTGACCCACAAGCGCCGCCTGTCGGCCCTGGGACCGGGCGGGCTCACCCGCGAGCGGGCCGGTTTCGAGGTGCGCGACGTGCACTCCACCCACTACGGCCGCATCTGCCCCATCGAGACGCCGGAAGGCCCGAACATCGGCCTGATCGTGAGCCTGTCCACCTACGCCCGGGTCAACGACTACGGCTTCATCGAGACCCCCTACCGCCTGGCCGGCGGCGGCGGGGTGAGCACCGAGGTGCGTTTCCTCTCCGCCCTGGAGGAGGCCGACCACGCCATCGCCCAGGCCAACGCGCCCATCGACAAGGACGGCAAGTTCCTGCGCGACATCGTCAGCGTGCGCCAGGCCGGCGAGTTCATGATGGCCAGCCCCGAGGAGGTCGAATACATGGACGTGAGCCCCAACCAGCTCGTGTCCGTGGCCGCCTCCCTGGTGCCCTTCCTGGAAAACGACGACGCCAACCGCGCGCTCATGGGATCCAACATGCAGCGCCAGGCGGTGCCGCTGCTGCGCACCGACGCCCCCCTGGTGGGCACCGGCATCGAGCGGGTGGTGGCGCGGGATTCCGGCGTGTGCGTGGTGGCCGAGGCCGACGGCAGGATCAGCGCCGTGGACGCGGCGCGCATCGTGGTGCGCTACGACAAGCCGCTGAACCCCTACGAGCCCCACAGCCAGGTCAAGATCTACAAGCTGACCAAGTACCAGCGCAGCAACCAGAACACCTGCACCAGCCAGAAGCCCATCGTGGTGCGCGGCCAGCAGGTGAAAAAGGGCCAGATCCTGGCCGACGGCCCGGCCGTGGACCAGGGCGAGCTGGGCCTGGGCCGCAACGTCATGGTCGCCTTCATGAGCTGGGGCGGCTACAACTACGAGGACTCGATCCTGGTCAGCGAGCGCATCGCCAAGGAAGACATCTTCACCTCGGTGCACATCGAGGAGTTCGAGACCGTCGCCCGGGACACCAAGCTGGGCAAGGAGGAGATCACCCGCGACATCCCCAACGTGGGTGAGGAGGCGCTCAAGAACCTGGACGAGGCCGGCATCATCCGCATCGGCGCGGAGATCAAGGCCGGCGACATCCTGGTGGGCAAGATCACGCCCAAGGGCGAGACCCAGCTCAGCCCGGAGGAAAAGCTTCTGCGCGCGATCTTCGGCGAGAAGGCCGGGGACGTCAAGGACACCAGCCTCCGGGTGCCGCCGGGCGTGGAGGGTATCGTCATCGACGCCCGCGTGTTCTCCCGCAAGGGCATCGAAAAAGACGAGCGGGCCCAGGCCATCGAGGACGACGAGGTGGCCCGCCTGATGAAGGACCAGAAGGACGAGATCGGCATCATCCGCGGCAACGCCCTCACCCAGCTCAACATACTGCTGGTGGGCAAGCAACTGGCCGCGCCGCTGAAGGACGACAAGGGCAAGGCCATCATCCCCAAGAAGACGCCCATCACCGACGAGCACCTGACGGACCTGCCCATCCGCCTGCTGCGCGAGGTGGATCTGGCCGGGGCCGACGACAAGGTGCAGGCCGAGCTGGAGCGCATCGTTGACAGCTACCTGGAGCAGGTGGACGTCATCCGCCAGTCTTTTGAGAACAAGGTGGCCAAGCTCCGGAAGGGCGACGAGCTGCCTCCGGGCGTGATCAAGATGGTCAAGGTCTACGTGGCCATGAAGCGCAAGCTCAGCGTCGGCGACAAGATGGCCGGTCGCCACGGCAACAAGGGCGTGGTCAGCCGCATCCTGCCCGAGGAGGACATGCCCTTCTTCGAGGACGGCACCCCGGTGGACATCGTGCTCAACCCCCTGGGCGTGCCCAGCCGCATGAACGTCGGCCAGGTGCTGGAGACCCACCTGGGCTGGGCCAGCAAGGCCCTGGGCCAGCAGATCGGCCGCCTGGTGGACGCGGTCAACGACGCCAAGAACAAGGCCCTGACCAAGGCCAAGATCAAGGACCTGAAGTCCTTCCTGGAGCAGGTCTACTCGCCGGTGGAGGTGGAGGATCTCTTCAGCACCGTGAGCAAGGACGAGGACCTGCTGCCCCTGGCTGAGAACCTGCGCTACGGCGTGCCGGTGGCCACCCCGGTCTTCGACGGCGCCAGCGAGCTGGAGATCCAGAAGCTGCTGACCCTGGCCGGGGTCTCGCCCACCGGCCAGGCCCAGTTGCGCGACGGCCGCACCGGCTCCCGCTTCGACCGCACCGTGACCGTGGGCGTGATGTACATGCTCAAGCTGCACCACCTGGTGGACGACAAGATCCACGCCCGCAGCATCGGCCCCTACTCGCTGGTCACCCAGCAGCCCCTGGGCGGCAAGGCCCAGTTCGGCGGCCAGCGCCTGGGCGAGATGGAGGTCTGGGCCATGGAGGCCTACGGCGCCGCCTACTCGCTGCAGGAGTTTTTGACCGTCAAGAGCGACGATGTAGCCGGACGCACCCGGATGTACGAGAAGATCGTCAAGGGAGAGAACAACCTGGAAGCCGGTCTGCCCGAGAGCTTCAACGTCCTGGTCAAGGAGCTGCAAGCGCTCTGCCTGGACATGGAGATGATCGAGAACAGGACCGAGGCGGCCGCGGCTCAGTGATGGGAGGCATCGCCGCGGCCGGCCGCTGACCGAGGCCAGGCTCCGCACGGCAAACCAGCCCCGCCGGCCCCGGCCGGCCCCGGGCCGCCGATTGCAGAAGCAACTCTCTCGCTTTAAGGAGAAGTCACTTGGAAGACCTCTACAGCTACTTTGCCAAGCCCAAGGACCCGCTCAGCTTCGACGCGGTCAAGATCTCCCTGGCCAGCCCGGAGAAGATCAAGGCCTGGTCCTTCGGGGAGGTCAAGAAGCCGGAGACCATCAACTACCGCACCTTCAAGCCCGAGCGCGACGGCCTCTTCTGCGCCAAGATCTTCGGGCCCACCAAGGACTACGAGTGCAACTGCGGCAAGTACAAGCGCATGAAGCACCGCGGCGTGGTCTGCGAAAAGTGCGGGGTCGAGGTAATCCAGTCCAAGGTGCGCCGCGAGCGCATGGGCCATATCGACCTGGCCACCCCGGTGGCCCACATCTGGTTCCTCAAATCCCTGCCCTCCAAGGTGGGCAACCTCCTGGACCTCACCTTGAAAGAGCTGGAGAAGGTCCTCTACTTCGAGAGCTACATCATCCTGGATCCCGGCGACGTGCCCGGCCTGGCCAAGGCCCAGCTCGTGGTGGAGGAGCGCTACCGCCAGCTCAAGAGCGAGTACGGCAACCAGTTCAAGGCCGGCATCGGGGCCGAGGCCATCCAGGAGCTTTTGAAGGAAGTGACCCTGGAGCCGATGTGGGAGGAGCTGCGCGCCGAGATGGTGACCACCACCAGCGAGGCCAAGCGCAAGAAGCTGGCCAAGCGGCTGAAGGTCATCGACGCCTTCCGCGAGAGCGGCAACCAGCCCGACTGGATGATCATGGACATCATCCCGGTGCTGCCCCCGGATCTGCGCCCGTTGGTGCCCCTGGACGGCGGGCGTTTCGCCACCAGCGATCTGAACGACCTCTACCGCCGGGTGATCAACCGCAACAACCGCCTGCGCCGCCTGCACGAGCTGGCCGCGCCGGACATCATCATCCGCAACGAAAAGCGCATGCTCCAGGAGGCGGTGGACGTCCTTTTCGACAACGGCCGCCGCGGCAAGACCATCACCGGCCCCAACAAGCGCCCGCTCAAATCGCTCTCCGACATGCTCAAGGGCAAGCAGGGCCGTTTCCGCCAGAACCTGCTGGGCAAGCGCGTGGACTACTCCGGCCGTTCGGTCATCGTCATCGGCCCGGACTTGCGCCTGCACCAGTGCGGCCTGCCCAAGAAGATGGCCCTGGAGCTCTTTAAGCCCTTCATCTACCACCGCCTGGAGGCCAAGGGCCTGGTCACCACCATCAAGGGCGCCAAGAAGCTGGTGGAGCGCGAGACCCCGGAGGTGTGGGACACCCTGTCGGAGGTGGTGCGCGAATACCCGGTGCTCTTAAACCGCGCGCCCACCCTGCACCGCCTGGGCATCCAGGCCTTCGAGCCGCTCTTGGTGGAGGGCAAGGCCATCCAGCTCCACCCGCTGGTGTGCCAGGCCTACAACGCCGACTTCGACGGCGACCAGATGGCCGTGCACGTGCCGCTTTCCATCGAGGCCCAGATCGAGGCCCGGGTGCTCATGATGAGCACCAACAACATCCTGAGCCCGGCCAACGGCGAGCCCATCATCGTGCCCAACCAGGACATCGTCCTGGGCCTGTACTACATGACCCGCGAGCGGCCCCTGGCCCGGGGCGAGGGCATGATCTTCTCCGACCCGGCCGAAGTGCGCATGGCCTATGACTCCAGCGCGGTGGACCTGCACGCGGCCATCGAGTGCCGGCTGCAGGGCCGGCGCTACAAGACCACCGTGGGCCGGGTGCTGCTCTATGAGATCCTGCCCACCGAGATCGATTTCGAGCGCATCAACCTGGTGATGGACAAGAAGACCCTGAAGAACCTGGTGGGCATGTGCTACCGCAACGCGGGCACCAAGGCCACCGTGCTCCTTGCCGACCGCCTGAAGGACGTGGGCTACTTCCACTCCACCCGCAGCGGCATCAGCATCTGCGTGCAGGACATGATCATCCCCCAGGCCAAGGTCGGCATCCTGGACCAGGCCATGGGCGAGGTGCGCCAGATCGAGAAGCAGTACAAGGACGGCATCATCACCGACGGCGAGAAGTACAACAAGGCCGTGGACATCTGGGCCAAGGCCACCGAGGACGTCGCCAAGGAGATGATGGACGAGATCAGCTTCGACACCATCAAGGGCGCCGACGGCACCGAGATCACCACCACCAGCTTCAACCCCATCTTCATGATGTCCGATTCCGGCGCCCGCGGCAGCAAGGACCAGATGAAGCAGCTGGCCGGCATGCGCGGGCTCATGGCCAAGCCCTCCGGCGAGATCATCGCCACGCCCATCACGGCCAACTTCCGCGAGGGCCTGACGGTGTTGCAGTACTTCATCTCCACCCACGGCGCGCGCAAGGGCCTGGCCGACACCGCGCTTAAGACGACCAACTCCGGCTACCTGACCCGCCGTCTGGTGGACGTCAGCCAGGACGCCATCGTGGTGGAGATCGACTGCGGCACCATCACCGGCATCGAGGTGGAGGCCCTGCGCGAGGGCGGCGAGGTCATCCAGCACGTGGGCGAGCGCGTGCTGGGCCGCACGGCCCTGCGCGACGTGCGCGATCCGCTCACCGGCGACATCCTCATCCCGGCCAACGCCGAGATCGACGAGGACGGGGTGGCCAAGCTGGAGGAGGCCGGCGTGGAGCGCATGCTCATCCGCAGCGTGCTCACCTGCGAGTGCAAGCGCGGCGTCTGCTCCAAGTGCTACGGCCGCGACCTGGCCCACAGTAAGCCCGTGGACGTGGGCGAGGCCATCGGCATCATCGCGGCCCAGTCCATCGGCGAGCCGGGCACCCAGCTCACCATGCGCACCTTCCACATCGGCGGCGCCGCGGCCCGGCGGGCCGAGCAGTCCAAGGTGGAGGCGCGCTACCCCGGCCTGGTCAAGTACCTGAACCTGGTCACGGTCATGAGCAGCAGCGGCCACCGGGTGGTCATGAACCGCAACGGCGAGCTGGCCATCATGGGCGAGGGCGGCCGCGAGCGCGAGCGCTACAAGATCAACTACGGCGCGCACCTGCTCTACAACGACGGCGACATGGCCCAGCCCGGCGACGTGGTGGCCCAATGGGACCCCTACACCAGCCCCATCCTCACCGACGTGGACGGCGAGGTGAAGTTCGGCGACGTGCTCGAGAACGTGACCATGCAGGAGCGCCTGGACCCGGTCACCGGCCGGTCCACCAAGGTCACGGTGGAGTCGCGCAACGCCGACCTGCGCCCGCGCATCTCCATCAAGGAGCCCGGCACCTCCAAGACCGCCAAGCTCAGTGGCGGCCGCGGCGAGGCGCGTTATCTGCTGCCGGTGGGCGCCATCATCATGGTCTCCGAAGGCGACCAGGTGCGGGCCGGCGACGTGCTGGCGCGCATCCCGCGCGAGACCACCAAGACCAAGGACATCACCGGCGGTCTGCCCCGGGTGGCCGAGCTTTTCGAGGTGCGCAAGCCCAAGGAGACGGCGGTCATCAGCGAGATCGACGGCATGGTCAGCTTCGGCAAGCAGACCAAGGGCAAGCGCAAGGTGGTGGTGGACCCGGGCCTGCGCGACGAGGACAAGCGCGAGTACCTGATCCCCAAGGGCAAGCACGTCACCGTGCACGAGGGCGACTTCGTGCGCGCCGGCGAGCCGCTGATGGACGGCTCCATCAACCCCCACGACCTGCTCAAGACCCGCTCCACCGAGGAAGTCGCCCGCTACCTGGTCGACGAGGTGCAGGAGGTCTACCGCCTGCAGGGCGTGAAGATCAACGACAAGCACATAGAGGTCATCGTGCGCCAGATGATGCGAAGGGTGCGCATCAAGGACGCCGGCGACTCCAACTTCCTGATGGGCGAGCAGGTGGAGAAGTGGCGCTTTGACGAGGAGAACCGGCGGCTTCTGGACAAGGGCCAGATGCCGGCCTCGGCCGAGCCGCTGCTTCTGGGCATCACCAAGGCCAGCCTGTCCACCGACAGCTTCATCAGCGCGGCCAGTTTCCAGGAGACCACCAAGGTGCTCACCGAGGCGGCCATCGCCGGCAAGGTGGACGACCTGAAGGGCCTGAAGGAGAACGTGACCATGGGGCGGCTGATCCCGGCCGGCACCGGCCTGGGCGTCTACCGCAACCAGCACATCCCCCACGCCGAGGCCCCGGCGGACTACCGGCCCAGCAGCCGCTACCGCGAGGACGACCTCAGCGACGCCGTGGCCGAGGACATGGGCGAAGCCGGGCTGGAGGATGGCATCCTCAGCGAGCGCGACCAGCCCGACAGCGAGGCGGCGCTCTAGCAGAGCCTGTGGGCATGGGCCGGGGCCGGCGCGGCCCGGCCCATGAACCATATGGATAGCCCCGCGCAGGCGGGAGGGGTTGGCAGGCGGGCCCGGCCCAGGCCGGGGGGTTGCCAACGGGTTGAGTTTGGGCTATATTTGTCTGGCTGAGCCCGGCGCGGGGAACTCGGAACCCTGGGCCGGGCCCAGGCCCAGGCAAGCGGGTCCGGCTCGGGGGCAAAAGGCCCTTGACAGGCCCTGTTGGGCGCGGTAAAAGTAGCACTTCCACGGACGCTCGCTTTTCGCATTGCTCCTGGGGGGCAAGGGGGGCGAACGTGCTTTCGCCCGCAAGGTGACGGGTGGGTGACGCCCCGAAAGGGCGGGAAGATTAGATAGACGTTTCCGGCGCTTGAGACGAAGCGCCCGAGCCGAGTAGGAGGCTTTCGTTGCCGACGATCAACCAGCTGGTGCGCAAGGGGCGCGATTTGGTGCGCAAGAAGAAGGCCACTCCGGCCTTGCAGGAGTGCCCCCAGAAACGCGGCGTGTGCATCCGTGTGTACACCACCACCCCCAAGAAGCCCAACTCGGCTTTGCGCAAGGTGGCCAGGGTGCGCTTGACCAACGGCATCGAGGTGACCACCTACATCCCCGGCGTGGGTCACAACCTGCAGGAGCACTCGGTGGTGCTCATCCGCGGCGGTCGTGTGAAGGACTTGCCCGGTGTGCGCTACCACATCATCCGCGGCACCCTGGACGCCACTGGCGTGCAGGACCGCCGGCAGGGCCGCTCCAAGTACGGAGCCAAGCGGCCCAAGTAAGCCGAACTCGCCCCCGGTGGGCGGAGGTGATGCCCCTAGTGCGATAATTTCGGGGGCATTGCTCTTTAGGGCAGCCAACAGAGGACGGATAGCGAACGATGCCCAGGAGACGCGAAGTACCGAAGCGGGAGATTCTGCCCGACGCCAAGTACCGCAGCAAGACGTTGGCCAAGTTCGCCAACAAGCTGATGTACGATGGGAAGAAGTCCACGTCCGAGCGCATCCTCTACGGCGCCATGGACAAGATCCGCGAGCGCAGCGGCGAGGATCCCCTGCGGGTCTTCGAAAAGGCCTTGGAGAACGTGCGCCCGATGATCGAGGTCAAGAGCCGGCGGGTGGGCGGCAGCACCTACCAGGTGCCGGTGGAGATCCGCCCCGAGCGGCGGCAGGCCTTGGCCATGCGCTGGATCATCAGTTACTCCCGCAGCCGCGGCGATGGCAAGACCATGGCCGACAAGCTGGCGGCCGAGATTCTGGACGCCGCGGCTGGTCGCGGCAGCTCGGTGAAGAAGAAGGAAGATACGCACCGCATGGCCGATGCCAACAAGGCCTTCGCCCACTACCGCTGGTAGCGCGCAGGTCGGCGCCCCGACGGCTTGGCCACGGGGCAGGGCCTCTCTGATAACCGAAGATGGGCAGGGCCCGGCGGTTATGGCCGGGTGAGCGACGGCGGTTCTAGACTTTACGATTGGAGCCGTCGCTTGAGGAAAGCGGTATAACCGCTGGCATACTCCAATTTTGTCTCATCATGGCGGGTGCGCCCGCTTGTTTGAAGTTGAAAGGCGATTAGGGTTAGAGTCGTGGCACGGCAGGTTCCCCTGGTCAGGCATCGCAACATCGGGCTGATGGCCCACATCGATGCCGGCAAGACCACCACAACCGAGAGAATTCTCTTCTACACCGGTGTCTCGCACCGGCTGGGGGAGGTGCACGACGGCTCGGCGGTCATGGACTGGATGGCCCAGGAGCAGGAGCGCGGCATCACCATCACCAGCGCCGCCACCACCTGTTTCTGGAAAGACACCCGCATCAATATCATAGACACCCCTGGCCACGTGGATTTCACCATCGAGGTGGAGCGCTCCTTGCGCGTGCTGGATGGCGTCATCGCCGTCTTCTGCGCGGTGGGCGGGGTGCAGCCGCAGTCCGAGACCGTCTGGCGCCAAGCCGACCGCTACCAGGTGCCCCGCCTGGCCTTCATCAACAAAATGGACCGCACCGGCGCCGACCATGAGCGCTGCGTGGAGATGATGCGCGCCCGCCTGGGCTGCCGCCCGATCCTCATGCAACTGCCCATCGGCAACGAAGACAAATTCGAGGGCGTGGTGGACCTGGTCGGTCGCCAGGCCCTTCGTTTTGACGAGGCCAGCAAAGGCATGGAGGTGGAAGCCTTCCCGGTGCCGGACGAGTTGGCCGCGGCGGTGGACGCCGCCCGTTTTGAGCTGATCGAGACCGCCTGCGAGTTCGACGACGAACTCATGGAGCGCTACCTGGCCGGCGAGGAGCTGAGCCCGGCCGCCATCAAGGAGGCCCTGCGCCAGGGCGTCCTGGCCGCGGCCATCATCCCGGTCTTTTTGGGCTCGGCCTTCAAGAACAAGGGCATCCAGCCGCTCCTGGACGCTGTGCTGGACTACATGCCCTGCCCCCTGGACGTGGCCGCCATCAGCGCCACCGACGCCAAGGGCGCGGAAGTAGCCGTCACCGCCGAGGACAACGCCCCGCTAACCGCCCTGGCCTTCAAGCTCATGACCGACCCCTACGTGGGCCAGCTCACCTTCCTGCGCGTCTACTCCGGCAGCCTGAAAAGCGGCGACACGGTCTACAACGCCAGCCGCGACAAGAGCGAGCGCATCGGCCGCCTGCTGAAGATGCACGCCAACCAGCGTGAGGAGGTCAAGGAGGTCTACGCCGGCGACATCGTGGCCGCGGTGGGGCTCAAGACCGCCAGCACCGGCGACAGCCTCTGCCGGCCCGGCCGGACCCTGCTGTTGGAGTCCATGTTCGTGCCCGAGCCGGTGATGGGCCTTTCCATCCGTCCGGCCAACAAGTCCCTGGCCGAGAAGCTGGGCGTGGCCCTGGCCCGCCTGGCCGCCGAGGACCCCAGCTTCCGGGTGAACAGCGACGAGGAGACCGGCCAGACCGTGATCCGGGGAATGGGCGAGCTGCACCTGGAGATCATCGTCGACCGCCTGAGGCGCGAGTTCAAGGTCGAGGCCGAGGTGGGCGCGCCCCAGGTGGCCTACCGCGAGGCCATCAAGGGCCCGGCCGGGGCCGAGGGCCGCTACGTGAAGCAGAGCGGCGGCCGCGGCCAGTACGGCCACGTCAAGATCCAGGTCGCCCCCGGCGAGCCGGGCAGCGGCTATGTCTTCAAGGACAAGATCGTCGGCGGCGTGGTTCCCCGCGAGTACATCCCCGCGGTGTCCAAGGGCGCCCAGGATGCCTGCGAAAAGGGCGTGCTGGCCGGCTTCCCCCTGGTGGACATCGAGGTGAGCCTGATCGACGGCTCCTACCACGAGGTGGACAGCAACGAGCGCGCCTTCTTCATCGCCGCCTCCATGGCCCTGAAGGACGCGGTCCGCTCCGCCGGCCTGATCCTGCTCGAGCCGGTCATGAAGCTCGAGACCACCACCCCCGACGACTTCCTGGGCGACGTCATGGGCGACCTTTCCTCCCGCCGCGGGCGGGTGCAGGCGCTGGACGCCCGCTCGGGGGCCCAAGTGGTCAACGCCCTGGTGCCGCTGGCCAACATGTTCGGTTATGCCACCGACCTGCGCTCGGCCACCCAGGGACGCGCCACCTTTAGCATGGAGTTTTCCCATTACGACCCCATGCCCGCCGGACTGGCCCAAGAGGTCATGGAAAAGGTGCGGGCCGAGCGCGATGCCAGGCGACAGGGCCTGGCCGCTTAGAGGAGGACTTAAGCTATGGCCAAGGCAAGGTTTGAGCGCAAGAAGCCGCACGTGAACGTGGGAACGATTGGGCATATCGACCACGGCAAGACCACGTTGACGGCCGCGATAACAAAATGCCTGGCTTCAAGCGGTCAGGCGCAGTTCGTCCCGTTC
>JAZDHW010000114.1:0-6821 GCA_043805555.1 Pseudomonadota bacterium
CGCTTCCGGATCCGGCGCTTTTCGCCCTGGACGCCGAGCGCGAGCTGTGGGAGGCCTTCAGCGCCCTGCGGGCCGAGGCGGCGGCCCGCTTCGCGTCCGGCGCGTCCCTGGCCTGTTTGCAGGGCCTCTCGGCCCTCAAGACGCCCATCGACAGGTTCTTCGACGACGTGATGGTCATGGTGAACGACGCGGCCGTGCGCAAGAACCGCCTGGCGCTGCTCAACCAGATCGCCAGTGAATTCGGCAAGCTGGCCGAGTTTAGCAAGCTGCAGTTGGGCTGATACCAATTTCACAGTTGCGCCTATACGATTAGACCATTTAAGCGAGGCAAGCGTTCACTGGCACGGCTAAGCCAACAGGGCATGGAAACTGTCATTGCGAGCGAAGCGAAGCAATCTCTTGCTCACTTTAATCATGATATTACAAGGTATTATGCAAGTGGGATCAAGAGATTGCCGCGTCGCTTCGCTCCTCGCAATGACAGAATAGTCAATTGCTTGCACGCGTGCATCACGGGGCGATGATGGATTGAGCGTATAGGCGCATCAACAGTAATCATGCTTATGTTCAGCCGAAGGCAGCTGCGAGCGGGGTTTATCCCCGCCCGTGTATTTCAATGCACAACAACATGATTGAACAACAGTGGTATGGCAGCACCTGCCTGTTAAAATGAGGGGGTCGGACCCGGCCAGGGGGCCGGCCCCCTGTAATTCCGCCCGGCCTACCGGTCACTGCCGCTAAATCTTAGATTTTACTTGGCCCCTATATCTTGTTGCTAGTTTGGTGGCTACCACCCAATGTAGTGTTCAGCCTTGACTTGCGCCCCGGCGTTTGCTATCTAGGGGTGTACGCAAGCAGCGGCGCCCGGCCAGCCGGGGCCCGAATCAGCAGCGGGACGCCTGCCCGCGGCCGGTGTTTCCGGCCCGGCGGCCAAGCGCGGAGATGCCATGCGGGTACGTCGCCTGGAGATTACCGGGTTCAAGTCCTTCGCCGACCGCACCGTGGCCGACTTCCCCCAGGGCCTGTGCGCGGTGGTGGGGCCCAACGGCTGCGGCAAGTCCAACGTGGTGGACGCGGTGCGCTGGGTGCTGGGCGAGCAATCGGCCAAGACCCTGCGCGGCCACGCCATGGAGGACGTGATCTTCAACGGCTCGGACAAGCGCAAGGCCACGGGCCTGGCCGAGGTCTCCCTGGTCTTCGAGAACACCGGCAGCGTCACCCATCCCCAGTTCGCCGACCTGAGCGAGATCATGGTCAGCCGCCGCCTGTACCGCAACGGCGACAGCGACTACCTCATCAACAAGATGCCCTGCCGGCTCAAGGACATCCAGCAACTGCTCATGGACACCGGCCTGGGCAACCGGGCCTACGCCATCATCGAGCAGGGCCGGGTGGCGGCCTTTATCGAGGCCCGGCCCGAGGACCGCCGTTTGTGGGTCGAGGAAGCCGCCGGCATCACCCGCTACAAGAACCAGAAGAAAATCAGCCTGCGCAAGATGGAGGCCGCCAAGGAGAACCTGGACCGCCTGCAGGACATCCTGCACGAGGTCGAGGCCCAGATGGAGCGCCTCAAACGCCAGTCCAAGAAGGCCCAGGTCCACCGCGACCTGCGCGACAGCATCCGGGAGCTGGACCTGAACCTGGCCAGCCACCAGTTCGCCCGCATCTGCGATGAATGCGGCTCGGTGCAGGCCGAGGCCGACGCGGTCAGCACCCAGCTCACGCTTTCCTCCCAGCATGTGACGACCCTGGAGACCGACCTGGAGACCCTGCGGCTTCGGCTCATCACCGCCGAGGAGGAGATCGCCGCGGCCGGGGCCAGCCGCCTGGAGGCCCAGGGCGCCATCCAGAAGGCCGAGAACGAGCTGACCCTGCTGGGGCGCGAGACCGAGAACCTGCGCCGGCTAAAGGAGCGCCTGGAAGAAGAGCGCGCCGGCCTCAAGGCCCGCCTGGCCGAGCAGGAGCGCGACTTTGCCCGCGCCCGCCGCCTGGCCGACGAGAGCCAGGACCAACTGGCCGCCAGCCGGGGCGCGGTGGAGGCCGCCGCCGACGCGGCCCTGGAAGCGCGCGAGGGCCTGGCCGGGCTGGAGGCCGCCGCCGACCGGGCCAAACACGCCCTGGTGGACCATCTCTCCTTGCAAAGCCGCCAGAAGAACCGCCTGGCCGACCTGGAGCGCCAGCAGGCCGATGTGCAGCGCCGCCAGGAGGCCCTGGCCCAGCGCCGGGCCGGCCTGGAGGCCGAGCTGGCCGGCCTGGAGGGCCAGCGTGACGCGGCCGAGTCCGGGTTGGAATCCGCCCGCCACGAGCTGGAGGAATCCGACCGCGCCCTGGCCCAGCTCAGCCGCCGCCGCGACGAGACCCAGCAGCGCTTGATCGGCCTGCGCAAGGCCGAGCAGGAGGCCACCCGCCGCCGCCACTCTCTGGCCGCCGCGGCCGACGCCCTGGCCGCCTCCCTGGCCTCCTACGACTGGACGCCGGGGGGAGTGCGCAAGCTCCTGGCCGCGGCCGGCTCCGGCGCGCTGGGGGTCGAGGTTCTGGGCCTGGTGGCCGAGAAGATCAGCGTGGCCGCCGGCGGCGAGGAAATCGTCGAGGCCGCCCTGGCCGCCGACCTCCAGGCCGTGATCGTGCGTGACGGCGCCGCGGCAAAGGCCGTGGCCGCCTACGCCCAGGCCCAGAACCTGGGCCGGTTGCGGGTGGTGGCCCTGGGTGAGCTTTCCGCCGTGGCCGCGCCACCGGCCGGGGCCGATCCCCTGGCCGCCCTGGTGCGCCCCGAGGCCGGCTTCGAGGCCCTGGCTGCGCTCTGGGCCGGGGCCGGCCACTGCGCCGACCTCGACGCCGCCTGGGCCGCCGGCCGGGGCTTGCAGCCCGGCCAGGTCATCGTCTCCGCGGCCGGCGAGCGCCTGGACCGGCCCGGCGCGGCCAGCCTGGGCAAGCTGGCCGCCGCCTCGGTGTTGGCCCGCCAGAACGAGCTGAAACGCCGCCGCGAGGAGCTGGCCGCGGCCGAGTCCGCCCAGGCCGAGGCCGCGGCCGAGCGCGAGGCGGCCGAGGACCAGGCCGCCCGCCTGGAGGACGAGCACCGCGACCTGCGCGGCAGCCACCAGGAGCAGGAGCGCGGCCTGCGCCAGGCCGAGAAGGAGGCCTTCCGCCTGCGCGAGGCCTTTGGCATGAAAGAGCGCCAACTGGAGGGCCTGGACTACGACGCCGGCGAGGCCTGGGGCCAGTTGGACCGCCTGGAGAACGAGGCCGCCACGCTGGCGGCGGAGCTGGAGCAGAGCCAGGGCCGGGCCCAGGAGCTGGAGGACGCGCTCACGGCCGCCCAGGCCGGCCTGGGCCAGGGCCGCGAGGACCTGGAGCGCCTGCGCCGGGCCGAGGCCGAGTCCCGGCTCTCCCTGGCCAGCCTGGAAAACGCCGCCGAGCAGTCGGCCAGGGAGGCCGCGCGGCTGCAGAAGGAAATGAACCAGGCCCGGGAGCGGCTCTTGAGCCTGGGGGCAGAGGCGCAGGGGGCCGGCGACTCGCTGGAATCCCTCACCCGCCGCCGCCAGGACGAGCAGGCCCGCCTGGGCGGCCTCTACCAGGAGGCCGACCGCCAGGAGGAGGCCTACCGCGCCGCCCGCGAGCTGCTCAGCGCGGCCCAGGCCCAGGGCGCCAGCCTGGAGGGCGAACTCAAGCAGGCCCGCGCGGCCCTGAAAAGCGTGGAAGCCGAGGACCAGCGCCTGAGCCTGCGCCTCAAGGAGCTGGACCTGGAGCGCGTGAACCTCTGCGAGCAGGTCATGGAGCGCTGCCGGGTGGACATCGCGCAACAATTCCGCCAGCACCTGCCCGAGGGGGCCTTTGACGCGGCCGACGCCAAACGCCGCCTGGCCAAGCTGCGCGACCGCCTGGCCAAGCTGGGGCCGGTGAACATGGAGGCCATCACCGAGTTCGAGGCCCTGAGCGAGCGCCACGGCTTTTTAACCGAGCAGAAGGCCGACCTGGAGGCCAGCCTGGAGGACCTGCGCTCGGCCATCCGCAAGATCAACAAGACCAGCCGCGGCCGCTTCATCGAGACCCTGGATGAGGTCAACAACCGCCTGGAGGCGGTCTTCCCGGTGCTCTTTGGCGGCGGCCAGGCCAAGCTGGAGCTGGACCAGGACCAGGACCCCCTGGAGGCAGGCCTGCACCTCATGGTCGAGCTGCCGGGCAAGAAGGTGAAAAACCTGGAGGCCCTGTCCGGCGGCGAGAAGGCGCTCTCTGCCGTGGCGGTGCTCTTCGCCCTGTTCCTGATCCGGCCCGCGCCGTTCTGCATCCTGGACGAGGTGGACGCGCCCCTGGACGAGGCCAACGCCGGCCGTTTCCACGACCTGCTGCGCGAGCTGGCCGGCCGCTCCCAGATCCTCATGATCACCCACAACCGGCGCACCATGGAGATCATGGACCTGCTCTACGGGGTGACCATGGAGGAGAAGGGGGTCAGCAAGATGCTGGCCATCAACCTGAGCGACGGCGCCTCCCTGGCGGCTTGACGCAGCCCCTTGGCCTCTATATCTTAGGACGGACGCCGCGCGCGGTGCGCTGGCGTCCGTTCCTTTTCGCGCGAGTCCATCATGGCCTTTTTCGACCGCTTCCGCCGCAAGGACAAGCAGCCCCAGCCCGCCGAGCCCGGCGCGCCCGGCGCGCCCGGCGCGGCCGCGGACGAGCCGCCGGCCGGGGCCGCTGAGCCCGCGCCCGAAACGGCCCCCGAGCCAGAGCCGACCCCCGATCCCGAACCAGAGCCCGAGCCGGAGCCTGAGGCCGATCCGGAGCCCGAACCTGAGCCGGAGTCCGAACCGGAGCCCGAGGCCGACCCGGAGCCTGAGCCCGAGGACGGCCAGCCGCGCCGCAAAGGATTTTTCGCCCGCCTGGCCGAGCGCCTGGGCCGCACCCGCGACAAGATCAGCGGCTCCATCGACCGCCTGACCCTGGGCCGCAAGATCGACGACGAGCTCTTGGATGAGCTGGAAGAGGTCCTGGTCACCGCCGACCTGGGCGTCAAGACCGCCACCAGCCTGATCGAGGGCCTGCGCGGCCAGGTGCGGCGCAAGGAGCTGGCCGACGCCCAGGCCCTCAAGCTGGCCCTGCGCGCCGGCATCGAGAAGGTCCTGGCCGGCGTGGCCCCGGCCCCGGAGCGCGAGCGCAACCCCCACGTCATCATGGTGGTGGGCGTCAACGGCGTGGGCAAGACCACCAGCATCGGCAAGCTGGCCCACCACTTCACCGGCCAGGGCCGCAAGGTGCTCCTGGGCGCCTGCGACACCTTCCGGGCCGCGGCCGGCGAGCAGCTCGAGATCTGGGCCCAGCGCAGCAATGCCCCCATCGTGCGCCAGCAGTCCGGGGCCGACCCCTCGGCCGTGGCCTTCGACACGGTGGAGGCGGCGCTGAACCGGGGCCGCGACCTGGTCATCATCGACACCGCCGGCCGTCTGCACACCAAGGTCAACCTGATGGACGAGCTAAAAAAGATCCATCGGGTGCTGGGCAAGCGCCTCACCGGCGCGCCCCACGAGGTGCTGCTGGTCCTGGACGCCACCACCGGCCAGAACGCCATCAGCCAGGCCAAGCTTTTCAACGAGGTCGTGCCGCTGAGTGGCATTATCCTGACCAAGCTGGACGGCACCGCCAAGGGCGGCGTGGTGGTGGCCATCGCCGCCGAACTGGGCCTGCCCATCCTCTTTGCCGGCCTGGGCGAGGGCATGGCAGACCTGAAGCCCTTCGACCCCCAGGACTTCGCCGCGGCGATTTTCTGATGGCCAGGGGAGTGTGAAGATTGCTCGTGGGGAAACCCTTTCTGGACAGAAAGTGTTTCCCCGCACCCCTTCCCAAAGACCTTTGGCCCGAATGGGCTGCGCCCATTCGGCCCGACTGCACTGGCAAAACCTGGGGAGTTAGCGCGGCGCGGCCAGCGCCGGGCGACTAAAAAAGCGAGGTGCGGCCTTCATCTTCATCGGCGGGGTGCAACCCAAGAAAATAACCCTGGACGGCCCCCGGCGGCCCTGCCCCGCCTGCGGCCAGGGCAGCCTGGCCTGGGTGCGCCGGGACTACTACCTGAGTCTCTTTTTCCTGCCCCTGTTCCCGGTCAAGACCGGCCAGCCCTACCTGGAGTGCGACCACTGCGGCCAGGGCTACGACCCGGCCCGCATGGAGCAGGCCCAGGCCGTGGCCGCCCTGCGTCCCAACCAGGGCTCCGCTGACGCGCCAGCCGGCCCGGCTTTGCCCGAGCCCGGCGAGATCATCAAGATGCCCAAGCCGGGGTCGCCCTCCGCCCAGGCCGCCGCCCCGGCCGCCGCCCCGGCCGCCACCCCGGCCCCTCGGCCCGAGCCCGCAAAGGCCCCCGAGCCGGCCGCCGAGCCGGTCCCGGAGCGCTGCCGTTTTTGCGGCGGCCGCCTGCAACCGGGCTTCAAGTACTGCCCGTTTTGCGGCGCGCGCATCTGAAAACGGCGCGGGCGGGGACTCCGTTCGAGGATATCAAACCGAAATAGCTATCCTTGCGAGCGTTGCGAAGCTATCTGCCGTTGTCTTTTTTCCCAAGACGGCAACGGAGGATTGCCGCGTCGCAACCCCACTGGGTTGCTCCTCGCAATGACGGCTGTTGGGCTTGTATGAATCATAAGGCGGGGCCTGGCGTGTGCGCGCGGGTCACCTGCGTGCCGCGATGACCATCAGCGCGCCATTTCCCGGATCGAAGCGCCCGCCGCTGAAGCCGGGGTGCAGCTCCACCGCTGCCCAACCCTGGAACCACTGGCGCAGGTCGGCGATCTCCCACCGCAGCACCCGCGTGCGCAATCCCCCCAGGTCCTCGATGCACA
>JAZDHW010000115.1:0-4427 GCA_043805555.1 Pseudomonadota bacterium
GGAGGCGGCGCCGGTCAAGACCGCGCCCGCGCCACCAGCGGGCAAGCCCGCCCCGGCCGCGGCCCCCGCGCCGGACAAGGCCGGCCTTGCCGAGAACCAGGTCAACCAGATGCTGGAGGCCTGGCTCAAGGCCTGGCGCACCAAGAATCTCAACGCCTATATCAGCCACTATGCCGCCGACTTCAAGAGCGGGGGCATGGACCGGCGGCAATGGCGCGAGCATAAGGCCTACCTGAACAAGGTCTACAAGGTGATCGCGGTGGAGGCGCGCGAGCTGCAGGTCAAGGTGAACGGCAACCGCGCCCGGGTGGTTTTCGTGCAGCACTACCGCTCGGACTGGCACCAGGACGTGGGGCGCAAGCACATGGAGCTGGCGCTTAAGGGCGGAAACTGGCAGATCGTTGCCGAGCGCTGGGAGGAGATGCCCGCGCGCTCCACCGGCGGCCGCCGTCAGGGCCGGTCCTGACACCCGGTCGGGAAAAGCCGGCCATGGCCCGCTCGGGGAGGCTGTCGCAGTCATTGTTCAGGCAGCCTTCCGGGAACCCGCCGCGGCGGGGGGCGCCGGCCGGCGCGGGTCACCAGGGGAGGAGAGGATTGATTGGCCAAACGCGGCTTCGACGTGGTGGTGGTCAGGCGCTCCGGGCCGGTGAGTTCGTTTAGCATGCGGGGCGGCTGGATATACCTGCTGGTCATCCTGATGCTGGTGCTCACCGCGGCCGTGGCCGGCGGCGGCTATCTGCTCTGGCAGCAGCAAACGCTGGTGACCGAAATGACCGAGGAGACGCGCATGCTCTCCCTGCGGGCCGAGCGCCTGGAGGCGCTCTCCCAGGAGCAGGAGACCCGCGAGATCCTGGCCCAGCAGGCGGCCGAGGAGCGCCAGGCCAGCCCAGACAAGGACAAGGGCCGCGGCAAGTCCGCCGCCCCGGCCCCGGCGGCGGCCTCGCCGGCCGCGGCTGAGGCCCAGGCCCCGGCCGGCGGCGGGGCGGCCGAGTCCATCCGGGCCGCGGAGAACGCCAGCGAGGAGCCGAGCAAGTCCGACTACATCACCATCAACAACATCGAGCAGAAGGTGGAGGGCGGCGACCTGGTGGTCTCCTTCGACCTGGTCAATGAGCGCGAGGACAAGGAGCCGGTCTCCGGCTATATCTCCCTGTTGGCGCAAGGCACGCGCAACGGCAAGCCCTGGATCGAGGCCTGGCCGCCCCAGCGCCTGAACCCCTCGGGCCGGCCCCAGAACTTCCGGCGCGGCACGCCCTTCTCGGTGCAGCGCTACCGCCACTTCCGGGCCAGGGTGGCGGCGGTCAATGACAAGGAATTCCAGAATTTGGAGTTCGTGATCTACTCCCGCCAGGGCGAGTTGGCCCTAGTGCACACCCAGGCGCTGGAGCCGGGCGCGAAATCCGCCGAGCCGCGCCGCTAGGAGCCTGTCGGAGAAACAGCTCCGGCGGGCTCCTAGGCGGGCCATGGATGGCTTTCTCCGACACACACCTAGGAAGCCGCCCGGCTCTACAACGCCCATGGCCCGCGGCCGGCCCTGCCAGGGGATGCGCAATGCCGATGCAAAACCGCCAGCGCTGGGTCTTTCCCGCCAAGCATATGCTGTTCGGCTGGCTCCTGCTGGCCCTGGCCGGCTTGGCCCTGGCCGCCCCGGCGGGGGCGGCGGGGGCGGCGGGCAAGGCCCCGGCCGCCCAGCAGCGCCCCGGCCGCCAGCACCTGGTCTATTTCGCCGACACCCCCAGCGAGTTGAACGTCTACCGGGTCTTCGGGGCCAAGGACGGCAAGACCCTGATGCTCATCGGCGGCATCCAGGGCGACGAGCCCGGCGGCTTCCTCTCGGCCGACCTTTATGCCGACATCGCCCTGCAACAGGGCAACCTGATCGTGGTGCCCCGGGCCAATTTCTATTCCATCATGCTCAACAACCGCGGCCCGGACGGCGACATGAACCGCCAGTTCGGCGAGCCGGTCACCGCCGACCGCCACAAGCAGATCGTGGCCGTGCTCAAGGACCTGATGGCCGAGAGCGACCTGCTGCTCAACCTGCACGACGGCAGCGGGTTTTTCCGCCCGCGTTGGGAAAGCTCCCAGGCCAACCCCCGCCGCTACGGCCAGTCGGTCATCGCCGACACCGACCGCTATCACCTGCCTGACGGCCGGGTGCTGGAGCTGGAGCAGATGGCCCAGCGGGTGCTGGCCAAGGTGAACCAGGCCATAGACGACCAGCGCTACCGCATCCTGTTCAACAACCACCGCACCGCCGACAAGGACAGCCCCAACAAGGAGCAGCGCCTCTCGGCCACCTTCTACGCCCTGACCCGCCTGAAAATCCCGTCGTTTGGCGTGGAGACCAGCAAGTCCCTGCCCAGCGAGGCCATGAAGATCCGCCACCACAACCTGGTGATCAACGCCTTCATGGACGAACTTGGCATCGTGCCGGAGAACCCGGCCAGCACCCTGCCGCCGCCGGAGTTCAAATACCTGGTGGTGCAGGTCAACGACCAGCAGCCGGTGGTGGTGGCGGCCGGGGCCCAGTTCAGCGTGGCCCCTGGCGACCGCATCATGATCCAGCACATCGAGGCCAACTACGAGCGCGGCCTGACCTGCGACGTGCAGGGCGTGGGCGGCATCAACGACCTGCGCCAGCGCCTGGTCATCCGCCAGCCGTCCACCATCGTGGTGCGCAAGGACAACCACCGCATCGGCGAGATCCGCCTGCAGGTGGCCGAGGGCGCCAGCCTGGCCAGCCTGCGCACCAAGCTGATGTACTTCATGGTGGAGGTTGAGGGCAGCCGCCAGTTGGTGGCGGCCGGGGAAAAGCTGCGCCTGGTGCGCGGGGACCGCCTGATGCTGGTCAACGTGCTGTCCAACCTGGCCAACCAAGCCGACGTGCAAGTGAATTTCAAGGGTTACGTGCCGGCCGGGGCCGGCAACCAGGGTGAGGACCGCGGCCACGCCATCGACACGGCCAACGACCTCATGGAGCGTTACTCGTCCTGCCCGTCCGGCGAGCCGCCGGGGGTGGAGTGCTACCGGGTCATCGCCAGCCGCAGCGGCCGCGAGTTGGGCGCCATCCTGGTGGAGGTGGCCCCGGCCCGGCTGGACTATCTGGTCTTGCGCCACCAGGACGGGCACAAACTGGTGTATCATAACGGCGAGACGGTGCGGGTGAGGGCCCGGGAACGCCTGGAGTTGATGGACCTTAAATCCAACGTGCGTGCCGAGGGCGGCCTGAGCCTGGCCCTGGAGGGCCGGGGCGCGTTGCTGCCCCTGCCCGGCGGGCTCATCGACACCAGCGCCGAGCCCTTTCGCGGCCTGATGGGCCGGGGCGGGGGCGCGCGCCTGGTGGTGATGCGCGACCGCCAGGCCATCGGCCATGTGCGCCTGACCGTGGGAGAGTGAGTTTTGGCGGGCAACAAACTGACCGTGCTCTCGGCCGGAACCTTCATCCGGGGCGACGTCTTCAGCCAGGACGTGCTGGTGGTGGAGGGCGGCATCGAGGGCAACATCGTGGGCAACCGGGTGATCATCAAGCAAAAGGGCTGGGTGCACGGCAACCTGCTCTGCCGGGCGCTTTCCATCGAACCCGGCGGGGTGGTGGACGGGGCCATGAAGGTCAACGAGACCGCGGTGTTGACCGCGGCCGAGAAGGCCGAGGCCGAGAGCCTGCCGCCTGGACAGGGGCACAATCTGATCGAGGTGGAGGGCGAGGAAGGCCCGGACGAATAAGCCCGCGCCCAGAGCCGGGGCCACGGCCTCTTTCGGCCCGTCGGGACTTCCCCCCGCGGGCCGTTGCTTTATAATGACCTTATGACGGCCGGCGGACCGGAGCGGAGCGAATCATTCAACCGCAAGCGCGGAGGATCAAAATGGCCGAAGTCCTGATCGTCTATTTTTCCCACGGCGGCAACACCCGCAAGATGGCCGAGGCCCTGGCCGAGGCGGTGAAAGCCGGCGGCTGCGCGGTCAAGCTCAAGAAGGTGAGCGAGGCCACGGCCGACGACCTGCGCGCCGCGGACGGGGTGCTGCTGGGTTCGCCTTGCTATTTCGGCAACCTGGCCGCACCGATCAAGCAGTTCGTGGATGATTCCATCGCGCTTTTTGGCAAGGGCGAGCTGGAGGGCAAACCGGCCGGGGCCTTTGTCAGCACCGGCGGCATTGGCGGCGGTGGCGAGCTGGCCCTGGTGATGCTGCTCTCGGGCCTCTTGATCCACGGCATGGTGGTGCAGGGCCTGCGCAAGGGCGGTCATTTCGGTCCCTTGGCCATCGGCGCCCCGGACGAGCGGGTGCTGGCCGAGTGCCAGCGCTACGGCGAGCAGTTCGCGGCCCTGGTCCAGCGCCTGGCCGGGTAGGCGAAGGCGTTGGCACCCAGCTTGGCGCAGCGTCCCCCCGGCGGTCCCCTGACCGACGCGGGGCCGGTCTGCCTGCTT
>JAZDHW010000116.1:0-16867 GCA_043805555.1 Pseudomonadota bacterium
TTTGTTTCGATGGCAGTAATGCTCACAACTTCTCTCAAAAGTTCTTTCACTTTCTTTACACTGAACCCTTCAAGATGAATTACTTGACCCTCCTTGGTTTGCACCTTAATCATCCGGCTCTTTCTAAAGCCCAGCCAAGCCACCAACACTCCAGCGAGCGACTCAAATAAATGAGCATCACCTAAAGTTTTTATGATTTCTACTACCTCACCTGACGCCATTATCACGCCAGGCGGGTTTGCTCTGACTGCAAATGGAATATTGCCCTCATTTAATTCGGTTATAAAACTGTCCTTGCTATCCTTAAATAAAAATACTTTGATTTTTGATGTATCCATATCCCACCTTAATAATACGTATTCTTTCGATTATACCATTCATGCCTTAGCCTTGAACACCCCCGCGAACTCCGTGGCCGCGCGCTCGAATCCGCCGGTGAAGTCCCGCTGCAGGGCCCATTGCGCGCCCCGGCCGGACCACTGGCCGATGATCAGGCCCAGGCGGGCCATGGCCTGGCAGAACGGCGCGCGGGGGTCCGCGTCCAGGGCCGGCGCGCCGGCCTCGGCCGCCGCGGCGTGGATGATGTCTTCGGGCAAAAACCCCAGCACCTCCACCATGAGGCCCAGTTCGGCCGCGGCCCAATCGGCCAACTGGCGGGCGCAGGCAAAGTCGTCCACGCTGCGGGCGCGGTTGACCACCAGCTTGGGCCGCACCCGCTCCAGGGTCCGCCGCGCGCGCAGGCCCTCGCCGGGCCGGGCCGCCTCCAGCTCCGCCGACAGCTCGGCCATGGCCATGGCCCCCGGCCCCCGGCTGCGGGCCTGGAACCCGGCCAGGGCGCGCCCGCAGGCGCTGTTGCCGGTGAAGGTGCGCTCCAGGGCGCGGAAGGAGACGTTTTTCAGGAAGTTGAAGGCGCTGAGCAGGGCCGGGCGCTCGGGCAGCATCACCACCAGGCCCAGGGGGCTGGCCAGGTAGAAGTCCATCACCGTGATGGCGGTGCCGGCCCCCAGGTCCAGCAGCACGAAGTCCGCGTCCAGGTGATTGATGGCGTGCAGCAGCTTGCGTTTTTTCTGGAAGCCGGGGTTGGCCGCGGCCGCCACCATGGCATCGCCAGGGGCGAAGGCCAAGCGGGGCTCGGTGAGCGGCGCGATAACGTCGTTGATGGCCAGGTCGCGGCCAGTGAGCACCTCGCCCAGGCCGGGGCGGTCGTTGGCCAGGCCCAGGATGTTGTGCAGGTCCGAGCCGCCCAGGTCGGCGTCGATGAGGATGACCCGGTGCTCCAGGCGGGCCAGGGCCAGGGCCAGGTTGGCCGCGATGACGCTCTTGCCGATGCCGCCCTTGCCGCCGGCGATGGGCAGCACCACCGGCTGGGGCGCGAACCTGGAAACCCTGGGGCTCATGCCCCTGGGTTTAGCACAGCCGCCGCCCGGCGGTCAAAGCCCTTGCTAACCCGGGTCGGGCGCGTCGAAGCGCAGCAGCACCTTGCCGCCGCCGGGGCGCGGCGCGGCGCGCATAAGCTCCATGTGGCGCAGGGAGGCGAACTCCCGTTGCAGGCTCACCTCGTCCAGGCCAGTGCATTCCAGGACCTGGGCCGGGGTGGGCGCGCCCAGGCGGTCGATGCAGGCCAGGATCTTCTCCTGGGCCGGGTTCAGGACGGGCTCCTGCTCCTTTAGGCGGGTGGCGGTGTAGACCGCCCAGGGGTCGCAACTGCGCGCCGGGCTCAACGCCTCCATGTAGCAGTCTTCACAGAGCATGCGCCCCGCGTGCTCGCGCGCCTCGTCCGGCTCCATGGCCCCGCCGCATCGCTCGCATTGCATAGCTGATCCTCCTCATGATATGCGCTACACTAACAGATACCACGCTTGGCCCGGTTCACAAACCCCTTGGCCCCAGGAACCGACGGCTGCATAATTGGTGATCGACCCGCATTGCCTGCCCGCCGGGGAATCCCATGGCCTACACACATCCTGATCGTGTCGTCGAACCCGCCGGCAGCGGCGGCTGGCGGCCTGCCGTATTGGTGCTGGACGACGAGTGGTCCATCCTGGAGCGCATCAAGAGCTCGCTGAACGAAGGCTATGAGGTGATCACCGCCAGCCGGGCCGAGGAGGCGCTGGAGTTCATGGCCGCCCGGCCCTTCGACGTGGTGCTCACCGACCTGCGCATGCCGGGCATGGACGGGCTCAGTCTGGTCAGCGAGCTCAAGGGCCGCTTTCCCGAGACCCAGTACATCCTCATGACCGCCTTCAGCGACATCGAGGACACCATCAGCGCCATCCGCCTGGGCGTGGCCGACTATTTGCGCAAACCCTTCACCATGAGCGAGGTGCGCCACGCCCTGAGCCGCTGCCTGGAGCAGCGCCGCCTGCGCCGCGAGGTGGCCAGCCTGCGCGCCGGCGGACGCATCAGCCTCACCGACCTGGTCACCCGCAACAGCCGCATGCACGAGGTGCTGCACCTGGCCGAGACCGTGGCCGGCACCGACGTGATCCTCTTGATCAACGGCGAGACCGGCACCGGCAAGGGCCTGTTGGCCCGGGCCATCCACAACTCCAGCCACCGCCGCGACCACCCCTTCGTGGAGATCAACTGCGCCGCCATTCCGGCCACCCTGATCGAGAGCGAGCTGTTCGGCCACGAGCGCGGCTCGTTCACCGGCGCGGTGGCGCGCAAGCTGGGCCGGGTGGAGGTGGCCGACCAGGGCACCCTGCTCCTGGACGAAGTGGGCGAGATGTCCCTGGACATGCAGGCCAAGCTGCTGCGGTTCTTGCAAGAATTCAGCTTCGAGCGCGTGGGCGGCACCAAGAAGCTCCAGGCCGACGTGCGCTTGATCGCCGCCACCAACCGCGACCTCAAGGAGGCTGTGAACCAGGGCATCTTCCGCCAGGACCTGTTCTACCGCCTCTACGTGATCCACCTGGACCTGCCCCCCCTGCGCCAGCGGCCCGAGGACATCGTGCTGCTGGCCCAGCACTTCATGCAGCGCTTCGCCATCAAGTACGGCAAGAAGGTGGACGGCTTCTCCGCCGCGGCCGAGGCCCAGCTCCTGGACCACCCCTGGCCGGGCAACGTGCGCGAGCTGGAGCACACCCTGGAGCGGGCGGTGATCCTCAGCCGCGCCAGCCTCATCGAGCGCCTGGACCTGGATGCGGACGGCAAGCCCGCGGCCCCCGGCCCGGCCGCGCCGGCCGCGCCGGCCGCACCAGCCGCAGCCCCATCCCCGGCCCTGGACGACCCGGCGGTGGGCATCGACCAGCCCTTGCAGGACTACATCGCCCAGTGCGAGCGCCAATACCTGCTGGGCCTGTTAAAGGCCAACCGGGGCAGCATCCAGGCCACGGCCACCGCGGCCGGGGTGAACCCCAAGACCCTCTACCTCAAGATGAGCCGCTACGGGCTGGACAAGAAGCTCTTCAAGCGCGTCGCGCGCCCCAAGCTCGCCAAGCCCGCCCAGGACGCCTGAGCCGCCGGCCGAGGCCTGCCCGGGGGTGTGCCCGCGGGGACGGTTGGGGTATGCTTAGCCCGGCCGAAGCTGGTTTTGGCCCCTTGGCAGCGTACCTCTTCAGTGGGATTTGGCCCTCATGCTCAATTTTGACCGCGACGTGGACCTGCTGGCCGGCGGCGACGCCCGCCACGGGGGCGACGTCTGGGGAGCGGCCCGCAGCCTGGGCCAGAAGCCCGGCGACATCCTGGATCTCAGCGCCTCGCTGAACCCCCTGGGCCCGCCGCCGGGCCTGACCGACAAGCTCCGGGAGGCCATGGGCCTCATCTGCCACTACCCCGACCGGGCGGTGTGGGAGCTGCGCCAGGCCCTGGCCGCCGAGCTGGGCCTGGAGCCGGCCCACATCCTGCCCGGCAACGGCTCCACCGCCCTGATCCGTCTGCTGGCCCGGGCCATGGACCTGCGCGCGGTTGCCCTGATGGCCCCGGCCTTTGGCGAGTTCGGCCGCTCGCTGGCCATCACCGGCCGCCATTTCCACTACGTGATCATGCCGGAGAAAAACGGCTACCTGCCCACCCACGCCGACCTGGAGCGGGTCTGGCGCGACGACCCGGCCTGCGTGATCATCAGCAACCCCGGCACCCCCGCCGGCGGCCTGGCCGACCCGGCCGTGCTGGACGCCCTGGTCTTGCAGGCTTCGCGGCGCCGGGCCTGGGTCATCGTGGACGAGGCCTTTATCGATTTCGCGCCCGAGGAAGCCCAGCGCTGGTCGCCGCCGGTGGCGCAGCGCTATCGCCGGGTGGTGGTGCTGCGCTCGCTGACCAAGTTCTACTGCCTGGCCGGCCTGCGCCTGGGCTATGCCATGGGCCACCCCGACACCCTGGCCGAGCTGGCCCCCCTGGGTGAGCCCTGGGCGGTGAACACCCTGGCCCAGGTGGCGGGCATCTACTGCCTGGGCCAGAAGGAATACGCCCAGAAGACCCGGCAGGTGGTTGCCCAGTGGCGGGCCGAGCTGGTGGCCGCCCTGAGCGGGCTGGGGATGAGGACCGTGGCCGGCCAGGTCAACTACGTGCTGGCCAAGCTGCCCGAGGACGGCCCCAGCGCCGAGCTGGTGGCCGACGCCTGCGCGGCCCAGGGGGTCCTGGTGCGCCCCTGCGCCAACTTCGTGGGCTGCTCGCCCTTCCACCTGCGGGTGGCGGTCTGCCCGCCCGAGGAGCAGGCCAGGCTGCTGGCGGTGCTGAAGCCCGCCCTGAACCAGTGGCTCTTCGGGGGCTCGCCCAAATAGGCCATAAGCAGGCCGAGCCCCTGCCCCCCTATTCCTTGCGCCCCCAGACCGCATAGACCGGGTCGGATAGCTTGTGCTCCGGGAAGTGGCGGTCGTCGGCCGGGCGGGGCCAGCCCCGCAGGCTATAAGTGTGCAGGTCGGTGAGGCCGCCCGCGCGCAGGCAGCAGTCCAACGCCAGGCCCAGGCGCTCGAACTCGTGCAGCTCGCTCCAGATGCGCACCACCTTGGGCGGAAACCAGCGGTTGCTGAAGCTCATCACCAGCAGCCCGCCGGGCCTGAGCACCCGGCGGCACTGGGCCAGCACCTCCAGCGGCCGGGTGAGGTACTCCAGGGAGCTGGTGCAGATCACCGCGTCGAAGCGGCCGTCCTCCCAGGGCAGGTCCGGCTCGGCGTTGAGGTCCTGCACCACCCGCTCATTCAGCGCCGGGTTGGCCGCCAGCTCGGCAACGTTCAGGCCCAGCCCGGCCACCCCGGCCAATTCCAACCCGGCCGGCAGGTGCGAGTGCAGGCTGCTCATCAAGTCCAGCACCCGCCCGCCCGGTTGCAGCAGGCGGCCGTGCAGCGCGGCCAGGTGCGCCCGGGCCACCGCGTCCAGGTGGGGCACCAGGCGCGGTTTCGCATAAAACTCCGGGTCCGGGCCCTCGGCCGGCCGGCTGAAGGGATCGTCGGCATAGAAATCCGTGGCACCGCCCTGCCAGCGGGCCTGCATGCCCGGCCCCTGGCCCAGGCGCTGCAACCAGTCCACCGGGCCCGGCGCGGCCAGGCGGATGCTCACGTCCGGGTCGATGACCTCCACCGCCAGGCGCAGGCCATGGCCAGCCAGGGGGTGATTGAGGTCCAGGCGCAGGCCGTCGCCGTCAACCTCCACCAGGCGCGCCACCGCTCCGCCGCCGGCTGTGGCCAGGCTCGCGAAGGCCTGGCGGGGGTAGAAGCGCCCAAAACGCGGCGGGGCGTCGGCCAGGTGCCAGTGGCCGGGGGCGATCCGGCCCACCAGCTCCGCCTGCCAGGGGCCGAAGGCCTGGTCCGGGGCAAGGTCCAGCTCCAGGACAAAGCCCGCGGCCTGGCCCAAGAGGCCCTGGGCCAGGGCCGGGGGCAGATCGTCCTGGTAGAGGTTCACGTAGGCCAGCAGGCGCTCCTGGTGGCTGGCCTCGGCGCTGTGCCAGGCCAGGTCGAAGACCAAGGCCACGGTGTGGCGAGGGCCGATGCGGCGGTCGGGATCGGTCACGGAAAGCTCCTTCGGGGCTGCGCTAGCTTTATGATAACCCGGCCGCCCGCCATGGGCGGCCCCGGCCCGCGATTTGGTTCCATGGCCCGGAAATGGCATAATGAGAAACAAGCCCCGCCATTGGCGCGAAGCCCAACCAGGAAGGATTGCCACCGGATGCCGCGCAAGAAAGCCGACGCCCAGCCCGCCCCACCCGCCCTGACCACGCCGCCCGCCGCGGCCGCACCGGCCTGGGAGGTGCGCCACGACGTGACCCGCCTCAGCGAGCAGGACCTCTACCTGTTCAACGAGGGCACCCATTTCCAGCTCCACCACAAGCTGGGCTCCCACCTCATGACCCACCAGGGCCAAAGCGGGGTGTATTTCGCGGTCTGGGCCCCCAACGCCGACCGGGTCTTTGTCAGCGGCGATTTCAACCGCTGGCAGATGGAGGAGCTGGAGCTGTGGCAGCGCGGGCTCTCCGGCATCTGGGAGGGCTTCATCCCCGGCCTGGGCCTGGGCGCGCTGTACAAATACCGCATCCACAGCCGCTTCGGCGGCCACCGCTCCGAGAAGGCCGACCCCTTCGCCCGCCGCCACGAGGCGCCGCCCCTGACCGCCAGCGTGGTCTGCCAGCCGGACTATGACTGGAACGACGACGCCTGGCTGGAATCGCGCCGGCGCAATGAGGCCATGAAGGAGCCCATGAGCATCTACGAGATGCACCTGGGCTCCTGGATGCGCGACCCGGCCCAGCCCGAGCGCTTCCTTTCCTACCGCGAACTGGCCCCGCGCCTGGCCGAGTACCTCAACCGCCTGGGCTTCACCCACGTGGAGTTCCTGCCGGTGATGGAGCACCCCTTCTACGCCTCCTGGGGCTACCAGACCACCGGCTATTTCGCGCCCACCAGCCGCTACGGCGGGCCCGAGGACTTCATGTTCCTGGTGGACACCCTGCACCAGGCCGGCGTGGCCGTGATCCTGGACTGGGTGCCCAGCCACTTCCCCAGCGACCACCACGGCCTGTCCTACTTTGACGGCACGCACCTTTTCGAGCACGCCGACCCCCGCCAGGGCTTCCACCCGGACTGGCAGAGCTTCATCTTCAACTACGGCCGCAACGAGGTGCGCGCGTTCCTGCTGAGCAACGCCTACTTCTGGCTGGACCTGATGCACGTGGACGGGCTCCGGGTGGACGCGGTGGCCTCCATGCTCTACCTGGACTATTCGCGCAAGGACGGCGAGTGGATCCCCAACCGCTTCGGCGGCAACGAGAACCTGGAGGCGGTGGAGTTCCTGCGCCGCTTCAACGCCGAGGTCTACCAGGGCTTCCCCGGCTGCCAGACCATCGCCGAGGAATCCACCGCCTGGCCCATGGTCAGCCGGCCCACCTATCTGGGCGGCCTGGGCTTCGGCTTCAAGTGGGACATGGGCTGGATGCACGACACCCTGTTCTACTTCAGCCGCGACCCCATCTACCGCCGCTTCCACCACGGCCAGCTCACCTTCCGCATGCTCTACGCCTTCACCGAGAACTTCGTGCTGCCGCTTTCCCACGACGAGGTGGTGCACGGCAAGGGCTCGCTCATGGGCAAGATGCCCGGCGACCCCTGGCAGAAGTTCGCCAACCTGCGCCTCTTGTTTGGCTACATGTGGGCCCAGCCGGGCAAGAAGCTCTTGTTCATGGGCGGGGAGATCGGCCAGTGGCGGGAGTGGAGCCACGACACCAGCCTGGACTGGCACCTCTTGGACTACCCGGCCCACGCCGGGTTGCAGCGCTGGGTGGGCGACCTCAACCGCGCCTACCGCGCCGAGCCCGGCCTGCATCGCCACGACTGCACCTGGGACGGGTTCGAGTGGATCGACTGCAACGACAGCGACGCCAGCGTGCTCACCTTCCTGCGCCGGGGCGGCGGCCAGACCCTCTTGGTGGCCTGCAACTTCACGCCGGTGCCGCGCGACAACTACCGCGTGGGCGCGCCCCTGGGCGGCTTCTGGCGCGAGGTGCTCAACAGCGACGCCCATGTCTACGGCGGCAGCGGCCTGGGCAACGCCGGCGGGCTCACGGCCAGCGACCAGGGGGTGCACGGCCGGCCCCACAGCCTGAACCTCACCCTGCCTCCCCTGGCCATCGTGATCTTCCGCCACGAGGGCTAGGAGCCTGTCGGAGTAATCCTCCGACAGGCTTCCGAGCGGGCCATGGACGGCCCGCCCGGACTGGCGCCAAATTAATTTTTGGCGCCAGTCCGAGAACTTGCCAAAATCCACTTTTGGCAAGTTCCAAGAGGAGAAAGCCATGAATGGCTTTCTCCGACACGCGCCTAGGGCGCCTGGAATAATGCGGGCGGGACCACGCCTGGCCCCGCCCGTTTTCATTTGGCCTGATGGCGACTAGCGTTTGCGGCTCTTCATCAAGGGCACTCCGGCGTAGTGGGCCCGGCAGAGGAGCTGCATCAGTTCGCCTTGCAGGCGGCCGTACTCGATCAGGAGCAGGTCGGCCAGGCGCGAAAGGCCGGCCAGCATGCGCAGGCGCTGGCCCGGCGTCCAGGCCGGGTGGTGCTCCAGGGCCAGCACCGCCAGCGCCCGCACCGCGCGCTGGCCCACCCGGTCGATGAACTCGGCGATGCGAAAAGGCGGCGCGCTGGCCGGCCGGATGTGCATGAAGCGGTTGCGGTAGAAATCCTCCAGGTCCACCAGCGCCTTCTGGTTGGCCGCGCGCTGGTCGGCGTCCGCGCCCAGCCAGGGCGTGGCCCCGGCCGGCCCTGGCGCCAGGCCGGGCGTTAGCATCAGGCCCAGGGCGTCGGCGTAGGGGATGACCTTGTCCTCGCCCCCGCCGCCCACCTCCCGGCCGGCGGCGCACAGCACCTCCACCAGCATGCCGTAGACCGCGCCAAACAGCGCCACCCCGAACCACTTCCATTTCTCGGTGTCGGTGCGCCTGAGGGCCCAGACCGCGTGCTCCAGGGCGTCGACGATGGTGCCGGCCTCGGTGGAGTGGAAGAAGCCGCCCTCGCGCGGGCGGTAGCCCAGGGTGGAAAAGGCCCAGTGCTCCCAGTCGATGGGGGCCTGGCGGGCGCGGTGGATGATGGCGGTCAGCTCGCGGTGGCGGGACTCGAAGGCGCGCAGGCTGGGCAAGGCCTGGGCATAGGCCGTGGCCAGGGTCTGGTCGATCTGCTCCAGGCGCTCCATGGCCTCGGCCTCGTTGCAGCCGGCGGCCGCGCCCAGGCCCGATGTGCGCTGGCGGCGATTGGCCAAAGGTCACCTCCCCGAACAAGGTTGCGGTGGCATGGGGTGGGCTGCGGGGTGGCCCTTATGGGGGCATTATTGCGCATCCGGGCCCGGTTTGCCAGGGGCGGCCAAGGCCGGGCGCTGGGGTTCGCGGGGGGTGTGATGGGGCGAGGCCGGCCCGGCTCAGGCCCGGCCCAGCAGCGCGGCCAGGGGCTTTTGGCAGATTTGCTCGATGCGCGCGGCGATGGTCTGGGCCGCCCGCCAGCGCCGGTTGATGGCCGCGGTCACGCCGGGCGCGTCGCCGTGGCGGGCCAGCTTGGCCGCGAAACGCTGGTCGATGGCCACCGGCCGGTCGCCCTCGATGAGCTTGTCGGCCAGGTAGAGCACCTCGGCCGCGCCCACCGGCCCGGCCGCGGGCGGGGTCAACTCGGCGTGGACCGCCACCAGGTCCGCGGCGGCCTCCCAGCCCCAGCGGCGCAGGAACTCGGCCCCCCGCGCGGCATGGCCGGGCCGGCCCTTGGCCAGGTCGTGCACTAGGGCCGCGGCCTCCAGGCAGGCCAGGTCGATGGGGTTATCCGCGGCGCAGAGCGCCCGGCCCAGGGCCAGGGCCGCCGCGGCCACGGCCCGGCAGTGGGCCCGCACCGGCGCGGGCACGCCCAGCACGGGCCCCAACAGGGCCTCCACCTCGGCCGGCTGGGGATGGCCGGCCGCGATGAGGCGCGCCTGCAAGGCGGCGTAGGCCTCCGGGGTGTCCATGTCCAGCAGCACGCCCTGGTCGCAGACCGGCGCGGCGATGGTCTGGTCCGCATGGCCGGCCAAGAGGCCCTGCAGGCCGCCCTGCCCGCTCCAGGCCAGGATGGCCGGGATCAGCGCGGCGGCGATCAGGGGCGGGTGGCCGGGCTCGCCCAAAAAATCCGGCAGGGCCACCGCCGGCCGTTTTTCGGCAAAGGCCTCGGCCAGGGCCGCCAGGTTGGCCGGCTTGACCAGGGGGATGTCCACCGGCAGCAGGAAAAAGGCGTCGATCCCGGCCGGCAGGGCGGCCACGCCGGCCCGCACCGAGGTGAACATGTCCCGGGCATAGTCGGGGTTGAACACCTCGGCCGCGTCCAGGCCGGCCAGGTGGGGGCGCAGCTCCTCGGCCCGGTGGCCGGTGACCACGTACACCGGCCCGGCCCCGGCCGCGCGCATGATCCCCACCGCCCTGGCCAGCAGGCTGGCCCCGTCCAGCTCCAGCAGTGGCTTGAAGCGGCCCATGCGCCGAGATAGGCCGGCGGCCAGGATCAGGCCGGCCGGTTGCAGGGCGTTCATCGCGCGCTCCGTTTGCAGCATGACAAAGGGCCGCCCGGCGCGGGACGGCCCCTACCCTATAGCAGTTTTATAGCTGCATGAACAGCCAGGTTTAATCGACCTTGGCGCGGCCCAGGCGCAGGGAGTTCATGACCACGGTCACGCTGGACATGGCCATGGCCCCGGCCGCCATGGCCGGGTGCAGGTCGCGGATGAAGGACGGCAGCCAGTGCGCGCCGTGCAGCGCGCCGGCCGCCAGGGGCACCAGGGCCAGGTTGTAGAAAAAGGCCCAGAACAGGTTCTGGCGGATGGTGCGCATGGTGGCCCGCGACAGCCGCACCGCCCGGGCCACGCCCTTCAGGTCGCCGCCCACCAGGGTCACGTCGCTGGCCTCCATGGCCACGTCCGTGCCGGTGCCGATGGCGATGCCCACGTCGGCCCGGGCCAGGGCCGGGGCGTCGTTGATGCCGTCGCCCACCATGCCCACCACCCCGCCTTGCTCCTGGCGCTCGCGCACCTTGGCCTCTTTTCGGTCGGGCAGCACCTCGGCCTCCACCTCGGCGATGCCCACCCGGCCGGCGATGGCCAGGGCGGCCTGGCGGTTGTCGCCGGTGAGCATCACCGGGGTGAGCCCCAGGGCCTTCAGGTCGGCGATGGCCTCGGCCGCGCCGGGCTTCTCCTGGTCGGCCACGGCCAGCACCCCGGCCGGCCTCTCGTCCACCACCGCCAGCATCACGGTCTTGCCCTGGCCGGCCAGGGCCTCCACCCGCCGGGCGATGTCGTCGCTGACGAGGCCGTCCTCGCGGAACCAGTCGGGCTTGCCCACCCGCACCGCGCGGCCGGCCACCGAGGCCCGCACGCCAAAGCCGCTCTGGGCCTCGAAGTCCTCCACCGCCGGCGGCTGCACCCCGCGGGCCCGGGCGCCCTCCACCACCGCCCGGGCGATGGGGTGCTCGCTGGCGCTCTCGGCCGCGGCCACCAGGCCCAGGGCCGCGTCGCCGCCGCTGCCCAGGGGCTCCCAGTCGGTGAGCTGGGGCCTGCCCTGGGTGATGGTGCCGGTCTTGTCCAGCACCACCGTGGTCAGGCGCTGGGCCGTCTCCAGGGCCTCGCTGTTCTTGAACAGCACGCCCATGGTCGCGCCCTTGCCGGTGCCCACCATGATGGCCGTGGGCGTGGCCAGGCCCAGGGCGCAGGGGCAGGCGATGACCAGCACCGCCACCATGCGGATGAGCGCCGGCACGAACTCGCCGCCGATGGCCCACCACAGGCCCAGGGTGATCAGCGCGATGATGATGATGCCTGGCACGAAGACCGCCGAGACCTGGTCGGCCAGGCGCTGGATGGGGGCCTTGGAGCCCTGGGCCTGGCGCACCAGGCGGATGATCTGGCTGAGCGCCGTGTCCGCGCCCACGCCGATGGCCCGCACCTTGAGCCGGCCCGACTGGTTGACCGTGGAGCCGAAGACCTGGTCGCCCTCGGCCTTGTCCACCGGGATGGACTCGCCGGTGAGCATGGATTCGTTGACCGCCGAGCGGCCGGCCACCACCACGCCGTCCACCGGCAGGGCCTCGCCAGGTCGCACCACCACGATTTGGCCGGGGCGCACCTGGCCGGCGGGCACGTCGCGCTCCGCGCCGTCCTCCTCCAGGTGGGCCACCTTGGGGGCCAGGTCCATCAGGGCCCGGATGGCCGAGGAGGCCTGGCCCTTGGCCCGGGCCTCCAGGAGCTTGCCCAGCTTGATCAGGGTGATGATCATGGCCGAGGTCTCGAAGTAGACGTGGTGGCCCACGCCGGGGATGAGCAGCACCGCCAGGGAGTAGACATAGGCCGTGGAGGAGCCCAGGGCCACCAGCACGTCCATGTTGGCGCTGCCGTTCCTGACGCTCTTGTAGCCGCCCTCGTAATAGCCCCGGCCGGTGTAGAACTGCACCGGCGTGGCCAGGGCCAGGAAGAGCCAGTTGACCCAGGCGGCGTGGGCCCAGTCGCCGATGAGCCCGAAGTCGCGGCCCATGCTGAGCAGGAAGAGCGGGATGGTGAAGATCAGGCCCACGGTGAAGGCCCGCTTCTGGGCGTTGAGTTCGGCCGCCCGCGCCACCTGCTCGGCGTCCTCCACGCCGCCGCCCTCGGCATCCTCGCCCGCCGCCGGCAGCACCAGCTCATAGCCGGCCTTCTTCACCGCCGCGGCCATGGCCGCGAGATCGGTCTGGCCGGGGTCGTACTCCACGCTGACGCTCTCGGTGCCGAAGTTCACGCTGGCGCTGATGACGCCGGGCACCTTCTTGTTCAGGGTGCGCTCCACGTTGGCCGCGCAGTTGGCGCAGGTCATGCCCACCACCGGCAGGTCCACCCGCTTGCTGGCAGGGGCCACCACCAGCTCATAGCCGGCCTTCTGCACCGCCTCGGCCATGGCCGCGGGGCTGGTCAGGTTGGGGTCCCATTCCACGTTGGCCGTCTCGGTGGCGAAATTCACGCTGGCCTTGACCACGCCGGGGACCTTCTTGGTGAGGGTGCGCTCCACCGCGGCCGAGCAGTTGGTGCAACTCATGCCCACCACCGGGAACGAGGCGGTCTTGAAGACCGGCAGCACCAGTTTGTAGCCGGCCTTGTCCACCGCCGCGGCCATTGCCTGGAGGTCGGTCTGCTCCGGGTCGTATTCCACCGTGGCGGTCTCGGCGGCGATGTTGACGTTGGCCGCCAGCACGCCGGGCACCTTCCTGGCCAAGACGTGTTCCACGTTGGTGGCGCAGGCGGCGCAACTCATGCCCACCACCGGCAGTTCCAGTTTGCGGGTCTCGGCCAAGACAACACTCCCTATCGATCAGAGCCGCGCCAGGGCGGCGATGGACAAGGCTCAAGCCTGCTGCGGCCGCGCCCCTCTCTGGGCCTAACGTCCGGGCAGGCTTGGGCCGGGAGCGCGCGGACCGGGCGGCCATGCGCCGGCCCGCGCGCATCAGACAGCGAAGCTGGCCCTAGGCGGCCGGATAGCCGGCGTCGGTCAGGGTGGCGGCGATCTTGTCCCAGGTGGCCGGGGCGTCCCAGGAGATGGTCACCTTCTTGTCCGCCACGTCGCCTTCCACCGCTTGCACGCCGGGCAGCTCGCTGATCTCGCGCTTGATGGTCATCAGGCAATGGCCGCAGGCCATCTTGGGGATGTTCACGGTTTTGGTTTCCATGTTCAGCTCCTTAACGATTAACAAAGGTCAACGCCCGCCGAGGGCGCGCCGGCAACCGGCTCCATGTCCTATGTTAAGTCCTAACTGCGCGTCGTGCCAGGTTTGTTGGCTTGATGTCGCCGGAGAGATTATGCAAGGGCCTTGCCAGGGCCGGCCTGGGCGGGCGCGGCTGATTTCAAGTTGACTTATCCGTAGGTTTTTCAGATGATTCACACAGCAGGCGGGCCACCCGGCCGCCGCCCCCACCAGGTTCAACATCCGCGCACAGCGGTGGTCCCTTCCCCAGGTAGTCCGCCGGCCTCTGGCACGGGCCCCGGTCCGCGCCGCATCAACGCACCTATTTGGCAAGGGGGTAGGCATGGCAACCGAACCGGCGGCCGTACAGGCCGTCATGGATCAGGTAAGCATCCCGGTCTGGCTGGCGGTCTTCGCCGCGGTGGGCATGTCAGCCGAGCGGGTGGTGGAGGTGATCAAGAACGCAATCCGAAAATTGGACGAGCCCCAAACTGACCAGAACAATGAGCGCAGACGCAAGCTGGTCTTGCACCTGCTGACCATCATCACAGCCATCGCCATCGTGATGGCGGGCCAGGAGCAGTTACGGCCCTACCTGCCTTCCCTGCTTCCCGCCGAGGGCTTCGGACGGTGGCTGGGCTGCATCCTGGTGGGTCTGCTCGCCAGCGCGGGCTCGGACTTCTGGAACCAGGCGCTGAGCGTGATGACCAAAATCAAGGAGGCCCGCCGCGTGGACCTGAGCAAGGCCGAGGCGGATGCCGAGACCCACCGCCTGAATCTGGCCAAGATCAGGTTGGATGTGCAGAAGCTCGAAAAGAACGCGTAGCCCCAATCACCAAAAGCAGCGGCCCTCCCGGCCGGGGTCGGGAGGGCCTTGCCATGACGCCGGCGGGCGGCCGGCTTACTTTTCCTGCCAGACCGGCTTGCGCTTGTCCAGGAAGGCCCGCAGGCCCTCCTCGGCGTCGGCGCTGACCATCAGTTCCTCCAGGTAGACCTTCTCGATCACGCTGAGCGCCTGGTCCTTGTCCTCCAGCAGGCCGCCCACCACGGCCTTCTTGGTCAGGCCCAGCACCAGGCCGGAGAGGTTCAGCAGCTTGCCCACGAACTGGTTGGTGAAGGCCTCCAGGTCCTCGGGGGCCACCACGTGGTTGACCAGGCCCAGGGCCTTGGCCTCGGCCGCGCTGATGGTGTCGCCGGTCAGGATCAGCTCCAGGGCCTTCTTGTAGCCGATCTGGCGGGGGAAGACCAGCGCGGCGATGGGCGGGAACACGCCCACCACGATCTCGGGCTGGCCGAACTTGGCCTTCTCGCTGGCGATGACCATGTCGCAGAAGGCGGCCAGCTCGCAGCCGCCGCCCAGGGCCGCGCCCTGCACGCTGGCCACGGTGACGACGCCCAGGGCGTCCATGCGGCGGAAGATGCCGTGGAAGGTCTCGATCATGTCGTTGACCTGATCGCCCAGGTGCTCGCCCACGTCCACGCCCGCGCTGAAGGCCTTGCCCGCGGCCTTGACCAGGAGGACCTTCAGCGGCGCGCCGCTCAGGCTGTCCAGGGCCTGGTTCATCTCCTTCATCATGGCGATGTTGAGCACGTTCAGGGGCTCGCGGTTGAGCGTCAGCGTGGCCAGCCCGTTTTCCAGGGTCAGGGTGAGGAACTGATAGGCCATGGCGGTCCTCCCAATGGTTGGCGGGGGATTCAGGGCCAGACCTGGCGCGCTTGGCCAGGCCTCGCCCGGAGCCCCCCGCGGTGAGGGGAGCGGGGGAGCCGTCCCCGGTCGGGAAACGGCTCCCCCGCGTCTGCTTGCGGGACTGGTTGGTCTAGGCCTTGGGCTTGCCCAGCACCGCCGCGAAGGTGGCCTCGTCGGCCGCCTCGCCGTTGGCGATCATCTGCCGGAACTTCAGGAAGTCGATGACGTCGGTGCCGGTGATCTTCTTGGTGTTGAAGGCGCCGAAGCCCAGGAAGGCCTCGTAGTTCATGTTGGCCATGAGCCAATGCCGGTTGGGCAGCTTCATCTGGTCCCAGAAGTACTTCTTCTTGGCCCGGATGCCGTCGACGGACTTCATGGCGCAGCCCGGGAACAGGTTGGCGAAGGTCCAGATGATCTTGCCGACCTCCTTGTCCACCAGCTCCAGGCTCTTGGGCAGCTCCTTCATCTTGGCCTTGGCCTCCTGGGCGGCCGGGCCCTTGACGAACTCGCCGTAGACGATCTCGCCGTTGTCCACGTACTTGTCGGTGACGATCAGCGGGTTGCGCACCCAGGTGTCGCCGTCTTTCAGCACCGGCACCACCTTGGAGATGAGGTTCTTGGCCCGCATCTTGTAGGCCGACCACATCTCGCAGGAGACGCAGTTCCACATGGCGTCTTCCATGCTGAGATACCAGGGCAGGAAGTCGGTGGAGCCGCCGTCCGGGGCCGAGCCATGACGGGCGCCGGCCTGGCCGTAGATGGCCAGGTCGCTGCTGACGGTCAGGTCGCAGGCCAGGCCGATCTCCTGGCCGCCGGCCACGCGCATGCCGTTGGCGCGGCAGATGACCGGCTTCTTGCACATCAGGATGGCGTCGACCATGCCGTTAAACAGGTCCATGTACTCGCCATACTCGTGCGGGCGCTTGCTGTAGTACTCGCTGTACTCCTTGGTGTTGCCGCCGGTGCAGAAGGCGTCGAAGCCGGTGCCGGTGAAGACCGCGGCCACCACGGAGCGGTCGCCGGAGGCGGAGCCGAAGCCGGCGATGACGCCCTTGACCATCTCGGTGGTGTAGGAGTTGTACTGCTTGGGATTGTTCAGGCGAATCTCGGCCCAGAACAGATCGGGGACCACCTCACCGGTGGCGGGGTTGGTCAGCGGTTGCTTGGTGTAGACCACGCAGGGCGCATCGGCGTCTCCGCCCCAGTAGCCGTCCTTGAACAGATTGTGGTCGCGCAGTTTGTTGTCCCTGGGCATCCAATCAAGGGCCATGAATTCTCCTCCTCGCTTATTAACCGATCCGTTCTGCCTGGGTCCGGCCGGGGCCGGCCCGCTTCGCGGTCACCTTGGGCGCCGGGACCGGGCCCGGCGTTCTTTTGGGCTAGGAGCCTGTCGGAGTAATCCTCCGAAAGGCTTCCGAGCGGGCCATGGACGGCCCGCCCGGAATGGCGCCAAATTAATTTTTGGCGCCATTCCGAGAACTTGCCAAAATTCACTTTTGGCAAGTTCCAAGAGGAGAAAGCCATGGATGGCTTTCTCCGACACACACCT
>JAZDHW010000117.1:0-9512 GCA_043805555.1 Pseudomonadota bacterium
TCAAGGCCAGTTCGGTGCTTAGCGAATTTGAAACCCGCCCGCCCAAGATCATGCGCGCAAACACGAACTATGAAGGCCACGAACACGAAACCCCGCCAGGTGGCCACGGAGGTCAGGTCCGCCACCCAAAGCTCATTGGGACGGCTGGCGGTGAAGTTGCGCTTCACCAAGTCGGCCGGCCTGGCGGACCCGGCACCCGCCACCGTGGTCTTGAACTACTTGCCCCGCACGACGCCTTGCAGGCCCAAGGCCCGCATCAGGCGCTCAACCGTGAAGCGGGCCACCTCCACTCCCTCGCGGCGCAGCTGCCGCCAGACCTTGCGCGCGCCATAGACCTGGAAGTTAGCCTCCCAAACCCGGCGGACGGCGCGACAAAGCACCGCATCCCGCCGCAGGCGTGGAGGCAAGCGCGCGGGATCGGCCCGGCGGGCTTTCTGCCAAAAAAAAATAGGTCGCCGGGGCGATCGGCAGTTGCGCGCAGAGCGGCTCGACCCCGTAGGCGCGGCGATGCCCGTCGATGAAGGACACCTTCATCGCGGTCGGCGGTCCAGCTTAAGCCCGAGCAAAAAAGCCAATGCCTTGCGCAGAATCTCGTTGGCGCGCCACAGCTCGCGGTTCTCGCGATCAAGCTTTTTGGGCCGCTTGCGCTCGTAGCTGCTCAGGCCTGGCTTGAGACCCCGGTCCCGCTGGGCCTGAACAACCCCGCTGCGAAGAGTCTCGCCAGTGCAGCCGATTTTGGCCGCGATCGAGCAGATGGCCGCCCATTGCGAGCTGTATTCAACGCGGTTCACGCCCTTGATGGCCCCCAGGGCCACCTTGGCCTTGAAACCCGCTGCGTGATTCCTTCTGGCCCGTTTCATGCTATTGCTCCTCACGTATGCCAGCCTCAGCACGGCTGGGGGTGAGCAAGACTACCATTTATCGGCCTGCCGAAATTTCCGAGGCCACCTCTCCGGACGGGCGCACCAACGCGAACTGGTTCTTGTCCTTGGCCGACGCCCGAGCTAAGATCGAGCGGTGGAGGCGCGGCTACCACGATAGCCTGCCTCATGCCTCCCTGGGGGAGGGCCGGACGCCGCGGATCCGTCCGTTGCCGCCGGCCCCAAGCACCGGCCTGGGGAGGCTTGCACTAGGGCCAAATCCTCACATGGTGGCCGGACCTATTTTGGGGTGACCTTCCGCGGCGGGGCGCCCGTGGAGAGCGACGTGGCAACCGACCTGGGCCAGAACCTGGCCAACACCCTGTTGCAGCACCGGCTCAAGCAGTCGGACATCATGCATCTGCTGGACCAGTTCAGCCTGGAGGTCAAGGACCAGTTCGTCGCCAAGCTCTCGGACATCCTGAGCCGCATCACCGCCCTGTTGGCGGTGGCCAACCAGGTCTCCGACACCCTGAGCCTGGACATCCTGTTAAAACGCATCATGGAGATCACCGCCGACGCCGTGGGCGCCGACCGCTCCACCCTGTTTTTGAACGATCCCGAGACCAACGAGCTGTTCGCCCGGGTGGCCCAGGGCGACCTCACCCAGGAGATACGCTTCCCCAACCACCTGGGCATCGCCGGCAGCGTCTACACCAGCGGCCAGGAGGTGATCATCCCCGACGCCTACGCCGACCCCCGGTTCAACCAGGAGGTGGACAAGCAGACCGGCTACCGCACCCGCAACATCCTCTGCGCACCCCTGCGCACCCGCTCCCGCCGGATCATCGGCGTCACCCAGCTGCTCAACAAGAAGGACGGCGATTTCAACGAGGACGACCAGACCCTGCTGGAGGCCATAACCTCCCAGGCCTCCGCGGCCCTCTTGAACGCCCAGCTCTACGAGCAGGTGGAGAAGGCTCGCCAGGAGGAGTCCCAGCTCCTGGAGATAACCCAGGCCATCTCCTCGGAGCTGCAGCTCCAGCCCCTGCTGCAGAAGATCATGTCCACCGTCACCGAGATGCTCTCCGCCGACCGCTCGACCCTTTTCCTGCACGACGCCAAGACAAGCGAATTGTGGTCCACCGTGGCCCAGGGCCTGGAGACCCGCCAGATCCGCTTCCCCTCCCACCTGGGCATCGCCGGCAGCGTCTTCACCAACGGCGAGACCATCAACATCCCCGACGCCTATGCCGACGCCCGTTTCAACCAGGAGGTGGACAAGAAGACCGGCTACCGCACCCGCTCCATCTTGTGCATGCCGGTGGTCAACAAGGAGGCCAAGGCCATCGGCGTGGCCCAGGTGCTCAACAAGAAGGGCGGACCCTTCACCCCCCTGGACGAGAAGCGCCTGAAGGCCTTCGCCTCCCAGGCGGCCATCGCGCTGGAAAACGCCAAGCTCTTCGACGACGTGCTCAGCATGAAGAACTACAACGAGAGCATGCTGGAGAGCATGAGCAACGGCGTCATCTCCCTGGACGAGGATAACCGCATCGCCAAGTGCAACGCCGCCGCCGCGGCCATGCTCAAGGTGGGCGACGACGAACTCATAGGCCGGCCCCTGGCCGAGGTATTCTCAGGGCCCAACCTGTGGGTGGTCCAGAGCGTGGACAAGGTGCGCGAAAGCGGCCAGGCCGACATCAGCATGGACACCGAGCTGTGGCTGGGCGAGCAGGGCGTGGTCTCCTCCAACCTCACCGTGGCCCAGCTCACCGGGGCCAAGGGCGAAAGCATCGGCCACCTGCTGGTGATCGAGGACATCACCCAGGAGAAGCGCCTCAAGGGCACCATGGCCCGCTACATGACCAAGGAGGTGGCCGAGAAGCTCCTGGAGAGCGGGGAGGAGGCCCTGGGCGGCCAGGAGCAGGAGGCGGCGGTGCTTTTCTCCGACATCCGCAGCTTCACCACCATCTCCGAGAAGCTGGGGCCGCAGCAGACCGTGGCCATGCTCAACGAGTACTTCAGCCTGATGGTGGACGTGATCTTTTCCCAGGGCGGCATTTTGGACAAGTACATCGGCGACGCCATCATGGCCGTTTTCGGCGCGCCCTTCACCAGCGACGAGGACTCGGACCACGCGGTGCGGGCGGGCGTGCAGATGCTTGAGGCCCTCAGCGAGTTCAACCTGCGCCGCCGGGCCCAGGGACAGGACGCCATCGGCATCGGCATCGGCATCAGCACCGACGTGATCCTCTCCGGCAACATCGGCTCGCCCAAGCGCATGGACTACACGGTCATCGGCGACGGCGTAAACCTGGCCTCCCGCCTGGAGGGGGCCAACAAGTTCTACGGCACCCTGCTTTTGATCAGCGAGTTCTGCCACGCCCGCCTGAAGGGCAATTTCCTGTGCCGGGAGATGGACCTGATCCAGGTCAAGGGCAAGACCAAGCCGGTGGCGGTGTACGAGGTGCTGGACCACTATGACCAGCGCAGCTTCCCCAACCTGGAGCAGGTGGTGGACGCCTATCGCGAGGGCCTGCGGCTGCACCGGTCCCGGGACTGGGCCGGCTCCATCGGCTGCTTCGAAAAGGCCCTGAGCCTTAACCCGGGCGACAAGCCCTCCCGCCTCTACCTGGACCGCAGCCTCTACTTCAAGGACAACCCGCCCCAGGACGACTGGGACGGGGTGTGGGTCATGCAGAGCAAGTAGGCCCCTGCAACGCCCAGGATTGCCGGAGACCGCCGCCGGCTTGAGCCGGCCCCTTGCCGCCCATGCCCGGCATGCCCAGGTCCATGATCACCACGTCCACCTGGCGCGGGTGGGCCTGGTAGAAGGCAATGGCTTCCTCGCCGCTGGTCGCGGTTTTCACCTGGCAACCGAAATGGCGGAGCATGCTGCTCACCGACTGCCGGATGGCCATTTCGTCGTCCCCAAACAGGATCTGCTCCGCTCCCTCCAGGCTGGCCGGAGCGGGCGCCAAGCCGGCGGCCAGTATCTGGGAGGCGTGGCTGTTTGGGGCCTCTGCCTCCGCGTCCTGGGCCTTGATCAGCTCCACGTAGCCGGAGATGGCCTGCAGGATGTTGTTGAAGTCGTGGGCCACCCCGCTGGCCAGGGTGCCCACGGCCTGCATTTTCTGGCTCTGCCGGAGCTGGTCGGCCAGATGGGCCTTTTTCTCCTCGGCCTTTTTCAGCTGGGAGATGTCCCTGGTTATGCCCTCCACACCGATGAATCGGCCCTCGCGGTCGGTCAATAACCTGGCGTTGGTGGAGACCCAGACGCTGTCCCCGCTCTGCCTGATGATCTGGGCCTCGAAGTTATCCACCCGCCCCTCGCGCTGCAACTGGGCGACAAAGGCCTCGCGCCGGGCCGAGACCAGGTAGTAGTCCCCGACGTTCCGGCCGATCAGCTCCTCGGGTTTGTAGCCGAACACCTGCTCCGAGGCCGGCGAGATCAGGATGACCCCGCCCTCCACATCGGTCTGGTAGAGCACGTCCAGCATGTTTTCGAAAAGCTCGCGAAAGCGCTTTTCCGACTCGCGGTGCTCCTTTTCGGCGATGTAGCGGTGCTCCTCGTGGGCCAGCAGCAGGCCGATGAAGAGCAGGCCCACAAAGACCGCCAGGCCATAGGGCACGGTCATGGCCTTCATCAACTCTCAGCCGGCCCGGAAATTGCCGATGAACAGAAAGCCCCCCGGCAGGATCACGACGGTGGCCGCGGCGGCGGCCGCCGCCTTGAGGGCGGTGTCGATCCTGGCGCGCAGCTTGTGGATGCATATGCCGCAGAAGGCCGACAGGCTGAGGCCGATCACCCCGCCCAGGACGCCGGCGCCGCCCAGGTGCGCCCGGTAGTCCCCGGCGAACAGGGCGCTGATGAGGGCCGCCAGGGGGCCGCCAAAGGCCCCGCTCAGGATGACGATGGTGTTGCGCTGGTCAACGATGACGCCCTCGGCCACCTGGAGCCTGACGTGCATGCAGATGATGGAAACGATGCCAAAGGAGAGGCCGACGCTGACCTGGCGCACCAGGGGGCTCGCGACTGGTCCAGACGGCTGAACAAAACGCCGTAAACGGCGATGTGGACGATGAATATGGCCAGGTTATTGAAAAGGTAAACGAAAAGGTCTGATCCCGCCACCACGTCGCCGGCTGTCCTTTGCGCGGGCAGATCTCGTCAGCGCCGCATCCCGTGAACACATTCGGCAAAAGCCAAGCCGCTTCCCTGGCTTGAGCGGCCAGCCCCCGCCAATGATTGTGATCAATTATACCTAAGAATTTGTCTTAAGTTCATCTGAGAATTATAAGCCGGGCAATTGGTTGATGAATTGGTGAATTGGGCCCGTTTTTGTCCGCCGTCTGCGGTGATCGCCAGCGCTTACCCCTGAGCGCCTTTTCTTGCCTCCGGGGGGGTGGCCAAGCCACGGCGATAGCCTAACGGGCCAGACGACCACCGGCGCCACCGTCAATCTGCTCAGCTTTCAGCATGGCGCCCGCGTGCTTTTGGGAGGACCTCGGCCGGGGAGGCATGGCTTAGGCGGGCCATGGACGGCCCGCCAAATTGCGCAGGCCGTAAGACCTAAGCAATTTGAGCAAGTTGTCGAAATTCACTTTCGGCAACTTGACGGCGGGAAAAGCCATGGACGGCTTTTCCCGACAGGCACCTAGGAACGCCCGCCTACGGGTGTCGGGGGAAGCGTTAGCCGAGCGCCCCGCTGGGAAATCGCCTCGGCAGACTCCGCCCAGGCGGTGTTAGAATGCGCCGCGGCGGGTTGCGACCGCGCCAGGAGAGATCGGGCCCATGGCTGGACGGCCTCTCGGCCTTCGCCTCCCACCCGGCCGTTTGAGAACGCGCCCGCCGTGCATGGGCAAGATCAGGTCCTTGCCCACCCTTGTCATTTACGGGCGTAGGCCTGGAGAGGACCCGGTTGGTTGAGCTGAAGATTGCCCCGGGCGGGACTTCAGTGCTTAGAATGATGATGGAGATCATCGCCTGCCCAGCGGTTGGGCGCACTGGCCCTGGATCGTCGCCGGATTGGGGCGCGCCACATGGAAAAGCCCATACTCATAGCCGAAGATGACCCCAACACCGCACGCCTGGTGGCCATGTACCTGGAGCGGGAGGGGTTCACGGCGCTCATCGCCCCGGACGGGGTGAAGGCCCTGGAGTTGGCCGCCAGGCACGAGCTGCGCCTGGTGATTCTGGACCTCATGCTGCCTGGGGCGGATGGCTGGGAGGTCTGTCGCCGCCTTCGGGAGCGGGGCGGCGTGCCCATCCTGATGCTCACGGCCCGTGGCGAGGAGATGGACCGGGTGGCGGGCTTGGCCATGGGCGCGGACGATTACGTGGTGAAGCCTTTCAGCCCCCGGGAGCTGGTGGCCCGGGTGCAGGCGTTGCTCAGGCGTGCGGAAGGCAGGCTGGGCCTGCCCCCCTCCCGGCTCCAGGCGGGCGGACTGGTGTTGGACCTGGACACCTATCAGGCCTGGGTGGACAGCCGGGCCCTGGAGCTGACCCTGCACGAATTCCGCATCCTGGCCGCCCTGATGGAAAAACCGGGCCGGGTGCTATCACGGGATCAGTTGCTGACCCGCCTCTATCCCCAGGGCGAGGCGGTGGTGGACCGGGTGATAGACGTGCACATCGGCAAGCTGCGGCAAAAGCTGGACGCGGACCCCGCCAGGCCCAGCCATATAAACACCGTGCGCGGGGTGGGATACAGCCTGGCGAGTCCGGAAAGGGGCCAGGCCGGTGTTTAGGCGGCCCACCGGACTCCTGGGCAAGCTTCTGAGCATCAACCTGCTGGCGGTGCTCTGCGCGGTGGGCATCACCTGGTGGGCGCTGGACCACCTGTCCGCGGACTACTTCATGACCCTGATGCAGAAGTTCAACATCTCCAGCCAAGCCACCAACACCATGTTCCTGGAGGCCGTGCACCGTTACCTGATCTGGGCCGGGGCCGGGGCGGTCCTGCTGGCCGCGGTCCTAAGCCTCCTCCTGACCCGGCGGGTCCTGAAACCCCTCCTGAGCATGAACCAGCTCACCAAGGCCATGGCCCAGGGCGATTTCAAGCAGCGGGCGCCCCAGGAGCCCCGCGACGAGGTGGGGGAGCTGGCCCGGTCCTTCAACGAGATGGCGGCCGCGCTGGAGCGGCTGGAGTTGCTGCGGCGCAACATGGTGATTGACGTGGCGCATGAATTGCGCACGCCCATCACCAACATCCGGGGCTATCTGGAGAGCATCCAGGATGGCGTCTGCGCCGCCTCCCCGGAAACCGTGTCCCTGTTGCACGCAGAAACCATGCGCCTGAACCGGCTGGTCAACGACCTCATGGAATTGGCCCGGGCCGATGCGGCGCGGTTTGACTTGCAGGTGGCTCCCTTTGACCTGGGACAGTTGATCCTGGCTGAATTGCAGCCTTTCGAGCCGCGCTTCCGGCAAAAGGGACTGGCGCTCAGGCTCGATCTGGCCCCCGGCCGGCACCGGGTGCTGGCCGATGCCGACAAGATCCGCCGGGTGATCTCCAATCTCTTGGACAACGCCCTCAACTACACCCCCGGCGGCGCCTGGGTCAGGATCGGTCTGGGCGGCGCGGACGGCCGGGTGATCGCCGAGCTGGAGAACGCCACCAGCCACCCGCTGTCCGGCGACGTTGCGCTGGTTTTCGAACGTTTCTACCGGGGCGAGAAGTCCCGCTCCCGCCGGTTCGGGGGGGCCGGCCTGGGCCTGGCCATCGTCAAGGAGCTGATCCAGGCCCACGGCAGCGAAGTGGAGGCCTGGGACCAGTCAGGGACCTTTGGCATCCGCTTCAGCCTGCCGGCCGCCCAGCCTTGACCAGGCTTTACCAAATCTTTAAAAAGGCCTGACCGGGCCTTTAAACTCCAGCCGCCTGGAGGCGTTAGCATAAATTCATAACCCTTGACCGCCTGACCAGGGGAAATGAGGAATTTATGCTGTCGCGCCGCAGTTTCACCAAGACCGTCATCACCGGGACCACGGCCCTTTGGCTGGGCCTGGGCGGCTTTCTGCTGAAGGCCTGGGCGGAGACCAAGCGCAGGGTTCTGCCCCAGGGCGTCTCTGCCGAGAGCCTGGCCAACCAGCAGCCCCAGCACATCGACGCCTCCCAGCTTGAGGTCACCCCCCTGGACCGCTTCGGCACCATGGGCCTCACCAACCACCAGGTGGACATCGAGTCCTGGCGGCTGGAGGTGAGCGGCAAGGTGGACCATCCCCTGCGGCTCACCTACGCCCAGGTGACCGGCCTGCCCAGGGTGGAGCGCAAGGAGCTGTTGATCTGTCCGGGCGTGTTCTCCTACCAGGCCCGGTATCAGGGCGTGATGTTAGATGTCCTGCTGCAAAGGGCGGGGCTGCAAACGGGCGCCCAAAAGGTGGTCATCGGCGGGCCAGCGGGCGGCCGGATGAAGCAGGAGCGCTTCTCCCTGGCCGAAATCGAGGCGGGCCGGGTCATGCTGGCCTGGGCGGTCAATGGCCAGGCCCTGCCCGTCAAGCACGGCTATCCCCTCAGGCTGGTGGCCCCGGACCGCTACGGCGATGACTGGGTCAAGTACGTGACCAAGATCGAGGTGAGCTGATCCCGCAGGCGGCCGGCACGGACCCGGCCCGGCAGGCGGCCCTTTGCCGCCCCTCAAAAGCCCGTGGCGGCTCGAACTTTTAGAAACCTTTACACGGCGTTTAAACCGCCTTTATGCAGCGCTCTTGGCATGTATTGCAGGCGCGGCCCTAACGCCGGCGGCAGCGGGATGGCGGCGATGCAAACCACGGAACAAGGAGGTGCGTTATGAGGACCATGTATATCGCGCTGTTGGCCCTGGCGGCCCTGTTGATGGCTGGCCGTCCGGGCGCGGCTGCGGAGATGAAGCCCATGCAGCCGATGAACGACAAGGCGCAGATGAATGCGCCGGCCGCCATGCCAAAGGACGCCGGATCCATGGACGGCGTGAAGGACATGATGGACGGCGACAAGCCCATGGACAAGATGGAGAAGAAGATGGACGGCGACAAGCCCATGGAGAAGATGGAGCAGAAAATGGGCGACAGGACCGAGGCGCAGCCGGACCCCGGCGCCATGTTCGCCCGGCCCGACGAAAAGGTGCTGCGCCAGAGGTTGACCGCCATACAGTACGAGGTCACCCAGGAAAACGGCACCGAGCCGGCTTTTAAAAACCAGCACTGGAACAACCACCAGGCGGGCATCTACGTGGACATCGTCTCGGGCGAACCGCTTTTCAGCTCCACGGACAAGTTTGATTCGGGCACCGGCTGGCCCAGTTTCACCCGCCCCCTGGAGCCGGGCAATATCGTGGAAAAGACCGACCGCAGCTATTTCACCACCCGGATGGAGGTGCGCAGCAAGCACGCCGATTCCCACCTGGGCCATGTGTTCAACGACGGGCCCAAGCCCACCGGCCTGCGTTATTGCATCAACTCGGCCGCGCTGCGTTTCATCCCCCGCGATGAACTGGACAAGGCAGGCTATGGAAAATACGGCAATCTCTTCAACTAGGGCCTGTTAACACTAAAGGCTCCTACGATCTGCGGTTTTGGAAGGCATCTGGAAGTAGCAAGGCCGCCGGAGCCAGTCAAGGCCAAGCCCAAAGGGCTCGCTACGCTCGGCCTTGACAGGCTCCGGCTGGCCTTGC
>JAZDHW010000118.1:0-29695 GCA_043805555.1 Pseudomonadota bacterium
CAGCTGGTGGTGGTGGCCGGAGCGGTGACGGTGGAGGCTCCCCCAGCCTGGAGGGCAGCCCACCCCTATGTCTATGCCGAGGCCCTGCTCATGGTCTGCCAGCACGCGGCCGCGGCGGTGCGCAAGCACTTGCTGCCGCGCCTGGCCGGCCGCTGAGTCCGGCCGGACCTGGTCCCTCCCCCAGTCAGGGGGTGGGGGAGACCAGCGGCGGGTCCTCCCGGCGGGGGTGCCCCCAGCGGGTCGAAGAACACCCGGGGCGCGGCCAGGGTTGGGGCAAAACTGGGTTGGGAAAATGGAAATGCTGACAATACAGGCAGATAGGCAGGGCAACCACGGCAAGGGCAGGTTCCGGCCCATGCTGCCTTCCCAGGTTTTCGAGGCCTTCGGCCCGGAGTTCCTGGACGCGGCCGCCTGCCGGGAGTGGATTTTGACCCAGACGCACCCCGCCGGGCCGGCCTGCCCGTGGTGCGGCAAGCCGGTTAGCTCGCCGCGGTTGCAGGCCACCTGGCAGAACCTGGGCCGGGTGCAGTGCACCAGCTGCGGCCGCTTCTTTACAGGGCTTACGGGCACCGCGTTGAACAAGACCGGCCTGGACTGCCGGGGATACGTGCTGCTGTGCCTGCTCCTGGCCCTGGGCGCCGGAGACCAGGCCATCGCCCGGAAGCTCGGCATCAACCGCGAAACCGTGCGGCGCTGGCGTCTGCGCTTCGCTGCCGTGGAAAAAAAGCCCCAGGCAACCGCAACCCGTGAAGAGGCGCAAGAGGCATGATCGTCGAGGAAGGTTGCGTGATTTGCTTGGCTGTCAGGGCACATATTCAGCGAAGCCAGGTTTTATGCGGCTAAACCGGAATCACCTGGATGCCGTTGTCCTCCAGGAGCTTGGCCGTGACGCCGTAGGCCTTGCCGCAGCTGGGGCTGCTTTTCAGCAGATAGGCCATCGTGATGCCGTTGCGCCGGCATATTTCCAGGGCTTTTCGCGCGCCGTCTTCGTACTGGGGCGTGAAGTCGAAGCCGGTCTGGCGGCCCAGGACCCGGCCGCCCTTGACGGAGCAGCCTTCGCGCGGGGTGGGCAGCCCGCCCAACTGCTCCGGGCACACGGCGATGAAGTCATGCTCCAGCCCGACCTTTTGCAGGAAGCCCCGCAAATAGCCGTTGGCCTTGTAGCGGCAGGGGATGCCAACGCAACACTTGCTGACCAGGACCATGATGGACCTTTCCCGGCGGCCGGGCCCGAGCCGCGGCCGCCGCGCGAAAAACTAACCGACCGCTCGCAGCACCTCTTGGGCGCCTTGGGCCTCGACCATGGCAGCCTTGATCTTGTGCAGGTGTTTGATGATCAGATCCAGGCGGTCGATGTTCAGCGAGAGGTTCGAGGCCAAGACCGTCTTCAGGAGCGACAGGTCCTCGCCGTTCAGGCTGTTCTCGACGAGCTTCAGGATGGCGCCCACCAGGCGGTCATACTTGCTCAAAACCTTGCGCTCATGCTCGGTGGGCTCGGCCACGAACATCACGCCTTGCTGCTCCCGGTTCAGCAGCGAGCCGGCCAGGGAGCGCAGCTTGCCCGGGTCCTGGGCCTTGCCGGCCTTGATCAGGTCGAAGAGGCGTTGCTGGTTTTCGGGATTGAGCCGGCTCATCTCGATGGCCTGGGCGTGGCTGATGATGCCGCACCTCAGGGCCTCCTGATACTCGGGCAGGAGATTCAAGAGAATTGTCCGGAAGTAGACCCGCGCGTGACTCTTGAAGCCGAGCTTCTTGGCCAGCTCAGCCATGGACAAGCCCCTATCCAGCAGGGCCTGCATGTGGCGGGCCTCCTCCAGCGGAGTCAGATCCTCGCGCTGGATATTCTCGATCAAGGCCATCTCGGCGATCTTCGCGTCACTGGTCACCATGACCCGCACCGGGACGGGCTGGGACTGATAGCGCCGGGTCATGCGGCAGGCGCGCCAGCGCCGCTCGCCCATGATGATCTGCCATTTGCGGCCGCGGCGCGCCACCACGATGGGCTCCAGGAGCCCGTGTTCCTCGATGCTGGCGGCCAGCTCCTCCAGCTTGTCCTTACGGAAGAGCTTGCGGGGCTGGTTGGGATTGGGGGCGATATCCGCGAGCGGCAGGCGATCCAGAGGCATGGTCTTTATCCTTTCCCGCCCGGCCCCCGCGCGGGAGGCCAGGCGGCATGCGGTCAATCGTTAATTGAGACCCAGCAGGACCAGGCGGGGACAGGGCTTGGCCGCGACCACGGCCGGCGGTTCGGCCGGCGCCGGGGCCGGCTCCGGGGTCTGGGCCACCTCGCGGATCACGAACCTCTGGCCGCGGTTGTCCTCATGGGGCCAGCGCAGGTTGGCGGGGAAGACACCGGCGAAGACCCGGCCATCGTCAAGCTCGATGTTCAGCGAGGCCCCGCCGAAGCGGTTGGCCTCCATGTGGCTGCCCACCCAGCCCTCGCCGTCTTGGTTGGCCACATCGCCGGTGTAGTAGACCCGGCTGCCGATGGGCAGCAGGCCGGGCTGGTTGACTTGGGTGCCCAGCTGGGCGGCTGGGGTGGGCTTGGGCTCCTGGCGCTTGCCGCTCATAGGCCCGCCGCACTTGTGGCAGGTCCAGACCGTCCGGCCGTCCTCCCAACGCTTGGTCCCGATGGTGTGGCCGCAGGCCGAGCAGGGCTCGCGATTGCAGAGCGTGCACTCGGCCAGGGCCCGGTTGATGGCCTGGGAGATGTTGTCGTAGTAGGAGCCGGCGAAGTAGTCGGTCTGGAAGTCGTCGTGGTCATCGACCCGGCGGGCCCGGATGCAGATCGCCTCGCCGTTCTGGTCGTAGAATTGGATCACCACCTCGTTGAAACAGCAGGTGTAGAGCCCGCTGCCCTCCACGTGGTTCACCTCGCCGTACTTGCCGAGCCTCTTGATCGCGTAACTCGTCTTGGCCATTTCCATCCCTCGCTTGTGGTTGCAGGCATCGTAACTATTAGATATCACGGCACATCCAAGACCGTCAACAGCAAAAGCATGGAAACCTTAATTATTACGCGCACTTGTGCAATTGCGCCCAGGATATATCAACGCGAAATGAGTAGTGTAGGGGTGGCCTTCACTAGTGCAAAGCCCGGCTGCACTAGGGAGGTTTCACGGTCATGGCGGCCGGCCGGGAGGCGCGCATGCTGGGTTTGAACGACCTGCAGGAGAAGAACGGCGAGGCCCTGCGGACTCTCTTGGGCAAGACCATGATGGCCGCGCTCAAGGAGCCCACCGTGGCCAACCAGGCGGCCTACGACAAGGCGCGCAAGGCCCTGGAGGAGTTCGAGGCCCAGCAGGCGGCCCAGGGCAAACCGGCGGCCGCCGAGGGCGAGACGGCGGCCGAGCGTGCCTTCAAGAACCCGCGCCAGGTGGCCGCCTTCCTGGCCGAGCAGGGCTGGAAGATTTCCGAGAACACGGCCTATAACCACCGCGACCGCGGCATGCTGAGGTCTGATAAAGACGGGCTGTTTCACGAGTCGTCGGTTTTGCGCTATGCGGCAAACAACCTCAAGCGCAAGGACGGCGGCGGGTCCGAAAAGCTGGAGGCCCTGCAGGAGCGCAAGGTCCTGGCCGAGATCGAGCGGGCCGAGGCCCAGGCCGCGAAGATGCGCCTGCAGCAGGAAATCCTGGAGGGCAAATACATCCCCCTGGAGCAGTACCAGCGCGACCTGGCCACGCGCGCGCGGCTCTTGAAGGCCGACATGCTCAACTGGGCCCGGCTCTTCGTGGAGGAGTTCATCTTCCTGGTGGGCGGGGACCAGGCCCAGGCGCCCGAGGCCCTGGCCCTGACCGAGCGCCAGGTGGAGGACTGGCTCCACCGCTACGCCAGCCAGGGCGAGATCAGGCTGGCCGCACCCCGGAAGCCTGGGGAGCAGGCGTGATGCGGCCTAATGACTATGGCCTGTATATATGCAGGCAATTGACCAAGGCTAGCAATCATGCAGGCTGCTGAGCAGGCCGAGCTGTTCCCGGGCGTGCCGCTGACCGCGGGCGAGATTGAGGCCTGGCGGCGGCGTGAGCCCTTGAGCGTCTCCCAGTGGGCCGAGCGCTTCCGGGTGGCCACGGACGGACCCTGGAAAGGGCCCTGGCGCAACCAGCACACGCCCTACCTCATCGAGCCCATGGACGCCTGGGGCTTGCCCCACGTGCGCGAGGTCTGGGTCATCGGCCCGCTGCAGGGCGGCAAGACCCAGATCGCCTACAACTGCTGGGGCTACGGCCAACATTATGACCAGGCCTGGGCCTTGTTCGTCATGGCCGACGAGAAGAGCGCGGCTTTCGATGATCACTACCTTGATCCCGAAAGCCGGTTGCTAGTCTCCTAGCTCGGCACTAATCTTTTAGAAGTTCTCGGGCGATTACCAATTTTTGGATTTCGCTGGTCCCCTCATAAATGCGTGTCACTCGCGCGTCGCGGTATATACGCTCGATAGCGAAGTCCTTCATATATCCCATGCCGCCATGGACTTGCAGGCTCCTATCCACAACACGTCCCAACATTTCAGTACAAAACAACTTGGTCATAGCCGCTTGCTTACGCACGTCACGGCCCTGGTCCTTTTCCCAGGCGGTGCGATAGACCATTTGTTGACCGGCGAAAACCTCGCTGGCCATCTGGGCCAGCAGGCCCTGAATCAGCTGAAATTGTCCGATGGGCTGGCCGAACTGGACTCGCTGCTTGGCGTAGCTAACCGCCAATTCCAGGGCTTGGTTGGCCATGCCCACCGCCGAAGCAGCCAGGGTGAGCCGGCCCTTATCAAGCACCCGCATGGCGGTCTGGAAGCCGCGGCCGATCATGGCCTCGCCGCCGATCACGTTGGCCACCGGCACCCGGCAGTCCTCGAAGATCAGCTCGGCGGTGTGGGAGCCTCTTAGCCCCATCTTTTTCTCCAGCTTGCCCACCTCGAAACCCGGTGTGCCTTTCTCCACGATGAAGGCGGAGATGCCGCCGCGGGCGCCCTTGGCCGGGTCGGTCACCGCCAGCACAGTGACCAGCTCGGCGATGTCGCCGTTTGTGATGAACATCTTGCGGCCGTTGAGCACAAACTCGTCGCCCTGGCGGCGGGCCGCGGTGCGGATGGCAGCCGCGTCGGATCCGGCGTCGGGCTCGGTGAGGGCGAAAGCGATGGTCTTGGCACCGCTGGCGATGTCAGGCAGATAGCGCTGGCGCTGCTCCTCGGTGCCGTCGTAGAGGATGCCCAGGGAGCCGATGCCGTTGTTGGTGGAAAAACGGGTGCGCACCGAGGCATTGGCCCGCGATATCTCCTCATAAACCAGGCACTCGCCCAGGGCCGAAAGACCCAGGCCGCCGTATTGCTCGGGGATGGACATGCCAAACAAGCCCATTTCGCGCAGGTGCTCAACCACCTCGTCGGGAATCTCATCCTCCATCTCGATCCGCTCGGACAGCGGGGCCAAGACCTGATCCACCAGTTTACGGATGGCGGCCTGCATGATGCGCAGGTCCTCGCTCAGGCTGAAATCCATGGCATGCTTCCCTTCCCGCTTTTAGCAGGCGCGAAAATCAGGCTCGCGTTTGGCCAGGAACGCGCCCAGCCCTTCTTTGAGGTCCTGGCTGGCAAACAGGTCGGCCCAGAGCCTACGCTCGGTGGCTAAGGCCTGGTCCAGGGGCATATTGTAGGCGGCATTGAGGGCCTGCTTGGCAGCACGCACGCCCAGGGGGCCCTGGCGGTTGATGGTAGCGGCCAAGGCCAGGGCCTCGGCCTTGAGCCGGCCAGAGGGCACCATCTTCTGCACCAGGCCCATGCCGAGGGCCTCGGCTGCGGTGAGTTGGCCGGCCGAGAAGATCAAATGGCGTGCGAAGCCCTGGCCCACTATGGCCGGCAGGCGCTGGGTGCCGCCGCCGCCGGGCATCAGCCCCAGGGCAGTCTCAGGCAGTCCTAGACGCGCGTGCTCGGCCGCGATGCGGATGTCACAGCACAGAGCTAGCTCGAGCCCGCCCCCCAGGCAATAGCCGTTGATGGCCGCGATAGTGGGCTTGGGCAAGTCACACAGGGCCTGCATGAAGGCATGGGCGGCCTCCACCCGGGCTAGGGCTGCCGGCGGGTCCAACTCCAGCAAGGAGGGGATGTTGGCTCCGGCCATGAAGAATTTCTCACCAGTGGCGGTGATGATCACCGTCCAGATCTCTTCGTCCGCGGCCGCCGCGGCCAGGGCAGCGCTCAAGGCGTCACGCACCGCCGGGGCCAGGGCATTGGACGGGGGAAAATCGACGGTCAGCACGAGGGTGCGATCCTTGCGTTCGCTCTTGACCACTTGCTCGCCCATGGTCATCCGCCTTTCAGGCCTTGGTGAGTTCGCGGGCCACGATTAGCCGCATGATCTCACTGGTGCCCTCGAAGATGCGGAACACGCGCGAGTCGCGGTAGAGCTTCTCCAGCAGGAACTCGCGCATATAGCCGTAGCCGCCCAGTACCTGTATGGCTTGGTCGCAGATCCAGTGCGCTGCCTCGGCCGCATAGCATTTGGCCATGGCGCTTTCCTTGGTCATGCGCTGGTTCTCGCTGGCCAGCCAGGCCGCCCGCCAGGTGAGCAGCCGCGCCGCCTCCAGGCGCATGGCCATGTCGGCCAGCTTGAAGGACACCCCCTGGAACTGGTTCAGGCTGCGGCCGAACTGCTTGCGCTGTCCGCTGTATTCCACCGCGATCTCCAGCGCGGCCCGGGCGATGCCCAGGGCCAGGGCGGCCACCATGATGCGGCTTTCGTCGAACATGCGCATGGACAGCAGGAAGGCCTCGCCCTCCGGGCCCAGGCGGTCCTCCTCCGGCACCTCCACGTCCTCCAAGATCAGGTCGGCGGTGTGGGAGGCGCGAATGCCCATCTTCTCCTCTTTCTTGCCCATGGCGAAGCCAGCCGGCCGGCCGTCGATGATAAAGGCGGTCATACCCTGCATGCCGGTGGTGCCGGCCATGCGGGCGTAGACCACGCTGACGTCGGCGATGCCGCCGTTGGTGATGAAGGTCTTGCGGCCGTTAAGGATGTAGCGGTCACCCTTCTTGACCGCCGTGGTGCGGATGGAGGAGACATCGCTGCCGGCGTCAGGCTCAGTCATTCCCATGGCGGCCAGGATCGGCCGCTCGGGGTCGCTCAGGCGGGTGAGGTATTTTTGCTTCTGGTCCGGCGAGCCCATATGCAGGATGGGCGTGGCAGCCAGGTTGGAGGCCATCAGGGCAATGCACAGGGCCGGGCAGCCCCAGGCCAGCTCCTCGCGGATCAGCACCCAGGCCAGGCGGTCGTCCACCCCGGCCCCGCCGTATTCCTCGGGGAAGTGGGCGGAGATCAGGCCGGCCTCATGCCCTTTGCGGATCAGCTCCGGGGGATAGGACTCGGCCTGGTCGCAGGCCAGGGCCAGGGGGCGCAGCTCCTTCTGCGCGAAGTCGTGCGCGGTCTTGCGGAACATGCGCTGTTCCTCGCTGAGGGTGAAGCCGATCATTTCTTGTCCCCCGCGTAGTCGTAGTAGCCGCGGCCAGTCTTGCGCCCCAGATGGCCGGCCTTGACCAGGTTGCGCAAGGTGGCGGTGGGGCGGTAGCGCTCGCCATAGGCCTCGAAGAGGTTCTGGCGCACCCGCAGGCCGGTATCCAGGCCGGACATGTCGCTGAGGGTGAAGGGGCCCATGGGGTGGCCGAAGGCCAGGCGGCAGGCCCGGTCGATGTCCTCCACCGTGGCGATGCCCTCTTCCAGGATGCGGGCAGCCTCGGCCCCCCACAGGGAAAGCATGCGGGTGGTGATGAAGCCCACGGTGTCCTTCTGGCAGACCACGGTCTGTTTGCCCAGGCGCTCGCACACCGCCAGGGTGGCGGCCAACGTCTCGTCACTGGTCTCCAACGCGCGCACCACCTCGATGAGCGGCATGATGGGGGCCGGGTTGAACCAGTGCATGCCGATTAAGTTGGTTGGGCGCTGTGTAGCTGCGGCCAGGGCGGTGATGGAGAATTGTGAAGTATTGCTGGCGAAGATCACCTGGGGCGGGCAGAGGCGGTCGACTCGGGCCAGGATATCCAGTTTCAGCTCCATGATCTCCGAGACGGTCTCGATGAGGAAATCAGCTTGCTCCACCCGGGCCAGGTCGGTATGCCAGCCCACCCGCTCCATGATCGTCTCCGGCGATTCCGGCAGCTTGTCCTTGGCTGCCAGGCGATTGAGGCTGGTGGCCATCACCTGCTGGGCCTTGTCCAGGGCCGCTTCGTTCACGTCCACGCCCACGACGTTGAAGCCGCTGCTGGCCACCACCTGGGCGATGCCGGCGCCCATGATGCCCAGGCCCAGCACGGCCACGGTCTTGATTTCGCTCATGTCAGTCTCCATTGTGGGTTGTCTCCGGTTCGGGCTGGCCGAACCGGGCGCGCAACAGGTTGCGTTTCACCTTGCCGCCAAAGGAGTCTTTGGGCAGGCCGTCGGTGAAGACCACCGAGGTGGGTTTTTTGTAGCCGGCCAGGCGGTCCCGGCAAAATTCGATGATCTCCCGAGGCGCCACAACCGGACCGGGGGTGGGCACCACCACCGCGCGCACGCTCTCACCCCAGCGCGGATGCGGCACTCCGATAACCGCTACTTCGGCCACCCGGGGGTGGCGGGCGATGACCTCCTCCACCTCGCGGGTGTAGACGTTCAACCCCCCGCTCTTGATCATGTCCTTGAGGCGGTCGGCAAAGTAGAGGAAGCCCTGCTCGTCGGCTCGGGCTAGGTCGCCGGTGTGCAGCCAACCGCCGGCCAGGGCCTGGGCGGTGGCCTGGGGGTCGCGGTGATAACCGCGCATCACGTTGGGTCCGCGCACCAGGATCTGACCCACCTGGCCAACGGGCAGCGGCCGGTCCTCGGGATCGGCCACCCGCACCTCCAGGCTCATGTAGCCGCGGCCCAGGCTTGGCCATTCCTGGGGCCGGTCCGCGGGCTTGAGCACCGTCACTCCCGGACTGGCTTCGGTCAGGGCGTAGCTGGCGTACATGCCGGCGTTGGGGAACAGCTCCGCGCCGATCTGCTCGCGCATTTCCACCGTGATGTCACCCTGGGCATGCAGCCAGCCGGTCACGCTCTCCAGCCGGCGGCGGCGCTTCGCGTTTTCGCCAAGAAGCATCTGCCAGATGGCCTGGTTCCCCACCACGAAGGTGCCGCCCTCCCGCTCCAGGGCGTCCAGGTAGTCGGCGGCTTCGAACTTGGCCAGGCCGATGAAGGTGCCGCCGGCAAAGATGGTGGCCAAAAAACGGCTCAGGGCGCCGGAATGGTAGATCTGCATGGGGTAGCAGATGCGGGCTTCGGGCGAGGGGCTGCGGTTCTCGGCGATGACGTTGATGGCGTTCCAGATCAGGTTGGCGTGGGTCAGTTCCACGCCCTTGGGGGTGCCGGTGGTGCCGCCGGTGAACAGGATGAAGGCCAGGTCGTCCTCGACGACATCCACCTCGGCGCAGACCTCGCTCTCGCCGCCCAGCAGCTCGGCCACCGCCGGCGCGCCGGCCAAGCCCTGCTCTGCCAGGGCGATGGCCAGGGCGTCACGCTCCAGGCCGGCGCGCAGTTCGGCCGCCCGCGCGGCCTGGCCGGGATGAAAGGCCAGGCCGCGAGGGTCCACCAGGGCCAGCATGCCCTGGTGGTCGGCCAGGGTGGCCCGGGTGTCCAGGGGACAGGGCACCACCCCCAGCTTGAGGCAGGCGAAAAACAGCTCCATCAGCTCCAGGCAGTTGGGACTGAGCGTGGCCAGGCGCTGGCCTTTCTCCAAGCCCAGGCCCCTGAGGCCATGGGCCAGACGGTTGACCCGGCGGTTGAAAACGGCGTAGGTGAGGCCGCCACTCTGGTCGCGCACCGCCTCCTTGGCCGGGTATTTGGCGGCACTGCGCGCCAGGGCGCCGCCCAGGTTCATGCGCCACATGGGGCTTCACTCCACCAGTTCGTAGATCACCGCCGTGCCCTGGCCGCCGCCCACGCACATGGTGGCCAGGCCGTAGCGGACTCCCCGCCTGCGCATCTCGTACATCAGGGTGACGGTCAGGCGCGCGCCGGTGGCGCCGATGGGGTGGCCCAGGGCCATGCCCCCGCCGTTGACGTTGACCTTGGCCATATCCAGGCCCAGCTCGCGGTAACAGGCCAGGGCCTGGGCGGCGAAGGCTTCGTTGAACTCCGCCAGGCCCAGGTCGGCCACCGTGAGGCCGGCCAGGTCGAGCACCTTGCGCACCGCCGGCACCGGGCCCCAGCCCATAACGGCCGGGTCCACCCCGGCCGAGGCCGTGGCGACCACGCGCACGATGGATTTCTTGCCCAGGGCTTGGGCTCGGCGGGCCGACATCATCACCACCGCCGCGGCCCCGTCGCTGACCGGCGAGGAGGTGGCGGCGGTGACCGTCCCGCCCTCGCGGAAGATTGTGGGCAGCTTGGGCATGCGCTCCAGCTGCTCTTCCTCGCGGATGGTCTCGTCGCGGGCGAAAAGCACCGGCGCACCCTTGGGCCGGGGCACACTGATGGGGATGACCTCTTCAGCGAAGCGGCCTTCGGCCCAGGCCTGGCGGGCGCGGCGGTGGCTCTCGCGGGCCAGCGCCTCCTGGTCCGCGCGGCTTATGCCCTGGCGCTCAGCCAGGTTCTCGGCCGTCTCGCCCATGCTATAGCCTCCGAAGCGCTCCGGGGCGGTGATGCGCCCACCGGCCAGCACCCGCGGCTGCAACGCCCCGCGGGGGAAGCCCTCGGCTGGCTTTTCCACGAACCAGGGCTGGCGGGTCATGGAGTCCACACCGCCGGCAATTATCAGCTCGGCCTCGCCGCAGCGGATGGCCTGGGAGGCGTTGGCGATGGCCTGCAGGCCCGAGGCGCAGTTGCGGTCCAGGGCGTAACCCGGCACCTCCTGGGGCAGACCCGCCTCCAGCAGGCACAGGCGGGTGAAGCAGAGATAGGCCCCCATGACGTTGCCCAGCACCACCTCGTCCACGCTTTGCGGGTCAATCCCGCTGCGGGCCACCAGTTCGCGCAGCAGATGGGCCCCGAACTTCTCAGCCGGCACCAGGCACAGGGCTCCGCCCGCCCCGCCCCGGGCCACCGGGAGTCTGGCGCCATCGACGATCACTGCTTCCTGCATCATGCTCATAAGCCGGCACCTCGTTGTCAGATGATCCCTTGTTGCTTCAGCTCTTCTATTTCCTGGGCCGACAAGCCCAGGTCGGCCAATATGCGCTGGTTGTCCTGGCCCAGGCTGGGCGCGGCCGCACCCTCCCGGGCCGGGCAGAGCCCGAACCGCAGCGGATGGCCCAAGGTGGCCACCGCGCCCAGCTCCGGGTGTTCCAGCCGCCGGGTCAGGCCGTTGGCCTGCACCTGGGGGTCGGCGAACAGGGCCGGGTAGTCGTGCACCGGGCCGCAGGGCACGTCGGCCGCCTCCAGCACCGCCAGCCAGTGGGCGGTGGGTTGCTGGCGCAGGCGCTCGGCCAGGATGGCTTCCAAAGCCTCCCGGTTGGTGATGCGCTGGGCCGGGCCGGCAAAGCGCGGGTCGTCCAGCAGCGGCTCCAGCGCCAGAGCCCGGCACAGGGCCCGCCAGAACTTGTCATTGAACGCGGCCAGGTTCACCTGGCCGTCGGCGGTGGAGAACATGCCCACCGGGCTGGCGAAGGGGCTGGAGTTGCCGGTGGGCGCCTGCTGACGGCCGGTGAGCAGGTACTCGGTGATAGTGGTCTGCTGCAGGCTCATGGCCGCGTCCAGCAGATTCACCTTCACCTCCTGGCCTCGGCCGCTGCGCTGGCGAAAGAGCAGCGCGGCCAGCACCCCCTGGCAGGCCAGCAGGGCGGCGGTCATGTCCGCCACCGGCGCGCCCACCCGCAAGGGTCCCTGCCCCGGCTGGCCGGAGATGCTCATCAGCCCGCTCAAGCCCTGGAACACGTGATCGGTGCCCGGCTTGAGGCGATAGGGACCCTGTTCGCCAAAGGCCGACACGTTGAGGCAGATCAGGTGGGGGTGTTTTTCCGCCAGGTCCTGGTAGTCCAGGCCATAGGCCTGGCGCACGTCCGGGCGGAAGTTCTGGATCAGCACGTCGCTGCCCGCCAGCAGCCGCCCCAGCACCGCGCGCCCGGCCGGGCGCGACAGGTCCAGGGTGAGGGAGCGCTTGTTGCGGTTGACGGCCAGGAAGAGCACAGCCTCGCCGCCCACCCGCGGCCCGATGTGGCGCAGGGCTTCGCCAACGCGCGGGCTTTCGATCTTGATCACCTCGGCCCCCAGGTCGCCCAGCAGGCTGGCGCACCAGGGTCCGGTGATGAGTTGGGCGAGATCCAGAACCTTCACGCCGGCCAGGGCGCCGGGGTGCGGGGATGAGCTGTCCTGGCTCATTTGACCACCATGTGTTGAGGCATCCAGAGCACAAGCTGGGGGAAGATGATGCAGATGACCAGGCACAGGGCCTGCACCAGCACGAAGGGGATCACCGAGCGGTAGATGTCGCCCATGCTGATGCTGGAGGGCACGATGCCCTTCATGATGAACAGGTTGAAGCCGAATGGCGGGGTCAGGTAGGCCATCTCCATGTTGATGACGAACAACACCCCGAACCAGACCGGATCAAAGCCCAGGTGCTTCACGATGGGCGCGAAAACCGGGGTGGTGATCATGATGATGCCGGCCGGATCCAGGAACATGCCCAGGAAGAAATAGACCAGCTGCATCACGGCCATGATCACCCAGGGGTCGGCGTGCAGGGAGTTCATGAAGTCCTGGGTATGGATGTGCAGGCCGGCCAGGGACATGAGATGCGAGAAGGCCACCGCCCCGATCATGATCCACAGCACCATGGAGTTGAGCCGCAGGGTGCGCATCAGGGCCTGGCTGACGTTCTTCAAGGTCAGCTTGCCGTAGACCAGGCTGCTCAGCATGGCCCCCGCCGCGCCGATGGCCGCGGCCTCGGTGGGGGTGCAGATGCCCAGGTAGATCACGCCCAGCACGGCCATGATCAACAGCAGGGGCATGATGACCCCGCGCAGGGCCCGCAACTTGTCGCCCAAGACCAAAGGTTCCTGGATGGGCGGCCCCAGTTCAGGCTGCAGCCAGCAACGTATGCCGACGTAGAGCACGAACAGGACGGTGAGCAGGATGCCCGGGATTACCCCGCCCATGAAAAGTTGGCCGACGGAGACCTCGGCGATGGAGCCGTAAATGATCATGATGATGCTGGGAGGAATCAGGATGCCCAAGGCTCCGCCGGCCGAGATGGAGCCCACCGAGATGTCTTTTTGGTAACCGCGTTTGAGCATGGAAGGCAGGGCGATCAGACCCATGGACACCGTGGCCACCGATGAGATGCCGGCCATGGCGGCGAACAGCGCGCAGATGATGACGGTGCCCATGGCCAGCCCGCCCCGCAGTCTGCCCAACCAGCAATACACGGTCTGGTAGAGATCGTCGGCCAGGTTACTGGAGCCCAGCATGTTGGCCATGAAGATGTAAAGCGGCACCGCGATCAGAAGGTAGTTGGTCACCTCGCCGTAGGCGGTGGCGAAGATCATATACAGGCCAGTGGGTCCCATGAGCCACAACACCCCGATGATGGAGACTCCGCCCAAGGCGAAGACGATGGGCATCCCCAGGGCCAGCAGCAGGAACATCAGACCGACCAGGGTGAAGATGGCCGTTAGGCTGAGCATGGGGCGACCTCCCTCAATCCACCAAATCCAGGATGGGCGGGTGCTCGTTTTCGCCGGTGTGCAACTGGATCACGTTGCGGATCATGCGAGCCAGCCATTGGATCAGCATCAGCACCGTGCCCAGGGTCACCGCCAGCAGGCTGGGCCACTGGGGCAGGGCCAGCACGCTCATGGAGCGCTTGTCCTGGAGCAAGGCCTCCCAGGTCTCCAGGCTGCCCAGCCAGATGACCACGCCCATGAAGCCCAGGGGCACGGCGGCGGTGATGAGCTCCACCGCGGCGCGCCGGTGCATGGTCATGCTCCACCACACGATGTCCACCCGGATGTGGGAGTCGGTGCTGACACAGTAGGCCCCGCCCAGCATGGTGAGCCAGCATAGGAGGTTCTCGTTGAATTCGTTGGCCCAGTTGGTCGGCGCGCCAAAGAAATAGCGGCCGATCACCTCCCGCATCAGGATGATCACCATGATGATGATCAACCAGCTGGAAACCTTGGCCGTCCAGAAGCTGATGCGGTCCACGACCGCCAGCACCCTGCGCAAGCCGGACCTGGGCTGGTTCATGCCTCATCCTCTCCTTGGTTGCCGCGCAAGAGCCGTTTGAGCACCTTGCCCGAGGCGTTGCGGGGCAGGCTGGCCACGAAACGGATCCCGGCCCGGGGCAGCTTGAAGGGGGCCAGGTATTGGCGCAGGAAGGTCATCAGCGCCTCTTCGCTCAGGGGCGGCGCGGCGGGATGCAGCACCACGAAGGCGCGCGGGCTTTCGCCCCACACCTCGTGGGGCACCCCCACCACGGCCGACTCCAGCACCGATGGGTGCCGGGCCAGGGCGCTTTCTATCTCGCGGGAGTAGACGTTGTAGCCGCCGCTGATGATCATGTCCTTCTTGCGGTCGACGATGAAGATGTAGCCGTCGCTGTCCATCCGGCCCAGGTCGCCGGTGTGGTACCAGCCGCCGCGCAGGGCCTCGGCCGTCTCCGCGGGCCTACGCCAATAGCCTTGCATGATGTGCGGCCCGCGAACAACGATCTCGCCCACCTCACCCGGCGGCAGCTGGCGGTCGTGGGGGTCGACGATGCGCACCCGTGCGTTGATGCCCTCCTTGCCGATGGAGGCCAGCCGCCGCTCCTTTTCCGGGTCCCCGTCCAGCACGTGGTCCTCGCGGTCCAGAAAGGCGATGTAGGCCGGGGCGGTCTCGGTGGCCCCACAGGCGCCCATAAACTCCCAGCCGAAGCGGGTCAGGGCCTTTTTCAGCAGCTCCGGTGGCATGGGCGCCGCGCCGTAGATCACCGTGCGCATGCTGCTCAGGTCGAAGTGGTCCAGGTGGGGGTATTGCATAAGCTTCAGCAGCATGACCGGCACGAACAGCACGTTGGTCACCCGTTCGCGTTCCATGGCCGCCAGCACCGCTTCGGGATCGAAGCCGTTGAGCAGCACGATGGTGTTACCGCGCAGCAGGTTGCCCAACAGGCTGCCCAGGGCGCCGGACTGATACAGGGGTGCGGTGACCAGACTGATCTCCTGGCGAGACAGGCGCCGCGCCACGCAGGTGGCCCAGGCGTCGCAGATCAGGTTGCGGTGGCTGAGCATCACCCCCTTGGGCTCAGCGGTGGTGCCGCTGGTGTAGATGAGCAGGGCCAGATCATCGTCGCTGACAGCGGGGTCAGTCGGGGGGCCTGGGTCTGCGAAGAGATCGGCGAAGGCCGCGCAATCCGGATGCCGGCCGTCCAGGTCGAAAACCTGCACTCCCGCCGCGGCCAGGGCGGGCAGGTCCAGCTTTGCCAGATAGGCGTGGCCTGCGATGAGGAAGGAGGGGTCGGCATCGGCCAGGATGGCGGCCAGCTCGGCTGGGCTCAACAACACGTTGAGGGGCAGGGCCGCCCCGCCGGCCTTCATGGCCCCGATATAAACCTCGATCAGCGTGATGGAGTTGTGGTTGAGCACCGCCACCCGCTGGCCGGGCCGGAGCCCGCGCGCCTGCAGGCCGGTGGCCAAGGCGTCGGTGCGGGCATGGAACTCGGCGAAGGTGATCCGGCGCTGGCCCTCCACCAGAAAAGACTTGGCGGGGCTATAGATGGCGTTCTTCTCGGCCAGGTCACTGAGCAGCATTTGGTTCGCGGCCGGCATGGCGGATTTCCTTCAGCTTGGCAGGTGGCGCCTAAAGCCCGATCTGCTTGGCGATGATGTTGCGCTGAATCTCGGAGGTGCCCTCGCCGATGGTGTAGACCAGGGCGTCGCGCAGGTAGCGGAACACCGGAAACTCGCTCATGATCCCATAGCCGCCATGGATCTGAATGGCCTCCCGGGCCACGCTCACCGCTGTCTCGGAGGCGAAGAGCTTGCAGGTGCTTGCCTCAAGGATGCAGGGCCGGCCCTGGTCGATCAGGCGAGCGGCAGCCAGGACCATGAGCCGGGCAGCCCGGATATTGGTGTGCATGTCGGCCAGTTTGTGGCTGATGGCCTGGAATTTGCCGATGGGCTGGCCGAATTGGCTGCGTTCCTTGGCATAGCGCAAGGCCGCCTCATAGGCGGCCTGGGCCACGCCCACCATGTTGGCCGCTACTCCCACCCGGCCCTCGCTCAGGGTTTCCATGATCAGGTTAAAGGTGCCCTCCCGGCCGCCCAGGAGGCTCTCCGGGCCAAGCTCACAGTTGTCGAAAACCACCTCGCCGGTGTCCGAGGAGCGGATACCCTCCTTGTCCAGCTTGCGCACCGACAGCCCCGGCGTGTCGGCATCCACCACGAACAGGCTGATGCCGTGGTATCCCCGGGAGCGGTCGGTGTAGGCTGCGACCAGGAAATAGTCGGCTATGGGCGCGTTGGTGATGAAGGTCTTGCTGCCATTGAGCCGGTAGCGGCCACCCAGAAGCTCGGCCTGGGTGCGCAGGGCCTTGGTGTCCGAGCCCGCGTCCGGCTCGGTCAGGGCGAAGGCGCCGATCTTGGCTCCCTGGATGGCAGGCACCAGGTAGTGCTCCTGCTGCTGGGTGGTGCCCCACTTGTAGATGGGGAAGGTGGCCAAGTGGCTGTGACCCGACCACGCAGTGGCGATGCCCTGGCACACCCGCGAGAGTTCCTCGCGCAGGAGCACGTCGGTTATCTTGTCAGCACCGGCCCCGCCAAAAGCCTCCGGGTAACGGATGCACAGAAAACCCATGCCGCCCATCAAGGAGAACAGGTGCTTGGGAAAGGCCTGGCTGCGCTCGGCCTCCTCCACCAAGGGCGCGATCTCTTTTTGGCAGAAGCGGCGGAACTGCTGCTGGAATATCCGATGCTCATCGCTGAGGTAGCTGTCCATTTATTTCTCCCGACCTTGTGACACTGCCCGCATCACAGCAGATGGCCAAACAGCGCAACATTATTGTCATCTAAATTGTTAACAATGAAGGTCAAAAAAATTGTCCCTTAGCACCTAGCCACGGCCTTGCCACAGGCCGACCGGCATGTTTTTACGCAGATAATCAACCAGATATATCCCAGCACCCAGAATATGCTCCTCCACCCGATGCCGCGCTTCGTCGCCACGGGCCGCGCGCAGGGATTCCAGGATGCCTCGATGCTCCTGGATGTTTGTGGTGATGCGGCCGGGCACCGAGAGCACGATGAACCAGTAACTGGTGAAACGGCAGTTCTCGTGGATCAGGTGCACCAGCCGGGAGTTGCCGCACTTGTAGTTGATGATGCGGTGGAACTGGTGGTTAAGTTCCTGCCAGTTCTGTATATCCCCGGCGTCCAGGCTCTCCTGGCGGGCAAGGTTGGCATCGATGTGCATGAGGTCCGCCGGCTCCAGATGCTTCACCGCCAGCATGGCAGCACAGCCTTCCAACATGGCCACCACCTGATAGCTCTCCAGTATCTGGTCAAGGGAGATCTCAGCCACCGAGGCCCCACGGTAGGGCTCCACCAACACCAGGCCTTCATTGGCCAACTGGTTCAGGGCCTGGCGGATCACCAGCCGGTTGACCGAGAAGGTCTCGGCCAGATCCGCCTCCACCAGGCGTTCGCGGGGCAGGCGCAGACCCGAGTAGATATCCCTGCGCAATCCCTGCAGGACTTTGGCCAACTCAACCTGGGAGGCCGTGGTTTTACCGTTGGTGGACATTCCTATACTCCGCGGAGGGGGCCGGCACCCGCGCCGGGCAGCCGGCCCCATTGGCATCACTTGCGTTGCTGGAGCCAAAAATCCTGAATGGTTTGCACTGCCTTGGCAGAAAGCGGGCTGCGCTCGGCCACCTGGTCCCACATGGGGGCGGTGGCGCTACGCAGCTTGTGCATCTCTGCCTTGGCAATCTTGTTGATATGCACCTTATGCTCCCGGCAGACGGCCAGGCCTTCCTCGTCCCACTTCTCGTTCTGCCGGGAGGCCCACTGCACGGTGTTGTACGCCGCACGGGCCACGGCCTCCTTCTGCGGGGCCGACAGTCCATCCCAGGTCTTCTGGTTCATGGTGAGATCGATGACGCACGGCGAGTAGACGCCTGGGGTGACTACATAATCCACTACTTCATAGAACTTGTAAGCCCCAATCGTATAAAAAGGATAGATGGACCCGTCGATGGTCCCCCGCTGCAGGGCGGTGTATTGCTCAGCCGCCGATAGGGAGACCGGCGACGCCCCCAACAGCTGCACCACGGTGGCCTGGGGCCCGGCGCCCCGAATCTTCTTACCCTTGAAATCCGCTAGGGTCTGAACCGGGAACTTGGTCAAAAAGCCCAAGGTTCCCATGGGGATGGCCGCCAGGTACTTCACCCCGTGGCCGGCCAGGGCCTCCTCCATGATCTTCAGCAGGCCATGCTTGTAATACAACTCCACTACCTGGTCCGGGTTGTCCCAGGCAAAGGGTAACCACTCCCAGTGGGCCTCCTTGACCACACCACCATAATATAGCAGGGCCGAATAGAGGCCGTCGACCATGCCTTTCTGCATAGCCGAGAAGGCCTCGCCGGTCTTAAGCGCCTGACCTTCCCAGAACAACTGGCACTCCAGCTCCCCCTTGCTCTCCTGGGCAACCTGCTGGGCGAAATGCTTCATGCTATCGCCGCCGTGACTGGTGCCGGCGTAGTTGACCTGGAAGCGAAGGGTGCGGGCAGCAGCCCAGGCCGGTCCCTGGACCAACAGGGTGATCGCCAGTACAGCCATCCCCAACCATAGGCCTCTCAAGCAAAGCGTTTTTGCCCTCATGTTCTTCCTCCTCCTCGGGTCCATTTGGTGAGCGTAGGTATTTGATAACTTGCGCCAGTCCATATTGTCAACAATTTATTTTTATTATCAGGTTTATTTTGCAAACTATATTGTTGACAATTAATTAGACGCTTCCTAAACTCTGGTCAGCCTCCCCTGGGAGGCGGTCAATTCCACCGCGGCTCTGGAGGAGAGATCACATGTCGGCGATTCCCGAACGGATTCAGATTTGCGAGTGCTGGGCCAGGGATGGCATCCAGGGCGAGGCCCAGTTCATTTCCACCGACGTCAAGATCCAGATGATCGCCCAGATGGCCCGCATCGGGATCAAGCGCATTGAGGTCACCTCGTTCTCCTCGCCAAAGCTGGTCAAGCAGTTTGCGGACGCGGTGGAGGTGCTAAAAGGCGTGCCCCGGCCCGACGACGTTAGCTATATCGCCATCGTGCCCAACGAAAAGGCCCTGGACCGGCTGCTGGACTGCTGCCAGGCCGGCTATGGCGTGCAGGAGATCACGGCCATCATCTCTGCCAGCGAGGATCACCTGCTGGCCAACCTGGAGCGCACTATGGCCGAGGCGAAACCGCCCCTGGCCCAGATCGTACGCCGGGCCAACGCCGCCGGGCTCAAGGTGATCGGCTGCATCGGCACCTCCTTCGGCTGCCCGCTGTCCGGCGAGGTGCCCCTGTCCCGGGTGCTTGAATTAACTGACTGGTACCTGGAGCAGGGCGCCAGCTACATCATGCTGGGCGACACCACCGGCGAGGCCAATCCCATCCAGGTGCGCCAGGTGTACCAAGAGGCCCGGGCGCGCTTCCCCGAAGTGGAATTCATTGCACACTTCCACGACACCCGCGGCATGGGTATCGCTAACTCCCTTGCCGCTTTGCAGGAAGGCGTGCGCTATCACGACAGCTCCCTGGGCGGCATTGGCGGCCAGCCGGCCACCAACCGGCCCAAGTACCACTATGGGCTGACCGGCAACACCTGCACCGAGGATCTGCTGGTGATGCTCAATGAGATTGGGGTGGCCTCCGGAGTGGACCTGAACGACGCCATCCAACTCTCGCGGCGGGCGGAGGAGGTCTGTGGTCGCGAGCTATTGGGCCATACCACCCGTAGCGGTCCGGTGCGCCATCGCCACCCGGCCCCCCTGACCGCTGCCGCGCTGCCGGCCAGCCTGGAGATACCCCCGTCTATCTATCTGTGGCAGCCGGGCCAGGGCCCGGCCGGCGGCGAGGCGGTCGTGGCCGCGGTGATCCGCGCGGCCCTGGAAAAGAGCTGGCCCCTGCCGGCGGGCCTGGGCCTGGAGGCGGGCCAGGTCCAGGGCCAGGCCTGGCCCGAGAGTCGGACGGTGCTGGTCACCCGCTTCACGGTGCTGGAGGCCGGCCCGGCCCCGGTGCTGAGCGCACTGTGCCAGCGCTCCGACGGGCAGGTCCTGTTCCAGGGGCCGGTCCAGCTCACCTTTAGCGCCTAACCGCCCCGGCCGGAGATGGACGCCATGCCCGAGACTAAACCGGAACTCACCTTTGCCGAGCTGAAGCTGGGCCGCCGCTTCCGGCCCCTGCCCTTTGCCATCACCCCGGAGCTGGTGGCGCGCTACCTGGCCGTGGTGGGCGACCACCACCCCCTGTACCAGCAGCCCGCCGGCCAGGCCATCGCCCCGCCCGGCCTGGCCGCGGTCTACGCCCGGCTCTCCTACCTGCAGGATCACACCATGCCCTCGGGCGGGGTGCTGGCCCAGCAGGAGTTCGAGAACCAGGGGTTGGCCAAAGTGGGCGACGTGCTGGAGGTCCAGGCCAGCGTTTTTGAGCACTATGTAGACGACCGCGGCCACCTGCGGGTCAGCTTCCTGATCCAGGCCCGCAACCAGGCGGACCAGCCGGTCTGCCGGGTGCGTCTGTTCGCCATATGGCCCAAATGAACCCCCAGGAGGGAACCGTGTCCCAGACCTTCCAAACCGGCAACGCCCTGCCGGCCATCAGCAAACAGATCGACCAGGCCCGCATCAACGGCTGGGCCGAGTTGTCCGGCGACTTCAACTGCCTGCATGTGGACCCGGAATATGCCGCCGGCTCGCGCTTCAAGAGCACCATCGCCCACGGACCCATGTCCCTGGCCTTCTTGCACGAGCTGATGATGGCTAACTTCGGCCTGGCCTGGGCCCGGGCCGGCCGCCTGCTGGAGGTGCGCTTCCTGGCCCCCATCCTGCCCGGCGACAGCATCAGCCTGGGCGGCAGCGTGGAGGGCGTGCAGGAGGAGCCCGGCGGGACGCGCCTCATGGTGCGCCTGGGCATCACCAAAGCCGACGGCAAGCTGGCGGTGACCGGACTGGGAGCGGTGCCCCTGGGGGAGGCCGTGGCATGAGACGCCGGGGATTGGCCCGCCGGGTGACCGCGGCCGCGGCCGTGGCGACCCTGGGCCCCGAGGACCGCATCTGCCTGCCGCTGTGCTGCGGCCTGCCCTTGACCCTGGTGGAGGCCCTGTGCGCCGACGCCAGCCGGCTCAGGGGCCTGGAGATCGTCAGCGGGTTGCAGGTGGTCTACCCTTTCCTGGACCCCAAGCTGGCGGGCGCCTTCAGTTTCCGCACCTGGCAGTGCGCCCCGGCCATCCGGGCCCTGCTGAAGACTGGCCAGGTCAAATACATCCCCATGCGCCAGGGCGACGCGGTGCGGGTCTTCGGGCCCGGCGGGCCCTGGCCGGTGCGGGCAGCCCTGATCCAGGTTGCCCCGCCCGACGCCGAGGGGCGTTGCAGCCTGGGGGTCTCCATCGGCCACTCCCTGCCCCTGGCCCTGGGCGCGGATATCGTCATCGCCGAGGTTAATCAGCGCATGCCCCGGGTGCTGGGGCCTAGCTATCTGCATTTGGAGGAGATCGACTACCTGGTGGAGTCTGACCGAGACCTGGTGGTCTTCCCGGCCGGCGAGGCGCCGGGGCCACGCGAGAGCGCCATCGGCGAGCTGGCCGCGGCGCTCATCCCAGACGGGGCCACGGTGCAGATCGGCCTGGGCGCCATCCCGGAGGCCATCCTGCAACGCCTGGCCGCCAAGCGCGGCCTGCGCCTATTCGCCATGGGCATGGACCGCATGGTGGACCTGCACCGGGCCGGGGCCCTGGACACCGCCCACGGCCCGGCCATCACCGTCACCGAGATCCTGGGCGGGCCCGCGGTCTTTGACTTCGTGCATGCCAACCCCCTGGTGGAGGGACGGCCGCTGCCGGAGGTGATCAACCCCCTGGCCGCCGGCGCGCGCCCGCATTTCTGCTCAGTGCTCTCGGCCCTGGAGATCGACCTCTGCGGCCAGGTCAACGCCGAGACCGTGCGCGGCGAGCAGTTCAGCGCGGTGGGGGGCAGCTTCGACTTCCTGCAGGGGGCCCTGCTCTCCGAAGGGGGCGTCTCCATCATCGCGCTGCCCTCCACCACCCCCGGCGACAAGATTTCGCGCATCGCCGCGACGCTGCCGCCGGGTTCGGCCGTCACCACCCCCCGCCACTGCGTGCAGTACGTGATCACCGAGTACGGGGTGGCCGACCTGTGGGGCAAATCCCTGGGCGAGCGGGCCCGCGCCCTGGCCGGCATCGCCCATCCCGGGTTCCGCGCCGAGCTGCAGGCCCGCGCGGCCGAGTTGGGCTAAAGGGGAGGCAAACATGGCCAACCACGAATGGGACGAGTTGGGCCGGGAGCTGGCCGCCTGGCGCCAGGCCCACAAGCTGGATGAGATGGCCCCGGTGACAGGCGACCTGGGCCAGCCGCTCCAGGTTGTCTACACCCCCCTGGACACCGCCGGCATCGACTACCGCAGCCAGATCGGGCTGCCGGGCCAGTACCCCTTCACCCGCGGGGTCTACCCGGCCATGTACCGGGTGCGGCCCTGGGCCATGCGCCTGTACGCGGGCTTCGGTTCGGCCCAGGACACCAACCGGCGCTGGAAGTTTTTGCTGGAGCAGGGCAACCACGGCGTGGCCTGCGCCTTCGACCTGCCCACCCAGATGGGCCTGGACTCCGACGACCCCCTGGCCGCGGACGAGGTGGGCCGCCTGGGGGTGGCCATCGACAGCCTGGCCGACCTGGAGCTGCTCTACCAGGACCTGCCGGTGGCCTCGCTGATCAGCTCCTTCAACATCAACGCCCCGGCCGCGGTGATCCTGGCCATGTACGTGGCCCTGGCCCAGAAGCAGGGCATCGCGCCGCAGAAGCTGGCCGGCACCCTGTCCAACGACATGCTCTGCGAATACGTCTCCCGCGGCATGTGGGTGCTGGGCATGGAGGGGGCGTTGAAGCTCACCACCGACGTGGTGGAGTTCTGCGCCCGCAACCTGCCCAAGTTCTACCCCTTCAACATCCGCGGCATCATCATGCGCGAGGCCGGGGCCTCCATGGTGCAGGAGGCCGGCTTCGCCTTTGCCAACGCGGCCACCTACATCGAGCACGCGCTCAAACGCGGGCTCGACGTGGACCAGTTCGCGTCCCGGATCAGCTTCTTCTTCTCTACCGGCACCCAGATCTTCGAGGAGGCCGCCCGCTACCGCGCCGCCCGCCGCCTCTGGGCCCGCATCATGAAGGAGCGCTTCGGAGCCGCGGACCCGGCCTCGCAACTGCTGCGCTTCACCGGCACCGTGGGCGGTGGCTTCTACCGGGCCCAGGAGCCGGAAAACAACCTCATCCGCGGGGCCTACGGCCTACTGGCCAACGTGCTGGGCGGGGTGCAAGGCATGTTGCACCCGGCCATGGACGAACCTTTCGCCATCCCCACCGAGGAGACTGCCCGCCTGGCCCTGCGCACCCAACAGATCTGCGCCTATGAAACCGGCGTCACCAAAACCGTCGATCCCCTGGGCGGCTCCTACTACGTGGAGGCCCTGACCGAGGAGCTGGAGCAGGGCATCGTCAAGGTGATGGACGAAGTGGACAAGCAGGGCGGGGCCCTTGCCGCCATCAGCGCGGGCTACATGCAGACCTGCATCGCCGACCAGGCCTATCGCATGGCCCGCGAGGAGCAGGACGGCCGCCGGGTGGTGGTGGGGGTCAACAAGTTCGTGGATCCCCAGGCCCGCAAGCCCAAGCTGCGGGTTCACCGCCACGACCCGGCCATGGCCGAGCACCAGGTGGCGCGGCTCACTCAGGTGCGCACCGAGCGCAGCGCGCACGCGGTGCAGGCCGCCCTGGACGACCTGCGCCGCCAGGCCGCGGCCGGGGCCAACCTGATGCCGGCCCTGATCCAGGCCGCGCTGGCTTATGCCAGCCTGGGCGAGATCATGACCACCCTCAAGGACATCTACGGCCCCTACCAGGAGCCGGTGGTGATTTAGTAGGATTAGGAAAGGACTACGGGCATGGTGCGCAAGATCCGGGTGTTGATGGCCAAGGCCGGCCTTGACGGCCATGACCGGGGCGCCAAGGTGATCGCCAGGGCCTTCCGCGACGCCGGCATGGAGGTAATCTACACCGGCCTGCACCAGCGGCCGGAGCAAATCGTGGCTGCGGCCGTGCAGGAGGCGGTGGACGTAGTGGCGCTGAGCATCCTCTCCGGCGCCCACCTGAGCATCTGCCGCAAGGTGCTGGCCGGCCTGGCCCAGGCCGGCGCGGGGGATATCCTGGTGCTGGTGGGCGGCACCATCCTGGAGGAGGAGGTACCCCAGCTCCAGGAGATGGGCGTGAGCGCGGTCTTCCCGCCCGGCTCGCCCCTGGAGGCCGGGGTGGAGTTCTTGCGCAGCCGCTTCACGGAACCGGTCAAAGCCTGATTCGCGTCCCGCCAACCTGGAGATGCGCCGTCATGCTGAAGATCAGCTTGCCTTACCTGCTGGAGCGCTGCGCCCGCAAGTTTCCGGACAAGGTGGGCTTCATGTGCGAGGAAGGCCGCTGGACCATTGCCCAGTGGAACGCCAACGCCAACCGCCGGGCGGGGGCTCTGGCCGGCCTGGGGGTCGGGCGGGGCGGACGGGTGGCCACTCTGTTTGCCAATGGCCGTGACGTGTTGGAGACCTACCCGGCGGTGCTCAAGCTGGGCGCGGCCCTGGTGCCGCTCAACACCCGCCTGAGCCCGGACGAGCTGCGCTACCAGATCAACCATTGCCAGGCCGAGACAGTGATCTATCAGGCCCAGTTCCAGTCGGTGGTGGACCAGGTGCGCGCCGCGCTGCCCGGGGTCAGGACCTGGCTGGCCTGCGGCGGCGAGGGCGGCGACGGCGACCTCGATCAGTTGCTGGCAGCCCAATCGGCCGCCGATTGGCCCGGGCCGGTGGCCGAGGACGACCTGGCCTGCATCCTCTACACCGCCGGCACCACCGGCCGGCCCAAGGGCGTGATGCTCAGCCACCGCAACTGCCTGTGGGCCGCCGTCAACCTGGCCCAGGACAGCGAGTTCCAGGAGCGCTACCGGGTGCTCTTGGTCTTCCCACTCTATCATTCGGCCGCTTTCAGCCTGCTCAGCACCTCCCTCTACCTGGGCTGCACCTTGGTGAGCATGGCCCGGTTCGATCCTTTGGCTGTGCTGGAGACTATGGCCCGAGAGCGGGTGAGCAAGATGGCCTTTCCGCCCACGGTCTGGAACCACATCCTGCAAGTGCCCGACCTGGGGCGATTTGACACCGCCAGCGTGGAGTCGGTCTCCTCCGGGGCCGAGGCCATGCCCCTGGAGACCAAGCGCAAGCTGGCCGCGCTGTTTCCCAACGCCAAACTGGGCGAAACCTACGGCATGACCGAAACCGTGGCGGCCATCGCAACCCTCAAGCCTGGCCAGGGCCCGGCTCGGCAAAACTGCGTGGGGCGCGCCTTCACCAATCTGGAGATCCGGGTGGTGGACGCCGAGGACCAACCCCTGCCCGCCGGGCAGATCGGCGAGGTGGTGGTGCAGGGCCCCAACGTCATGGAAGGCTACCTGGACGACCCGGCAGCCACCCAGCAAACCCTGCGCGGCGGCTGGCTGCACACCCACGACCTGGGCTGGCTTGACGAGGAAGGCTTTCTCTACCTGGCCGGGCGCCAGCACGACCTGATCATCTCCGGCGGGGAGAACATCTATCCCCGCGAGGTGGAGGAGGTGCTCTACACCCACCCGGCCGTGGCCGACGCCGCGGTGATTGGCCTGCCCGACCAAATGTGGGGCGAGCGGGTGCATGCGGTGATCGTGCTGCGCGCCGGTTGCACCCTGGGCGAGGATGAAGTGATCGACTTTTGCAGACAGCACCTGGCCAGCTACAAGAAGCCGCGCTCTGTGGAGTTTGTGCACACCCTTCCGCGCTCGGCGGCAGGAAAGATTTTAAAGCGCGAACTGAAAGAGCGCTATCGTTAGTCGCTCAACTCCCGAATCCCCCACACGTTACAAAAAGCCCAATAAACTGACGTTAAAAATTCTTCCAGAGCAACCGATAGGGTTTGTCCCGAAATTGGTGGCAGAGGAGATTGCATGCCCTTGCCGGCTGCCCCCTGTCCGGAAGAAAAAGGTCCACTAATCGGCTCGATAATGTATTGCTTAAGCACCACCGCCAGTTGCGCCACAGGGCCCTGAACCTTTTTCTTCCGGGCAGGGGGGCGGTCCCAATCCCGGCACCCCGGCCTTGGGTAGTCAAGGCCGAGCGAAGTGAGCTCGGAGGGCTGGGCCTTGACTGCCCAAGACTGGGCTGCTACCGGAATCATTCTCAAAACGCCACCAACTTCGGGCCAGGCCCGATGCCGGGTCTGGCCCTTTGATGCCAGGGGACCATGAGGGTTGCCACGGGTGTGGAGGGTGAGCACGATTATGGGCTCTTCGTCGGAATTGCACGCGGTGAGCATCCCGCCTTCAAAATAGATGGCCAGTGCACTTAGCCAGCCCACCAAGTATCGCCTAAGTTAATGCCAGCGGTTAATGGTTTTCAGGCTGCTAAAAGAAGCCACGCCTCAAGGATTAATCGCGACTGGCGCCAGATTAATAGGTGCGTTATTTTAAATAGATAATCCCACAACCTCCCAGCGCATGCATCAGAAAAGGTACTTCCCAGGGGAGTACCCCTCAACGGGTTGTAACGAACCCCGAAAACAAACCAGTCTCACGATTTAAATCGGGGTTAATGGTTAATTGAACCTGGTTAATATAGTGCACGGATGGTAAATATTGAGCTGCGCCCAGGTCCTGTGCTAGTCTCGTTTGGCTAAAGGGCAGCACATAGAGGCAGGGGGCCTGTGTAATGGGGGACACCGTCGAAAAGTTCATTGAACGCTGGAAGCCTTCCGGCGGCAGTGAGCAGGCCAACTCCCAGAGCTTCCTGAAAGAACTTTGCGCCCTCCTCAAGGTGGACGCTCCCCAGCCCACCCGCCCCGATGACCCCGCCCCGGCTTATGCTTTCGAACGCCAAGTTGTATTTGACAACCGCGACGGCACCACCAGCCCAGGCCGCATAGACCTCTACAAGCGCGGCTGCTTCGTGCTCGAGTCCAAACAGGGCATCTCGACCCACGGCAATGAGGGTCGCCCCCTGGCCGAGCTGGCCAATGAGCGACCTCAACGCCGCAAGGCTGCGGCGGTGCGCCACACGCCCGGCTGGGATGAGGTCATGCTGCGGGCCAAGGGCCAGGCCGAGGGCTACGCGCGCGCCCTGCCGGCCGGGGAGGGCCGCCCGCCCTTCATCGTCGTGGTGGACGTGGGCCACTGCCTGGAGCTGTACGCCGAGTTCAGCATGACCGGCGGGACCTACATCCATTTCCCCGACCCTCAGAGCCACCGCATCAGCCTGGACGACCTGCGCCGGCCCGAGCTGCGCGAGCGCCTGCGCCTGGTCTGGACCGATCCCCTGGCCCTGGACCCCTCCCGCCGCGCGGCCAAGGTCACCCGCGAGATCGCCGCCCACCTGGCCGAGCTGGCCAAGTCCCTGGAGGCCGCCGGCCACCGTCCCGAGGACGCCGCGGTTTTCCTGATGCGCTGCCTGTTCACCATGTTTGCCGAGGACGTGGGCCTGATCCCTGCCCGAGGTTTTGCCAAAATGCTGGCTGAGATGGAAGCCACGCCGGCCAATTTCAAGCCCATGGCCGAGGACCTCTGGAAGCAGATGAAGACCGGCGGCTTCTGGTCCTATCTCCAAAAGCACATCCTGCACTTCAACGGCTACCTCTTTGCCGAGGCCTGGGCCTTGGACCTGGACGTTGACCAGGTGCGGCTGCTCGGCCAGGCGGCCAAGTCCGACTGGCAGTACGTGGAGCCGGCCATCTTCGGCACCCTGTTGGAGCGCGCCCTGGACCCGGTGGAGCGCCACAAGCTGGGCGCGCACTACACGCCGCGGGCCTATGTGGAGCGCCTGGTGCTGCCGACCATTGTCGAGCCCCTGCGCAAGGAGTGGATGAACGTGCAGGCAGCCGTGGCGCAGAACATCCGCGCGGACGCCCCGGAAAAGGCCCTGGCCGAGCTGCGCAACTTCCACCGCCGCCTGTGCGAGGTGCGCATCCTGGACCCGGCCTGCGGCACCGGCAACTTCCTTTATGTCAGCCTGGAGCACCTCAAGCGCCTGGAGGGCGAGGTGCTGGGCATGGCCGAGCAGTTGGGCCATCGCCAGGCCGGTTTCGAGCTGGCAAGCGGCCGCACCGTGGACCCCCACCAGTTCCTGGGCATCGAGATCAACCCCCGCGCCGCGGCCATTGCCGAGCTGGTGCTGTGGATCGGCTATCTGCAATGGCATTTCCGCACCCACCAGACCAACCCGCCCGAGCCCATCATCCGCGACTTCAAGAGCATCGAATGCCGTGACGCCGTGTTGGCCTGGGACCGCACCGAGCCGGTGCTCGACCCGGAGACGTTGCAGCCGGTGACCCGCTGGGACGGCCGCACCTACAAGAAGTCGCCGGTGACGGGCGAGAACATTCCTGACGACAGCGCGCGGGTGTTGGTGGAGCGCTACATCAATCCGCGCAAGGCCAAGTGGCCAGCAGCAGACTTTGTGGTGGGCAATCCGCCGTTCATGGGCATCGCCCACCTGCGGCAGGCCATGGGCGATGGTTATGCGGAAACCATCCGCAAGACCTACAGCGATGTGCCAGGTTCTTGCGACTACGTGCTTTATTGGTGGAACCAGGCCGCGGAATTGGTCCGGCAAGGAAAGATTCAGCGCTTTGGTTTTATCACCACCAACAGTTTGCGCCAAACTCTCAACCGACGATTGATCGAAAAGCACCTTTCGGCCAAAAAGCCGCTTTCTATTATCTTCGCCATACCAGATCATCCTTGGGTGGACGCCTCGGACGGCGCGGCGGTGCGGATTTCGATGACCGTTGGGCAGGGTGGGGAATTGGTTGGACGGCTGCTCCACGTTACAGAGGAAAGAAATAATGGCGACCTTGGGCTTGACGTAGCACTAGCAGAGAAGACAGGCAAGATTCAGCCTGATTTGACGGTTGGGGCTAATTTAGCCACAGCGAATCCACTCATATCAAACGAGAGTATTAGCAATCGTGGGATGCAATTGATTGGCTCTGGTTTTATCGTTACTCCAGACCAAGCTAATGCAATTGGCTTGGGTTCGATTTCAGGCCTTAAAAACCATATCCGCCTGTACCGTAATGGACGTGATATCACCAATACGCCACGTCATGTGATGGCCATTGACCTCTTTGGTTTGAGCGAAAAAGCTGTTCAGGAGCGTTACCCAGAGGTGTATCAGTGGGTTTTGGAGCGGGTGAAGCCTGAAAGGGACCATAACAACCGCTCGGCCTACCGGAGCAATTGGTGGATATTCGGCGAGCCTCGGGCTATGTTCCGTCCGGCTTTAGTTGGTCTGTCTCGATATATCGCGACGGTGGAAACAGCGAAGCATCGGTTTTTCACCTTCCTTGACCAATCAATTCTTCCAGACAATATGCTGGTCAACATGGCTCTGGAAGACGCCTACTTCTTGGGCGTACTTTCCAGTTCGGCGCATGTGGCCTGGGCTCT
>JAZDHW010000119.1:0-6602 GCA_043805555.1 Pseudomonadota bacterium
CCGCCAAGTGCTACGGCGGCGACGTAAGCCGCAAGCGCAAGCTTTGGAGAAGCAGAAGGAAGGCAAGAAGCGCATGAAGCTGGTGGGCAACGTGCCCATCCCGCAGAAGGCGTTTTTGGCGGTGTTGCAGAGCGACACCGACGAATAGACCGCCTGGCGCAACGCCGTTCCAATGGACTAACCTTAAGGCTTGACAGCGCTCGCCACCCTTTTTAAAATCAGCCGACGTATTTTAATAGCGATATCATAGCCGCAATGTAGCTATGGGGCCTCTACAGGAGGGGACCCCTTTTTCATGGGAGGATAAAATGGAACCCATTGACTGGGGCAAGGCCTGGAGCATTGTCGGCGGCGGCCTGCTCACTACTTTCACCATCATGTCGCTGCTGGCGCTGTTCACCCATTTCATGGGCAAGGCGTTCGTGGCAGCCGAGAAGCGCAAGGCCGCCCAGCAGAGCGCCGGGGAGGCCAAGAAATGAACTGGTTCGAGTACCATGACGGCATCCTGAAGATCCTGGGCGTGCAGATGGGTTTCATGAACCTGACCCTGCCCCAGTTCATCATGATCCTGGTGGGCCTGGGCTACATCTACCTGGCCATCAAGAAGGAGTGGGAGCCCTACGAGCTGCTGCCCATCGGCGCGGGCATGATCCTGGCCAACCTGCCCCTGGCCGGCCTGACCAGCCAGCCGGAGCCGGGCATGACCGCGGGCATGGCCGGCGTGCTGGGCATCATCCTGAAATACGGCCTGTACATGTGGACCATCCTGCCCCAGTTCATCTTCTTCGGCATCGGGGCGCTCACCGACTTCAGCCCGCTCATCGCCAACCCCAAGGCGTTCCTCTTGGGCGCGGCTGCCCAATTGGGCATCTTCACGGCCTTCCTGGGCGCGCTGGCCGTGGGCCTACTGGTGCCGGACTGGGGCTTCTCCATCAAGGAGGCCTGCTCCATCGGCATCATCGGCGGCGCTGACGGCCCCACCACCATCTACACCACCGGCCTGTTGGCCCCGGACATCATGGGCATCACCGCCACCGCGGCCTACTCCTACATGGCCATGGTGGGCATCATCCAGCCGCCCATCATCAAGCTCCTGACCAGCAAGGAGGAGCGGGCCATCTACATGAAGCCGGTGCTGCGCAAGGTCTCGCGCCTGGAGCGCATCCTGTTCCCCATCTGCGCCATGCTGCTGATCATCCTGCTCATCCCCAAGAGCGCGCCCCTGGTGGGCTTTTTGTTCCTGGGCAACCTGTTCCGCGAATCCGGCGTGGTGGAGCGGCTTTCCAACACCGCCCAGAACGAGCTGATCAACATCATCACCATCCTGCTGATGCTGGGCATCGGCGCCAGCATGCCGGCGGAGAAGGTGGCCGAGCCCCGCACCCTGTTGGTGCTCTGCCTGGGCCTGGTGGCCTTCGCCTTTTCCACCGTGGGCGGCGTGCTGCTGGGCAAGCTCATGAGCAGGTTCAGCAAGGAGCCGCTGAACCCCATGATCGGGGCCAGCGGCGTCTCGGCGGTGCCCATGAGCGCGCGCATCGTGCACCACCTGGGCCAGGAAGCCAACAAGCGCAACTACCTCCTGATGCACGCCATGGGCCCCAACGTGGCCGGCGTCATCGGCTCGGCGGTGGCCGGCGGCTACTTCCTGGGCCTGTTCATCAACTTCTAGCCTGCTGATCGGCCGCAAGGCCGCACGGCCCGCGGGGTCCTCCCCCGCGGGCCTTTTTTGTCCGCGCGGGGGGCTTGCGCGCGGCAACGGCAATGCTAGCATTTGGCGGCTAGGGGACCGGCGTTACTGAACACGCGGAGGTGCGGCGATGTGCGGCAATGGGTGGCGTAAGTGGTCGGCGATGCTGGCGATGGCCGGCCTGATCGGGGCCTGGCCTTTGGCGTCCCCGGCGGCCGGGCCGCCGGCCAGGATGCCCCCGGCCCCGGCCCCGGCCACCGCGCCCAGCCCGGCCACGCGGGCCCAGATCGAGGCCCTGCTGGCCCGGCTGGCCGGGGCCTATGCCCGCAAGGATTTCCAGACCCTGGGCCGCTTGAGCCATGAGAAAGTGGAAGTGCAGGTGCGGGGGCTGGGCCAGGACCGCGACTACCATGGCCGCAAGGCCGTGCAGCGGGCGTTTGCGCCGGCGCTAAGGGACCTGGACTCGCCCCGGCTGGACCTGGGCCGGCCGGCCCTGGCCGTGTCCGGCGACCGCGCCGCCCTGGAGGTGGCCTTCACGGCCTGGTCCACGGCCGAGCTTTGGCCCGGCCTGGCCGCCAGCCAGCGCCAGGTGCCCATGCCGGGCCGGCTCCAGGCGCAGTTGGTGCGCCAGGGCCAGGGCTGGGTCATCCGGCGCCTGATCGTGCTGCTGCCCGGCGCGGACCGGGGCTAGGCCCCTCGCTCCGCCTTCTCGCCCGCCTTCTTGCCGCCGCCGCCGCCCATGCCGCCCAGCTTGGCCAGCAGCTCGGCCTGGCCGGCCTGGGCCTCGGCCAGGGCCTGGCGCAGGTCGGCCACCTGGCCTTGGCCCAGGCGATTGAGGGACTGGGCCAGCAGCATGGTGGCCACGGTCTGGCACAGGGCCAGCAGCTCGCGGGTCTCGAAGTATTGGGCCGTTTCCGCGACCATCCAATTCACATTGCGGTTAAGCCAGGCCTCCAGGTCGGCGGGCTTGTCCGGGCTCATGGCGCCTCTCCGGGCAGGGGTGAATGGATGTGCGCCCCGCGGCCGCCGGTTCTATGTCCGGCGGATGGCCCAGCGGCACCAGACCTCGTCGGTGGTCCGGTCCGGCGGGCAAGAGACGGTGACCAGGGTCAGGGCCGGGTTGCACTCGGCCAGGAAGGCCTGCAGATAGCCCTCGCGCACCACGCGGCAGGGGTGGGGCTCCAGGCCCTTGTCCAAACGGATGAGCTGGGTGCGGCAGGCGTCCACCGCGAACCAGGCCCCGCCGCCGGGCTCAGGGCCGAAGCTCTTCAGGTCGTGGCTCAAGGCCCAGGAGGTGTGGCGTAGCACCCAGAGGGCCTGGGCCGGGTCGGGCTGGTCCACGCCGAGGAATTTTTTCAGCTCCCGCGCCTCGGCCTTGCCCATGTAGCGCCAGCACTCGGCGTCCACGGCGGTGGCCTCGTCGGTGCCCCGGCGTTTCTCGATGCCCAGGAAGTACAGCCCGTCCACCCGCCAGATGGTGCGGATCTGCATGTTCAAAAAGGCGTAGAGCTGCTCGCGGTCCATCTGGCTGAACAGCTCGCGGTCGGCGGCGGGGATGTTCTGCACCGTGCCTTGCTTGTGGCTGCGGTCGGCGGGGTCGCTCATGGGTCGCTCCGGGTGGGGGTTGTATACATTATTTACCTTAGCCCAGGGTGGATTAAGCGTCAAGCCAAGCGCGATGCGGCGACACCGCCAACCCGGCATTGACAGGCCCCGGCGGATCGGGGTTAAATCGACTGGTCGCCCGCCCCCCAGCCGCCAGGAGCCCGCATGCCCCAGCCCGAACCAACCGCCCCGCCGGGGCCGCGCCAGCGCCGCCGCCAGGCCGCCGAGAGCCGCCTATTGGAGGCCGGCCTGACCCTGATGGCCCAAAAGGGCCTGCACGCCTGCAAGGTGGAGGAGATCACCGCCGCCGCCGGCGTTAGCAAGGGCGCCTTCTTCACCCATTTCGCCGGCAAGGAGGCCTTCGTGGCCCGGCTGGTGGAGATGGTGCTCAGCGACCTGGCCCGCCGGGTGCGCCCCCTGGGCCTGATGCCCGGCGAGCCCGAATCGCTGCTGGCCGGGGTGGGCGGGGTGCATTTGCGCTATTTCCAGTTGCGCCCGGAGGCCGCCGCGCTCATCGTGCAGGCCTGCGGCCTGGAGCCCGGCAGCCCGGCCGGCGACGCCGTGCGCGCGGCGATCCTGGCCCACCTGGACGCCCTGGCCGCCATGCTGGCCCCGGCCGCGGCCCTTCTGGGCTGGCCGGCCGAGCAGGGCCGCGAGTTGGCCCTGATGCTCCTGGCCCAGGCCACCGGCTTCTTCTGGTTCGGCCGCGGCCTGGATATCTTGGACGACGTGCCCGTCAACCTGCTGGACCGCATGGGCCGGGTGCTGGCCCGCGGCCTGGCCGAGCCCGCCCCAGGCAACCCCAAACCAGTCTATGGGAGCGAACGATGAAAAGATTTGCATGCCTGCCGCTGGCCGTCCTGCTGGCGGTCGTCCTGGGCCAAGGTCTGGCCGCAACCGCGGCCCCGGCCGCCGATCCGGTGGCCATGGAGCTGTTCAAGCAGTACAAGGCCGTGGGCCCGCTGCCCCTGGCCAGCCAGACGGTCAAGGACCTGGACGAGGCCAAGGCCTACAAGATCCAGGCCGGCCTGGCGGATCTTTACAAGATTCACGGCGCCAAGGTCAGCGGCTACAAGGCCGGGCTCACCAGCAAGCCGGCCCAGGACAAGTTCAAGGCCAGCGGCCCGGTGAGCGGGGTGCTCTTTGACTCCATGCTGATCACCGACGGCGTGGCCAGGGTCAAGGGCCACGGCCTGATGATGCTGGAGGTGGAGATCGCCTTTGAGCTGAAGCAGGACGTGACCCAGCCGGTGGACGCCAAGGCCATGCCGGGCCTGGTGGCCAAGGTGATGCCCGCGGTGGAGGTGCCGGACCTGAAGTTCACCGACATGAAGGCGCTGACCGTGGCCGACATCGTGGCCTCCAACGTCGGCGCGCGGGCCTATCTGCTGGGCAAGCCGGTGAGCCCGGAGGGCGTGGACGTGAACGCGGTCACCGGCCAGCTCCTGCGCGACGGCCAGGCCGTGGGCCAGGCCGCGCCGGGCCGGGCGGCCCTGGGCGACCAGTGGCAGGCCCTGGCCTGGACGGTCAACAACGCGCTCAAGCACGGCCAGCCGGTCAAGGCCGGCATGGTTTTGCTCACCGGCTCCCTGGGCCCCATGTACCCGGCCCAGCCCGGCGCGCACCAGGCGGTCTACACCGGCGGCCTGGGCGAGCTGTCCTTCAAGGTGGAATAACGCCGCGGCGGCGGACCCCCGGCCAGGGCCGGGGTCCGCAAGCCATGCCCGGCTGACGCGGCCGCGGCCGCGGCTGGGCCGGGGCTCAGGCTCCGCACCAGCGCCGGCCGATCTCCAGGAAGGCGGCGGCGGCCTGCTCGATCTTGACCACCTCGCACCATTCGTCGGTCTGGTGGGCCTGGGTGGGCTCGCCGGGGCCCAGGATCAGGGTGGGGATGGGTCCGAAGGCCCGGCGCAAATGGCTGGCGTCGGTGAAATACGGCGCGCCGCCGGGGGCCGGGGCCCGGCCGGTGATGGCGTGCACGACCGACCACACCTCCTGCACCCAGGGGTGCTCGGGCTCGGTCCACACCGCCGGGGTGTTGTCCAGCTCGGTCAGCGCTGCCTCCGGGCCCAGGGCCGCGGCGGCCAAGGCGCGCAGGTGGGCCTGGGCCATGCCCGGCACGCTGCGCAGGTCCACGCTCAGCTCGGCCGCGTCGGGCACCATGTTCACCCGGGTGCCGCCGGCGATGGTGCCCACGTTCACGGTGGGCCCGCCCAGCAGGGGATGCCGGATGCCGCCGAAGTCCAGCCCGGCCAGGGCCAGGGCCGCGCGGGCGGCCTTGTAGATGGCGTTGTCGCCGGCATGGGGCATGGAGGCGTGGGCGGCCTTGCCGCGGTAAAGGGCCTTGAGCCAGAGCACGCCCTTGTGCCCCAGCCAGGGCAGGTTGCCGGTGGGTTCGGCCACGATGAGCGCCCCGGCCGGTCCCAGGGCCTCGGGGTGGGCGGCCAGGTGGCGCGAGCCCTGGCAGCCGTTTTCCTCGTCGGAGCAGACCACCACCGTGAGGCCGGCCGCGCTGAGGGGGTGGCGGGCCAGCTCGCAGGCGGTCCAGACGATGGCGGCCAGGCCGCCCTTCATGTCGCTGGAGCCGCGGCCCATGAGACGGCCGCCGGCCACCTCGCCCGCAAAGGGATCGCCGGACCAGGGGGCCCCGCCCAGGGGCACGGTGTCGCTGTGGCCGCTCAGGCACAGCGGCGGCCGGCGGTCGCCGCCGGCCAGGCGCGCCACCAGGCTGGTGCGCCCGGGCGCGTGCTCCAGCCGGGCCAGGCTGAAGCCGGCCGCGGCCAGCAGCCCGCCCACAAGCTCGGCCACGGCCGCCTCGTTGCCGGGCGGGTTGCAGGTGTTGATGGCCACCAGCTTCTGGGCCAGGTCCAGGGGACCGGATATCGCTGCCATGCTGCGTTTCCTCGCTGGGATCGCCGGCCCGGTTCAGGGCGCGGGGCTGTTGACCACAAAGGGTTTGATGCCGAACTTGGCCGTGACGGCGGCCAGCACCGCCTGGACCTGGTCTTTATCCGCAAACGGCCCCACGTACACCCGGTAGCGCACCTGGCCGTCGGCCCGGCGCTCCTCGCGCACCCAGGCCGCGAAACCGGCCGCGGCCAGTTGCTCGGCCAGGCGGCCGGACTGGATCGGCCCCACAAAGAGCCCGGCGTGCAGGCTGTAGGTCTCCGGCTCGGCCTCGGCGGCGGCCTGGGCGGGGGCCGGGGCCTTGGCCGGCGCGGGGACCGGGGCCGGGGGCAGGGTGGTGGCGGTGGTGGCGCTGGTGAGGGTCGTCGCGCTGGTCGTCGTGGCGGTGGAAGCGGTGGTGGCG
>JAZDHW010000120.1:0-8868 GCA_043805555.1 Pseudomonadota bacterium
GGACGTCTTTTCGGAAAGAGAGTCAGGAAAAACAAAATCAGCCAGATTACGGGCAAACCCAAAATTGCCATAGGGATTAGGTATAAATTTGAATTCATTAAAATAATAGTAATTATTGGAAACAAGGGCTACAAACCAACACCCAATCCCACAGATGATATCGAGATTACGAAAAATGATAGTTCCCACGAATTCTCCCAGATGACGGATTATAATCCATGCGGGGAAAATAGAAGAACATATCAAGCGACATAGGCTTCTAGCCATTTTCATGGGTGATAGCCAAACAGGGCCCAATGAATGCGTAAAAAATTCATAATCGCCGGTACAGGAAGGGCCACTGGGGCCGACAACCACACCCACCAAAGCCTTATACGCGGCCTCCTTTTAGGGAAGATAGTTAGAAAAAATAGAGCAATCCATAACAAAGGCAAATATAAAAATGCCATATCTACCGATAAAAAACGCAATCCGTTTCCAAAAAAATAATAGACAATGCTTAATGCGACGAACCAACAGCCAACTCCGCAGATAATATCGAGATTCCGGAACATGGACTCTCCTTTTAAAGTACGTATACTCAATAAACACTAAATGATAGCATTAATAGTTGTAATGATTAAGCTGGTTCGATTTTGCTAAATTTTTCCCGCATATCGTTGTCATTATTTGAACCAATAAATGACTCCTAACCTGAGATAAATCCCATCCTGGATATTATCGGGCGGTTTATTCCATCGTCTGGGGTCCTCAGGTAACTTCATAGCTTCCTCGGACAATATCTTATTGCACCGTTCCCTGGCGGCTGCGGGATCAGCCGACATCGCCGCCAGATCATAACAATCGTCATGATCCTGGCAGCGGCAGTCCAGGTCATTGGCCGGCTCGGGGCGCAGGGTATATTTCTCACCGGGCAGCATGTTATTGGGATTGCGGCCGGCGGTCCAGTTCTTTCCGCAGTAATTCCAGTTGCCGGCCCGTCTGTAATTTCACGTCCATCATTGCCCCAATAGCCACCCAGCACTTTGGTGCTCTGCTCATGCAGATGAGGGTTGTGCCAACTGGGGGGCGGGCCGGCATCCAGCGAGTCGGACACCAACTGGCTGTAGTCGGTGATGGGCTCCAGCTTGCAGCGGCAGTTGGGGTGCAGGGGCGGCATCTGGGCAATGTCGTCCGGATAGCGCAGTTGGCCCGGTTTGGGGTTCAGGTAAAATTCCCGGCCGTCCATCGCCGCGCAAGGCTCGCAGAGCGTTGACCCGCCGCTGGCCACCCACCTGTAGCCAACCAAAAATTTGCGCCCATGGATTCGCTCCTCTCGCCGTGGTGCTGAGGAGCAAACCTATTCCCGGTTGCTGGATTTCTCTTTTATGCCAGTTCAGCAAGTCATCGCCATATTCTTGCCTGGATGCTTTTCGACATCCTGCTAGGAGCCTGTCGGAGTAATCCTCCGACAGGCTTCCGAGCGGGCCATGGACGGCCCAATCGCCGGATGGCCCCTGCCGCGGTGACATCCCGCACCAATCCAGCCCGCCCGCAACGCCCCTGGCGCTGACCCCGGACTCCGCCCGCGGCCGTGGAGTCCGTGGTGGACGTCAGTTCAGATCCAGAGTTAACATGGTAATATAAATTTAATTTGCACTAACATGCCGTTGTCTGAGGGCCACCGGCGCACGAGGCGGCGCCTCTGCGCTAGTTAGTCAAGGGCAACATCAGGGTCTGCGAGATCCCAACCTGGGCGCCGATACCAGAGGGGGGTTCCACCGAAGCCTGGCCCGCGTGCAGGTGAAATCGGGGGCGATGTCATGGAGCCCATGTTAGAGGACGTATTCGCCTGTCTCAGTGAAGGTCTGATCTATCAGGAAGCCGACGGACGCATCAGGCTTTGGAACCAGGTGGCCGCGGATATCTTCGGCCTCACCGCCGAACAGGTCATGGGACGCACCTCGGTTGACTACCCCTGGAACCTGATCTACGCCGACGGATCGCCCTGCCCCGGACCTGAGCACCCCTCCATGATCACCCTGCGCACCGGCCGCGGCCTGAGCCAGGAGGTACGCGGCATAGAGCGCCCCGACGGCAGCGTGACCTGGCTGGCCATCAACACCCGGCCGATCTTGAAGCCCAACCAGGATACGCCCCAGGCGGTGGTCATCACCTTTGCCGACATCACCGCCCGCAAGCAGGCCGAGGACGAGCAGGTCTTGACCGCGGAGGTGCTTCACCTGATCAACAACGCCAGCGACCGCCGCTCGGTGTTGCAGGCGGTGTTGGCCCGCCTGCAGCAATGGTCCGGCTGCGAGGCGGTGGGCATCCGCCTGCGCGAAGGGGATGACTACCCCTATTTCGAGACCGCCGGCTTCCCGGCCAAGTTCGTGCGACTGGAAAACAGCCTCTGCACCCGTGGCCTGGATGGCGAAATCCTGCGCGACGCCCAACAGCGCCCCATCCTGGAGTGCATGTGCGGCAACATCCTGCAGGGGCGGGTGGACCCGAGCAAGCCGTTTTTCAGCAACGGCGGCAGCTTCTGGTCCAGCCACACCAGCGGGCTTTTGGCCGCCACCACCGACGCCGACCGCCAGGCCCGTACCCGCAACCGCTGCAACGGGGCCGGTTACGAGTCGGTGGCGCTCATCCCCTTGCGGGCCGGGGCCCAGACCTTCGGCCTGATCCAGCTCAACGACAAGCGCCAAGGCCGCTTCAGCCAGGAAAAGATCGCCCTGCTGGAGCGCCTGGCCAACCACGTGGCGGTGTACCTGGCCAAGGTGCAGACCGAGGAGCAGCTCAAGCAAAGCGAGGAGCTTTACCGCCTTCTGGTGGAAAACGCCAACGAGGCCATCCTGGTGGTGCAGGACGACCGCATCCGCTATTGCAACCGCAAGACCGCAGAGATCACCGGGCGCAGCGCCCAGGAGCTGGCCAGCCGGCCCGTCGTCGAGTTCATCCACCCCGACGACCGGGCCCAGGCGGGCGCCGGGCTGGAGAAGCTGATGAGCGGCCAGCCGGCCCCGCTGGCGGCCAGCTACCGCATCGTGGACGGCCGGGGCAAGGTGCGCTGGCTGCACGCCAACTCGGTGCGCATCACCTGGCAGGGGCGGCCGGCCATCCTGAGCTTTGCCAGCGATGTCAGCCAGCACCGCCAGGCCGAGGCCGAAAAGGAGAAGCTCTTCGGTCAGTGGCAACTGGCCCTGCAGGCCGCGCGCATGGGCTGGTGGCATTATGACCCCCGCAGCCAGGTCTCCACCTGGGACGACCGCTACCAGGAAATCTTCATGGTGGAGGGCTACACCAGCGCCAACGCCGACATCCTGACGCGCCTGCATCCCGACGACCTGCCCCGGGTGTGGGCGGCGGTGGAGGCGGCCCTGGACCCGGACGACCCCCAGCCCTATGTCGCCACCTACCGGATCAACCTGCCCGGCGGCGGCCAGCGCTGGGTGGAGGCCCACGGCCTGGCGGTTTTCGAAGGCAAGGGCCGCCGCCGGCGCGCGGTGAGCCTGGTGGGCACCGTGGCCGACGTCACCGAGCGCCGGCAGGCCGAGGAGGCCCTGCGCATAAGCGAGGCCGAGCTGGGCGCCATCTATGACAACGCGCCGATCATCATGATCCTGCTGGATGAGGGCCGCCGCCTGGTCAAGGCCAACCGGGCCGCCCTGGAGCTGGGCGGCTGGCGGGAAGACCAGGCCATGGGCCTGTTGGGCGGCGAGCTGCTGCAATGCGTCAACGCCTGGGGGGGCGAGCACCAATGCGGGTTGGGCCCGGATTGCCAGGATTGCCTGCTGCGGCGCACGGTGGCCGAAACCCTGACCACGGGCCTGGCCCACTACCGGGTCGAGACGCCGTTGCGGGTGGACCGGGGCCAGGGGCCGACCGATATCCACGTGCTGGCCTCCACCTCGCTGCTGACGGTGGAGGGCCAGCGCCGGGTGCTGGTCTGCGCCGAGGACGTCACCACCCGCAAGCAGGCCCAGGAGGCCTTGCGCCAGAGCGAGGAGCGCTTCCGCCTGGCCTTCAGCACCAGCCCGGACGCCATCGCCATCAGCCGGCTCAGCGACGGCCACTACCTGGACGTGAACGAGGGCTTCACCGCCCTGACCGGCTTCGCCCGTGCTGAAGTCATCGGCCGGACCAACGCGGAACTGAACATCTGGCAGTCGGCCGCCGAGCGCGAGCAGCTCTTGGCCGAGTTGGAGCGGCAAGGCCGGGTGACCAACCTGGAGGCCAACTTCCGAACCAAGGGCGGCAGCGCCTACACCGGCCAGGTTTCGGCCGCGGCCATCAGCCTGGGCGGCGAGCCCTGCATGATCACCATCACCCGCGACATCAGCGAACTGAAGCGATCCCAGGCCCAACTGCGCCTGTGGGCCGACGCCTTCACCCACTGCGCCCAAGGCATGGCCATCGGCCTGCCGGAGACCAACACCTTCCTGGCCGCCAACCCGGCCTTCGCCCGCATGCTGGGCCGCGAACTCACCGACATCGTGGGCCGGCCCATCCTCTCGATCTACGCACCCAACCACGCGGTCAAGGCCGAGGAGTTCATCGCCAAGGTGGATGAGCTGGGACACGCCAGCTACGAATCGAGCATGCTGCGGGCCGACGGCGCCAGCTTCCCGGTGCAGGTGGACCTGGTCAGCGTGCACGACCAGGAGGGCCAGACCCTGTACCGGGTGGCCTCCATCCAGGACATCAGCGAGCGCCGCCAGGCCCAGGAGGCCATCCTGGCCAATGAAAAGCGCCTGCATGCCATCCTGGCCGCCAGCGCCGACCCGGTGGTGGTCTATGACAGCCACGGCCTGGCCACCTTCGTCAACCCGGCCTTCACCCGGGTCTTCGGGTGGCTGCCCGAGGAGGTCCTGGGCCAGCGCATCCCCTTTGTGCCGCCGGACCAAGACGCGGTGGTGGGCGAGCACATCGCCAAGCTCTATGCCGAAGGCGGCACGGTCACCCTGGAGACCAAGCGCCAGACCAAGGACGGCCGGGTCCTCAACATCGTCATCAGCGCCGCCGGCATCCCGGACGACAGCGGCCAAATCAAGGGCATGGTGGTCAACCTCACCGACGTCAGCCAGACCAAGCTGCTGGAGGCGCAACTGCGCCAGGCCCAGAAGATGGAGGCCATCGGCACCCTGGCCGGGGGCATCGCCCACGACTTCAACAACATCCTGGGCGCGATCATGGGCTATACCGAACTGGCCCAGGACCTGGCCCAACAGGGCCGCTCCAACCAGGAGGAGCTGGCCATGTCGCTCAAGGCGGCCGAACGGGCCCGCAACCTGGTGCGCCAGATCCTGGCCTTCAGCCGCAAGAGTGAAACCGACGCCCGTCCCCTGAGCCTGAACAAGTCCGTGCGCCAGGCCCTGCAGTTCCTGGAGCGCTCCCTGCCCAAGATGATCGCCATCGAGCAGCACCTGGACCCCGATCTGCAACTGGTCAACGCCGACCCCAACCAGATGGAGCAGGTGCTGCTGAACCTGGCCACCAACGCCGCCGACGCCATGCCCGAGGGCGGGCGGTTGATCATCGAGACCAAGAACATCACCCTGAACGACTCCTACTGCGATCAGCACCTGGCCCTGCAACCCGGCGACTACGTGCTGCTGGCCCTGACCGACACCGGCCAGGGCATCCCGACCGGCCTCATGGAGCACATCTTCGATCCCTTTTTCACCACCAAAGAGGTGGGCCGGGGCACCGGGCTGGGCCTGGCCACGGTCTACGGCATCGTCAAGACCCACGGCGGGCATGTGTACTGCTATAGCGAGGTGGGCCTGGGCACCACCTTCAAGATCTACCTGCCCGCCTACCAGGCCGACCAGGCGACCGCGCCTCCGGCCAAGACCCAGCCCGAGGAGGCGCTGCTGCGGGGCTCGGAGCTGATCCTGCTGGTGGATGACGAGCCGGCCCTGCGCGAGCTGGGCCAGCGCACCCTGGAGAGCATGGGCTACCGGGTGCTCACCGCGGCCAGCGGCGAACAGGCCCTGGAGGTCTTCACCGCCCAGGCCGACCAGATCGCCCTGGTGGTGATGGACCTGGGCATGCCGGGCATGGGCGGGCACAAGTGCCTGCAGGACATCATGGCCATCAAACCGGAGGCCAAGGTGGTCATCGCCAGCGGCTATTCGGTGAACGGCCAGGTGAAGGCCAGCCTGGAGGCCGGGGCCGCGGGTTTCGTGGCCAAGCCCTTCCACCGCCTGGATCTGCTGGGCACGGTGCGCAGCGTGCTGGACGCCAAGGGCCAGGCCAAGGCCTGAGGGCTTGTGGGCCCAGGAGCCTGCCGGAGTAATCCTCCGACAGGCTTCCGAGCGGGCCATGGACGGCCCGCCCGGAATGGCGCCAAATTAATTTTTGGCGCCATTCCGAGAACTTGACAAAATTCACTTTTGGCAAGTTCCAAGAGGAGAAAGCCATGGATGGCTTTCTCCGACACACACCTAGGCGGAGGGCTCGGAGGAAGCTGCCGAACGGGACGGGCGGGACGGATCGGCCGGGCGGCGGGTGAAGATGACCCTGAACCGCGCCGCGGTGAGGGGGTCTTGGAAGCAGGCGGCGCAGTCGGTGGACTGGGCGCAGGCGGCCGGGTCCAGGGGCTCCGCAATGACCTCGAAGCCCAGCTCCCGGTAAGCGGCCATTGCCTCGCTGAGGCGGGGCTCGTCGGCCGTGAACTGCCTCACCCAGCCGGCGGCCGTCAAATGGCGCTCGCGCGCGGCATGGCAGGACACGGCGGCCTCCCTCCCCGCCCGGCGGGCGGCCGGTGCGTGGGGCAAGCATAACCCGGCGGCCGGTCCGGGCGCCAGCCCCGGCCGGGGCTCAGTACACGCGGATGATCTTGACGTTCTTGCCCACCCACTCCTGGGGCAGGTAGACCCGGCCGGAGTTGCGCTCTGCTTGACCTGTTTTTCGATCATCTCCTCGCCGTAGATCTCGAACTTGGCCCGCTGGGGCCTGACGGCCGGGCTGAGCGCGGCCGGCCCCGGCCGGGACGGGATGGCTGCGGGCTGCTCCAGGGTCTTGCTCATGACTGCACTGCTTCCCCGCGGGACTTGGCGCGCCCGCCCTTGTAGCTAACATATAACTATATTATAGCTATATCGCAACTATGGCGGCCGGCCGGGGTGCTGTCAACCGGAGATGGTGTGACATCGACAAACCCGCTGGCCGGCATCGGCCCGGCAGCGGCGAGGCCTGGCCCGGCGACCCGGCCCGCCCTGGCCATGCGGGCTAACTATATTGGCCATTTCTTATTTATCCCTGTCGATTCAGAGGTTATATGCTGTATGTTTTTTTAAGCATATCTTAGCTATTGAAATACCGCGCCGCGCTCCGGCTGTCAAGCCGGAAACAAGGCCGCGGCCTCGCGGCTGGTCATGCGCGGTTTTCGGCCGGAAAACAGGGCAGGCGCCCCCTGGGCGTTCGGACCGGCCGGCGACCGGCGGGCGTTAGGAGTCTGTCGGAGTAATAACTCCGGCAGGCTCCTAGAGCGGGCCATGGACGGCCCGCCAAATTGCGCTGGTCGTAAGACCGAAGCAATTTGAGCAAGTTGCCGAAATTCACTTTCGGCAAGTTCCAAGAGGAGAAAGCCATGGATGGCTTTCTCCGACACACACCTAGGCGGGCGGCGGCCCCAGCACCCGGCGGACCATGGTCAGCAGATTGATGCGGTTGAAGGGCTTGGCCAGGAACCACCGCGCCCCGGACTCCTTCACCAGCTTTTCCTGGCCGGCGGTGGCATAGCCGCTGGCGATGATGATCCGGGCCGCCGGGTCGGCCGCGAGCATGGCGCGCATGCACTCGCGGCCGCCCATGCCCGGCATGCCCAGGTCCATCACCACCAGGTCGATGGCCAGATCCGCGGCCGCGCGCACAGCCAGGGCCTCTTCGCCGCTGGCCGCGGTGAGCACCCGGTAGCCCATGTCGCCCAGCACTTTGGCCGCCGCTTGCCGCAGCCCCTCCTCGTCGTCCACCAGCAGCACGGTCTCCGCGCCGCGCAACTGCTCGTCGGCCAGGCGGCTCTCGCCGTCGGCCGGGGCGCAATCCGCATCAAAGCTGGGCAGATAAACCGAGAACGCGGTCCCCAGGCCCGGCTGGCTGTAGCAGCGGATGTGGCCTTCGTGGCCCTTGACGATGCCGAAGACCGTGGACAGCCCCAGGCCGGTGCCCTTGCCCACCGCCTTGGTGGTGAAAAAGGGCTCGAACATCTTCTCCTGGGTGGCCTGCTCCATGCCCTGGCCGGTGTCGGTGACCACGATGACCACGTAGCGGCCGGGGGTCATCTCCAAATGGCAGCGGCTGTATTCCTCGTCCAGGTCCACCAGCCTGGTCTCGATGACCAGTTGACCGCCTTCGGGCATGGCGTCGGCCGCGTTGTTGGCCAGGTTCAGGAAGAGCTGTTCCAGTTGGTTGGCGTCGGCGTTGACCAGGCCCAGGCCCTTGCCCAACTGGCACCTGACCTCGATCATCTTGGGCAGGGTGTGCTCCAGCAGGTCCGCGATCTGGGTGATGACCTGGTTGATGTCCAGGGGGCGCAGGCTGGCCTCCACCCGGCGGCTGAAGGTGAGGATCTGGCGCACCAGGTCGCGGGCGCGCTCGGCCGCGCGCACGATCTGGCCCACCTCCTGGCGGTTGGCCTGACCCTGCTCCGAGAGCAGTTGGGCCACCTCGGCGTAGCCCATGATCACGCCCAGGATGTTGTTGAAATCATGGGCGATGCCTCCGGAGAGCGTGCCCAGGGCCTCCATTTTCTGCGACTGGCGCAACAGGGCCTCCAGGCGGCCCTTTTCCTCCTCGTGCTGCACGCGCTCGGTGATGTCCACCTGCACCCCATCCCAGACGATGGAGTTGTCCTCCAGGCGGCGGGGGGTGGAGGCCAGC
>JAZDHW010000121.1:0-30696 GCA_043805555.1 Pseudomonadota bacterium
CGAGCTGGCCAGGCCAGCCCTTGACCGCCGGGGGCTCAAGCCTGCTCTCATTGTGTCAGCACGCCCCTGACGGCAAGAAAAATGTCTGGGCCGGCTGGCTGCGTGGCCCCGGTGCGGCCTGGCGGCTGGCGCGGTCAACCAGCGGTTACCCTGCCAGACATTTTTCTTGCCAGCCAGGGGGCGGTTTTTTGCAGCAAGGCCAGCCGGAGCCTGTCAAGGCCGAGCGGAGCGAGCCCTTTGGGCTTGGCCTTGACTGGCTCCGGCGGCCTTGCTACTTCCAGATGCCTTCCAAAACCGCAGATCGTAGGAGCCTTTAGTGTTAACAGGCTCCTAGCCCCGGCGGCCCCGGATCACCACCTGCAGGCTGGCCACCCGCTCGGCCACGGCCCGGGCCTGGTGGGAGAGGCTGATGGCGCTGGCCGCGTTCTGTTCGGCCGCCGCCGCGTTGGCCTGCACCACCTGGTCCACCTCGGCCACGCCCTTGTTCACCTGGTCGATGCCCCGGGCCTGCTCCTGGGCCGCCGCCGCGATGCTCTCCACCAGCTCGCCGATGGTGCGGTTCTCGTTGAGCGCCACGCCAAAGGCCTCGCCGCTCTGGCGGGCCAGCTCGTCGCCGCGGCCGATCTCCTGCACCGAGCCCGCGATCAACTCCTGGGTGCTGTGGGCCGCCTCGGCCGCGCGCCGGGCCAGGGAGCGGACTTCCTCGGCCACCACCGCGAAACCGGCCCCATGCTCGCCGGCCCGGGCCGCCTCCACGGCAGCGTTGAGCGCCAACAAGTTGGTCTGGAAGGCGATCTCGTCGATGGCCTTGATGATGCGCGCCATCTGCTCCCCGGAGGCCCGCAGGCTCTGCATGGACGAGCCCATCTGCCCCAGAAGCGCGCTGGCCTGGTCCAGGGTGGCCTGGGCCTTTTGGCGCGCGGCCTGGGCCTGACCGGTGCGCTCGGCGGTGTTGCGGCCCATGCCGGCGATCTCTTCCAGGGCGGCGCTGGACTGCTCCAGGGCCGCCGCCTGCTGGGAGGCCCCGTCGCTCAGACGCTCGCTGGAGGTCTGGGCCTGCTCCGAGGCCAGGCCCAGCTCGTCGCTGACCTGGTGCAGCTCCCCGGCCAGCCGGTTCAGTTGGCGGCTGGCCCGCCAGATGTAAAGCGGCCCCAGCACGGCCAGGATCAGGCCCAGGCCGCCGGCGCTCAGGGCGATGCCCCAGGTCAGGGCGCGGGCCTGGGCGCGCAGGTCCTCGATGTACAGCCCGCTGCCCACGATCCAGCCCCAGGGCTTATACAAGCGCACAAATGAGATCTTGGGCACGATCTTGTTCTTGTCGTCCTTCCACTGCCACATGTAGTCCACGAAGCCGGCCCCGGACGCCGACCTGGTGACGTCCACCATGGCCACGAAGAGCTTCTTGCCCTGGGGGTCCTTGTATTCGCTCAGGCTCTGGCCTTCGAGCTTGGCCACGTAGGGGTGCATGATCATTGTGGGGTGGGTGTCGTTGATCCACAGGTAGTCCTTGTCCTCCGGGCCGTAGCGCATGGCGCGCACCAGGGCCGCGGCCTGGGCCTGGGCCGCCTCGCGGCTCAGCTTGCCCTGGCTCACCTGCGCGTCCAGGCTGGCGATGGCGTGCACGGCCACGTCCACCACGGCCTTGAGGCCGGCCTTCTTCTCTTCCAGGAGGCTGTGATTAACCTTGGGCAGGGCCCAAACGAAGATCGGCAAAAGGCTGGCCAGGAACACCGCGGCAAAAAGCATGGTAATTCTGCTGGATAGACTAAGGCGCATGCTTCACCTCCCTCTGGGCCGCTCGGCCGCGCCAACGGGAGGCACCTGGGGAGGGCAGGCAAGTAAAATCAAAAACTAAACAAATACAGGCTGCCTCCCAAAGACCTCCTCCGGCCCGGCGCTTCGCCCTGGCAAGAATGTCACCCCGTGTTACCTAAACTTGACAATAATGACTATATACTACAGATGCCTAGGATAAATTAAGCCCAAATTGCCCCCGGCCTGATTCTTTGTGCCTGTGTGCGGCACTGCGTGCCGATTCTGCCTTGACAGGCCGCCGCCGGAATTGGCAAGATAGCCGCTATATAGCGATGGTCTAACATTAGACCAGCGCCTCCCCACCCTAACCCGACAACCCGGCTGGCAAACCCTGACGGAGCATGCGTGGCACCCGCGGCCAAGGCATTCACCGCTATCAAACGTAAAAAGGCCTACGAGCAGGTGGCCCAGACCATCCGCCGCCGGGTGCTTTCGGGCAAACTGACCCTGGGCGACCGCCTGCCCTCGGAGCGCGACCTGTCCGAGCAGTTCGGGGTGTCGCGGGTGGTGGTGCGCGAGGCCATCCGCACCCTGGAGCTGGCCGGCATCCTCAGGGTGCAAAAGGGCGCCGGCGGCGGCACCTTCGTGGCCGGGTCCTACGAAAAACCCCTGGTGGCCAGCATCACCAACCTGCTGGAAGGCGGGGCCATCACCCTGGACCACCTTTTTGAGCTGCGCCTGATGCTGGAGCCGCCGGCCGCGGCCCGGGCCGCCGGCCACGCCAGCGCAGAGGGCCTGGTGGAGCTGGAGCAAGCCCTGGCCCAGGCCGAGGCGGTCAGCCACGACTCCGAGGCCCTGCGCGCCGCCAACCTGGAGTTCCACCGCCGCCTGGTGGCCTTGACCGGCAACCCGCTGCTCTCCGCCCTGTGCGAAACGGTGCTGCAACTATTGGTAGACAGCCTGGAGGGCAACCTCAGCATCGAGACCAGCCGGGCCGTGCTGGACTTTCACCACCTGATCGTCGACGCCATCCGCACCAAGCAGCCCGAGCGCGCGCGCAGCCTGACCGAGGGCGACCTGGCCCAGCTTTGGAAGCGTTATCAGCAGATGGGAGTGCGCGGCCCCGGCGCGCCGGTCCGCGGCAAACTGCGGGCGGCGGCCAAGCCACCGGGAGGAGAGTAGAGCGCCGAACGCGGCTTCGGACCGCGGCCGCCACGAGGGAAGGCGGCGCCCGCAGCCCGAGGCCGCCGCACCTTTAACCTTGGCAGGAGGAAGAGGCATGCGATTAAAATCCTGGGGACTTCTGGGGCTGGCCGGCGTGGGCGTCCTGGCTCTGGCCATGGCCGGATGCATCTGCACCAGCCCCGCGCCGATGGCTCCCCCGCCCAAACCCGCACCGGCGGTCAAGGCCGCGCCCGCGGCCAAACCGGCTCCGGCCACCTTCGCCTGCGCCCCGGCCGGCAAGCTGGAGCAACAGATCAGCCCCGAGGCCAAGCTGGAGGCCTTCACCTGCTACCACGCCGACTACCAGAAGAAGAAATCGCTGCACTTCAAGGTTGCCCTCAAAAACGTCTCCGACAAGCCCCAGCGCTTCAAGGTGAACATTTTCCTGGATAACGGCAAGGCGGTGGGCGGTCTGCTGCCCCCCAACACCAAGAAGGGCCTGCTGGAGCCTGGCAAGTCCATGGGCTTCGACTACCCGGTCCAGGGCATGGAAGACAAGCCCGGCGAAGTGACCCTGATCGTCAAGACGCTGGCCGAGTAGCAAGCACCCGCCAAGCCGGCAGCGGCCGGCGCTGGCGGCGAACTTACCTTTCGTGGAGGCAATCGAAATGAAGAAAGCCAAGCTTATCCTGGCCCTGGCCGCAGCCCTGCTGCTGGCCCTCACCGGCCTGGCCCTGGCCAAAACCACCTTCATCAGCATCGGCACCGGCGGCACCGGCGGCGTCTACTATCCCTACGGCGGCGGCCTGGCCGAGATCTGGTCCAAGCACGTGCCCGGCGTCAAGGCCGTGGCCGAGGTGACCGGCGCCAGCGTGGAGAACGTCAAGCTGGCCCACAAGGGCGAGACCATCATCGGCCTGATCATGGGCGACGTGGCCTACCAGGCCTACAACGCCGAGGGCGCCTTCAAGGGCAAGCCCCAGAAGATCCTGGCCATGGCGGCCATGTATCCCAACGTGCTGCACGTGGTGACCCTGAAGGGCTCGGGCATCAAGAACGTCACCGACTTCAAGGGCAAGAAGGTCAGCATCGGCGCGCCCGGCTCCGGCACCGCCTACATGGCCGAGCTGGTGCTCAAGGCCGTGGGCGTGCCGTTGGAGAGCTTCGACGTGCGCCGCCTGTCGTTCAACGAGACCGCCAACGCCCTGCGCGACCACACCATCGACGCCGGCATCTGGGTGGTGGCCACCGGCACCAGCTCCATCATGGATCTCGCCACCACCCACGACATCGAGATCGTGCCCTTCACCCCGGCCCAGCAGAAGGCGGTCACCGACGCCCACGGCTTCTACGCGCCCTGGGACCTGGCCGGCGGCGCCTACCGCGGCGTGGACAAGCCCACCCCCACCATCAGCGTGTGGAACGTCATCGTGGTGCAGTCCAGCCAGCCCGAGGACCTGGTCTACAACCTGACCAAGGTGCTCTACGACCAGAACTCCTACATGCAGAAGATCCATCCCTTCGCCAAGTACACCACGCCGGAGAACGCGGTGAGCAAGTCGCCCATCCCGTTGCACCCGGGCGCCATCAAGTACCTGAAGGAAAAGGGCGTCGCGGTGCCTGACAAGCTGACGCCCAAGGCCAAGTAGATGCGCGGGCTCTTGCCGGCCCGGCTGGCGCTGATGGCGCTGGCCGGGCTGGCCGGGGCCGCCCTCGCCTGGGTCTGGCTCATGCCGGGCGGTTTGCTGCTCAGCGTCACCCCGGTCTCGGGCGGCCCGCCGTTAATGGAACTGCCGCTCACGCCCGGCGAACGCTTCACCCTGCGCTACGTGCATTCCGTGGACAAGGCCCCCATCTGGGAAGAACACAGCGTGGACGCGGCGGGCGACATCTATGTGGAGGAGGAGCGCCTGGTCATGTTCGGCGCCGGCATGGGCGAGCTGCCCGGCCGGGGCCGCCTGACCGGCCGGGGCTCCCAACAGGTCATCGAAGGCATGCACTGGCCCCTGGGCAGCTTCGTGCTGCGCGTCGGCAGCCCCGGGGTGGATCACACCATCGTCTGGGCCGGCGGAGAGGTTAACCTCTCGGCGATCATGCCCGGCCAGGCGGTGCGGATCAGTGCCCGCCCGGTGAGTTTGGCCCAAAGGATCTGGCGTCGGCTGCTCAACCCGGCCGGCCCTGCGCATCACGGGAGCGAAAAACAAAGATGAGCACCGAACCCAATGCCCCGGCGGCCGCCGCCGCCGGTCGCAACGAGGCCTTGGTGGCGACCCTGGCCAAGGTCGTCACCGTGCTGGGCATCGCCCTGAGCCTGTTCCAGCTCTACACCGCGGGGCTCACCGCCCTGCCGGCCATGGTGCAGCGCTCGGTCCACCTGGGGGCCATCCTGGCGCTCACCTTCCTGCTGCGCCCGCCCTTCAAGGGCGCCAAGAAGGACCGCCTGAGCGTCTGGCTGGTCATGGACATCGGCCTGGCCCTGATCTCCATCGCGGTCACTTTCTACATCGTCTATTTCCTGCAGGACATTTTCGCGCGCCAGGGCGACTGGACCTACGAGGACTACCTGGTCAGCGGCATCGGCATCATCCTGGTGCTGGAGGCCTGCCGCCGGGTCATCGGCGCCATCATGACCGGCATCTGCGCGGCCAGCATCCTGTTCGCCATTTTCGGCCCCTACCTGCCCGACGTCTTCGCCCACAAGGGCTACAGCCTGGAGCGCATCGCCACCACCCTGTGGCTGACCACCGAGGGCATCTTCGGGGTGCCGCTCTACGTGGCCAGCACCTTCGTCTTCGTCTTCGTGCTCTTCGGCGCCTTCCTGGACGCCAGCGGCGGCGGCAACTTCTTCATCGAGCTGGCCCACGCGCTGACCGGGCGCTTCAGCGGCGGGCCGGCCAAGACCAGCGTCATCGCCAGCGGCTTCATGGGTTCGGTCAGCGGCTCGGCGGTGGGCAACGTGGTGGCCACCGGCAGCTTCACCATCCCCATGATGAAGAAGGTGGGCTACCGCCCCCACGTGGCCGGGGCCATAGAGGCCGCGGCCAGCACCGGCGGCCAGCTCATGCCGCCCATCATGGGCGCCGGCGCCTTCCTCATGGCCGAGTTCACCAACACCAGCTACCTGACCATCATCAAGGTCAGCTTCGTGCCGGCGGTGATGTACTACCTCACCGTGCTGCTGTTCGTGCATTTCGAGGCCAAGAAGTGCGGCCTGGTGGGCCAGCCCAAGGAAAGCCTGCCCAAGGTGCGGGTGGTGATGAAGGAGGGCCTGCACTTCATCATCCCGGTGGCGGTGCTGGTCTACGTGCTGTTGCAGAATTATTCGCCCATGATGGCCGGTTTCGTGGCCGTCATCACCACCTACCTGGCGGCCATGCTGCGCAAGAGCACCCGCATGAGCCTGCGCCAGCTCCTGGACGCCCTGGAAAAGGGCGCGCGCAACGCCATCATGGTCAGCGTGGCCTGCGCCGCGGCCGGCATCATCGTGGGCATGGTCAGCCTGACCGGCATGGGGCTCAGGTTCAGCAGCCTGGTGCTGGATCTCAGCCAGGGCATCGTGGTGCTGGCCATCCTGCTCATCGGCCTGGCCTCGCTGGTGCTGGGCATGGGCCTGCCGGTCACGGCCAGCTACATCGTGCTGGCCACCCTGGCCGGCCCGGCGCTCCTGGACATGGGCGTGCCGCTCCTGGTCACCCACATCATCGTGTTCTGGTACTCCCAGGACGCCAACGTGACCCCGCCGGTGAGCCTGGCCAGCTTCGCCGGGGCCGGCATCGCCGGGGCCAACCCCATGGCCACCGCCTTCGTCTCCTGGAAGCTGGCCAAGGGGCTCTACATCATCCCCATCGTCATGGCCTACCGGCCGCTGTTGGGCATGGGCCCGGACTACGACCTGTTCCACTGGGAGGTGGGCATGACCATGCTCACCACCACCCTGGGCCTGGTGGCCTTTGCCGCGGTGCTGGAGCGCTTCTTCATCCGCCGGGCCACCTGGCTGGAGACGGGCATGCTGGTGCTGGCCGCGGCCGCCCTGTTCTGGCCGGCCATCGACCTGCCCGCGGGCGGCCTGTGGTTCCTGCCCGGCCTCACCCGCATCCCCACCTGGGGCCTGGACGTGGTCGGCCTGGCCCTTTTCGCCGCCGTGGTGCTGATGCAGGTCTTTGTCAAGCCCGCCAACCTCAAGCCCCTGCCGGTGGAGGTGGAGGCCCAGGCGGCCTGATCCCGGCCCCGCTCCGGGCCGGGGCCCCGCGCCCCGGCCCGGCCCGCTCTTGCCCGCCACGCCTTATGCAGGGATAATGCAGCCGTGCCGACCCGCGCCGCTACCCGGCGCGCGAGAGGAGAAACGCGGTTGTCCACGCCCGACCAGCCCACCCGAACCTGGCCCGATCCGGCCGGCTCCGCCCCGGCCCGCCTGGCCGTGCTGGTCCTGCCGGCCCTGCTCATGGCCGGGCTGAGCCTGGCCCGCTTCTGGCCCGAGCTTAACCTGCCCTTCACCCCCGACCCCGGCGACGACTGGACCTTCTACCACCAGCGCGCCCTGGAGGTGCTGGCGGGCCAGTGGTGGCTGCCGGGGGTGGCCGGGGCCTACACCGTGCCGGCCGGCTTTCTCTACATATACTTCCTGGCCGGCTGCTACGCGCTGATCGGCGCGCCCCTGCCGGCCTGGGTCTACGTGATCCAGGGCGGCCTGCTGGGCCTGAGCCTGGGGCTCATCTTCCTGGCCTTCCGCCGCGGCCTGAGCCCCCTGGCCCGGGCCGTGCTCCTGGCCGCGCTGCTGGTCTTCGGCTACCTGGACATGGAGCGGCATTACGTGGGCCGGCTGCTCTCGGAGAACCTGCTGCTCTTCCTGGCGGCCCTGCACCTGCACCTGCTGCTCTTGGGCGTGCGCGAGGACAAACCCTGGGCCCGGGTGCTGGCCCTGGCGCTGTTGGGCCCGCTCTATCTCTGCCGGCCCAACCTGATGTTCTACGCGCCCTTGCCGGTCATCTGGCTGGCGCTGCGCCACCGCCCGCCGCACCTGCTGCGCGAGGCCGGCCTGGCCGCGCTGATGGCCGGGGCGGCGCTTTTTTGCCTGGCCTGGCGCAACCACGCGGCCGGCGGCGGCTGGACCGTCTTCCCGCCCATCCCCTGGCACTTGGCGGTGGACAACCACCTGCCCACGCCCTGGCACTGGCTGGACCACCCCTTGGAAGTTGCGCGTTCCCTGGGCCTGCGCGCCCTCTACGCCCTGGGCCTGATGCCGCTGATGCAGCCCCAGTTCCAGTGGCGGCCGCACTGGGTGGCGATGTGGGCGGCGTATGTGGGGGTGATCATCCTGCGGCGGCGGCGGCGCGGCGCAGCCCCCAGCCCGGAGCTGGGGCTATTGCACCTGTACCTGGCGGGCTACCTGCTGCCCATCATCGGCCTGGCCTTCATCACCAACTACGGCTTCCGCTTTCTGGTGGCCGGCGTGCTGCCGGCCATCGCCGGGGCGGCGCGCATCGTGGATCTGCTGCGGCCCGCCCACCGGACCGGCCAGGCTTGACGGATGATTAGAGGCGAACTAGGGCCGGTTAACACTATCCGTTTGCTAGTCAAATAAGAATGGGGGCCGGTAGCAGGCTTGGCCTTGCCTGGCTCCGGCGGCCTTGCTACTTCCAGATGCCTTCAAAAACCGCAGATCGTTGGAGACTTTAGTGTTAACAGGCCCTAGGTCTCGGCCTTGATCTCCACCGAGGCCACCGGGGCCGGCGGCGCCAGGTGCAGGCGCAGCACCAGGCAGGTGGCCAGGATCAGGCTGGCCCCGAAGAGCGCGATGCCCAGGCCGAAGGAGGAGCGCTCGCCCAGCCAGCCGATGGCCGCCGGCAGCATGCCGCCGCCCACCATGAAGGCCGGGGGCACGGTCAAGGAGACCGTGACCGAGCGCGCGCTGGCCGGGCCCAGGTGGGCGATGGCCGAGAAGGCGGGCGGGAAGAAGCAGACCGCCGTGGCCGGCTGCAGGAACAGGCAGACCAGCAGCCAGGGGCCCGAGGCCAGGCCCAGGCCCAGGGTGAACAGGCCGGTGCTGAGGAAGACCACGGCCAGGGTGCGCTGCGGCCCCATGCGGTCGCTGATCCAGCCCGAGAGGAAGGCCGCGCCCATGCAGGCCAGGCGCGAGACCGAGACCAGCAGGTTGGCCCGGTCCAGGTCCATGCCGTGGTCGTTGACCAGGTACAGCGGCAGCATGCCGTAGACCCCCAGGCTGCCGCCCACCCCCATGCAGAACAGGAACATCATGATCCAGAAGCTGGGCTGCCTGGCCAGCGCGCCCAGGCTGCCCAGGTCCGGGGCCTGGCCGGGGAAATGCCCGCCCTGGCCCTTGCGCGCGAAAACCACCGCCCAGATCAGCGAGGCCGCGCCCAGCACCGCCAGGGCCCCCCGCCAGGAGACGATTTCCAGCAGGCCCACCGCCACCAGGGGCGCGACCACGAAGGAGACGTTGGGCGCCAGCTCGTGCACGGCCAGGGCCTTGCCCCAATGCTCCGGCCGCACCAGGCCGGTGAGCGTGGCCAGGCCCGAGGGCAGGTAGGGCCCGGCGGCCAGGCCCAGGAGCAGCAGGCCCACGCTGAGGCCCCAGATGCCGGGCACGCTGGCGGCCAGCAGCATGGCGCAGCCCACCAGGCTGCCGCTCATGATGATGGTGCGGCGATGGCCCAGGCGCGCGGAGATGAAACCCGACAGCAGCAGGGTGACGAAGTAGCCCACCGAAATGGGCAGGAACAGGCTGCCGGCCTCGGCGTGGGTCAGGCCCAGGTCCCGCTCCAGGGCCGGCAACAGCGGCCCCAGCACGATGCGCGACAGGAATTGGATGAAGAAGACCGTGGTGAGGATCAACAGCGGGGCCACGACCCGCTCGGCCTGTTTTTGTCCGTCGCCGCTCTGGCTGGCCTGGGTCACCGCCCCCCTCCGCGTTCGGGTGGATCGCGCGGACAGGGCGGGGCCCCGGCTCCGGCGGACAGGCCCCCGCACCGTGGGGCTGGCGCGGGGCGTCGGGATGATATAATATGCCCGATTCCGCGCTTCGGCCAGCCTGTAGCATAATTCGCCTGGGCCCAGGGGAACGGGAAGACTTGCCATGAACCGCATCCTGATCGCTGCCGCAGGCGACGAGGTGATCGAGCCGGTGCGCCAGGGCTTCAGCGAGCAGTACACCGTGGTCACCGCTTCCAGCCAGGAGGCGCTCTGGGCCCAGAGCCACCGCCGCTTCGAATACCTATTTGTGGACTTGCGCCTGTTGGGCCAGGCCGCCCTGGTGGAGGACCGGCCCGACTACGGCCCCATGCTGATGACCCTGCGCGACAAGTTCCCCGGCGCCTTCGTGGTGGTCATGTCCCCCCAGGAGATGATCCGCGAGGCGGTCAGCGCGGTGCGGGCCGGGGCCAGCGACTACCTGACCTATCCCATCAACACCACCGAGATCGGCCATGTGCGCGAGAGCATCGAGCAATCGCTGCGCATGCAGTCGGAGCTGCAATACCTGCGCGACCATTTCTGGCAGGAGGACAGCCTGGAGCTGGTGCGCACCAACAGCGCCCTGATGCGCAAGGTCTTCGAAAAGGTGCGCTCGGTGGCCCCCACCCGCTCCACGGTGCTGTTGGCCGGGGAGACCGGCACCGGCAAGGGCGTGCTGGCCAAGCTGATCCACCGCCACAGCCACCGCAAGAGCCGGCCGTTTGTCAGCGTGCACTGCGGGGCCATCCCCGACACCCTGCTGGAAAGCGAGCTTTTCGGCCACGAGAAGGGGGCCTTCACCGGCGCGGTGCGGCGCAAGCTGGGCAAGTTCGAGATCGCCGACGGCGGCACCATCTTTCTGGACGAGGTGGGCACCATCACCCCCTCGGCCCAGATCAAGCTGTTGCAGATCCTGCACGATCGCACCATGGAGCGGGTGGGCGGCGAAAAGACCATAGAGGTGGACGTGCGCATCATCGCCGCCAGCAACAGTGACCTGATGCAACTGGTGCGCGAGGGGCGTTTCCGCCAGGACCTCTACTACCGCCTCAACGTGTTTCCCATCGAGATCCCCAGCCTGCGCGAGCGCACCGAGGACGTGCCGCTGTTTGCCGAGCTGTTCCTGGAGCGGCTCAACCGCTACTACGGCAAGAACATCCGCGGCATCCACCCGGACGTGACCGAGGCCCTGGAGAACTACGCCTGGCCGGGCAACATCCGCGAGATGGAAAACCTGATCGAGCGCGCCTACATCCTGGAATCCGGCCCCTCCCTGAGCCCGGAGGGCTTTCCCGGCGATCTCTTCGGCCATGGCGTGCACGGCGGGCGCGGCGTGCCGGACGTGGGCCTGAGCCTGGCCGAGGCCCGCCGCCGGGCGGTGGAGAGGGCCGAGCGCGACTACCTGCGCGAACTCTTGAGCGTGCACAAGGGGCGCATCAACGCCAGCGCCGCCGCCGCGGGCATCACCACCCGCCAGTTGCACAAACTGATGACCCGCCACCGCCTGGACAAGCAGGACTTCAAGCAGGGCTAAAGCCCCGGCGCAGCAACAGCCACGCGGGGCGACCGCTCGCCGGCCTGGTCATCAGGGCTTCCCTTGCGCCGTCCGATGCCGCAGAATAATTACCAGCAGTCTTAATGGCATCGCGGATGGCCCCGGATCAGCGGCCGACTGTGGCCGCGCAGCCAAGGGAGGAGCGCATGGCGAGCAAGGACAAGCAGTATTTCGCGGCTCTGTATCAGGTGGCCAAGGTCATCAACGCCAGCCTGGACCCTGCGCAGGTTCTGGAGCAGATCGTGGCGGCGGTGGTTGACGCCTTGAAGGTCAAGGCCGCCTGTCTGCGCATCCTGGGCGCCCAGCGCAAGCGCCTGTTCATGGGCGCCTGCGCCGGCCTGAGCCAGGCTTATCTGCGCAAGGGTCCGGTGCTGGTCAGCGAGAGCGGCATCGACAAGCGGGCCCTGAAGGGCGAGTCGGTCTACCTGGCCGACGCCGGCACCGATCCCAACTTCCAGTACGGCCCGCGGGCCAAGGAAGAAGGCATCCGGTCGGTGCTGGCCGTGCCGCTGGTGGTGGGCAAGAAGGCCGTCGGCGTGCTGCGGGTCTACACCGCCGCCAAGCGCCAGTTCAGCGAGGACGAGGTGCAGTTCCTGGAGGCGGTGGCCAACTTGAGCGCCATCGCCCTGGACAACGCCCGTCTGCACCAGGCGCTGAAGACGGATTTCGACCTGCTGATCGCCAACGAGTATCGGCTCGACGACAACTAGGGGGAAATGTGCTATAACCCTCCCACCGGCCTGGCATTAGGGGCCGGATGCCTGCGCCGCTGCAAAGGCGGGGCGGGCGAGCCAGGTTCATGTCCGGCGGGGGTCGGAAGCTGGCCGTTTCACCAACCAGGCAGCACGTGGGAGGAGATCATGGTTCGCGTGGGCATCAACGGTTTTGGCCGCATCGGACGCCAGGTGCTCAAAGCCCTTGTTGAACGTTACCCGGACGCCCTTGAGGTGGTGGCGGTCAACGACCTGGGCGATGTGCGCACCAACGCGCATCTTTTCAAATATGACACCAATTACGGCCGGTTCTGCGGCTCGGTGGATTTTCACGACGACGGGTTCGTGATCAACGGCAAGGAGATCAAGAGCCTGAGCTTCCGCGACCCGGCCCAGTTGCCCTGGGGCGAGCTGGGGGTGGAGCTGGTCATCGAGAGCACCGGCCTGTTTACCACCGGGCCCAAGGCCAAGGTCCACCTGGATTGCGGGGCCAAAAAGGTCATTATCAGCGCGCCGGGCAAGGAGGTGGACGCCACCTTCGTGCTGGGCGTGAACCACCATGACTACGACCCCAAAAAGCACCACATCGTGAGCAACGCCTCGTGCACCACCAACTGCCTGGCGCCGCCCACCTCGATAATCCACAAGAATTTCGAGATCATCAAGGGCATGATGGTCACGGTGCACTCCTACACCAACGACCAGCGCATCCTGGACCTGCCCCACAAGGACCTGCGCCGGGCCCGGGCCGCGGCCTGCTCCATCATCCCCACCACCACCGGCGCGGCCAAGGCCGTCGGCCTGGTGCTGCCGGAGCTGAAGGGCAAGGTGGACGGCTACTCCCTGCGGGTGCCCACCCCCACCGTCAGTGTGGTGGACCTCACCGCCGTGGTGGCCAAGCCCACCACCACCGAGGAGCTGCGCGCGGTGCTCAAGGCCGCTGCCGAGGGCCCGCTGAACGGCATCATGGGCTACGGCGACGAGCCCCTGGTCTCCATGGACTACAAGGGCGACTCCCACTCCAGCATCGTGGACGTGGAGTTCACCCAGGTGCAGCACGGCGACCTGGTCAAGCTGGTGGCCTGGTATGACAACGAGTGGGGCTACTCCTGCCGCGTCACCGACCTGGCCCACCTGATGGTGCAGGCTGGCTTCTAGACCAGCGCCTTCGCCCCCCCAAACGGCGGTCGGGCCCGGCCCGGCCGCCGTTCGCTTTGGCGGGGCCTGCCAGATTATCATTGCGTTATCACAGGCGTTTACCGGCAAAGCCTCGACGGGGGTGCGCCGAAAAAGGAAGGGCCCCGGGTGTGGGGGGACCCGGGGCCGGGGGAGAGGAGGTAGGAAATCAGGGGCTACAGACCTGGGGGAGTCTGCCTGCCGGTCGCCGGGGCTTCCGGGCTTGCCGCCCGCCGGTCGCCGGCCACCGCCCCTTGGGGTCCGGCTGGGGTACCGGACATTGTGCAATTGGACCAGGCGCTGCGTCAGTGAAGCTCCCGATCCTGAATGCACAATTTACCAGACCCGGCCAATTGTGCAAGCAGATTATCGCCCCCCGGCCCTTTGTGCAATAACACGCCATCGTCTGGATTATCCGCCAGTTACTACGGAATTGCCAGGTGCGGGGGCCGGCCGCGGGCCGGGCGGCGCCGCCCCTTGGCGCGGGCCGCCCCTGCGGGAGCCGGCGCTGTCGATTTATTACCATTCAGTAGCCCTTGACGGCAAACCTACCCTTTTGTATGTCTTAAACCCGGAATTGTCGCCAGCCGCGGTCAGGCGGCCGCCTCAGGGCCCAGTGTCTATTTACCCTGTAATACGTTGGAAATATCCTCTCACCCCAGAACAAGGCCGGGCTTTGCCCGGGCGGCCCGCCTCCCGGCGGCCAGGGGCACGTTTCTTGCTTCCCTGGCGGGCATGATGCGTGCGGCCGAGATCAAGTGCCAGGTCTGGGAAGAAGCAGCGGGGCTGCTGGCCCAGAGCTTGGACTTGGAATTGGCCGGCCGCCAGTTGCTGGAGCTGATGGCCGAGCGCCTGACCACCCGCCGCGGCCGCCTGTTCCTGGCCGTGGAGGGCCAAGCCCCCCTGCGCAACGTGGCCAGCCTCAACCTGCAACCCCGCGAGCCCGGCGGCCCCACGGCCGAGCCCTCCCCCGAGCTGCAAACCCGCCTGCTGCGGGCCGGCGCGCCCTTTGTCATCACCCGCCAGGGCCGCGAGCTCATCATGTCCGGCCAGCCCGGCCTGGCCGAGATGGAGCGCCGGTCCATCGCCTGGCTGGGCGCGCCGGTGCCCCTGCACGACCATGCGGTGGGCGTCCTCTGCGTGGACAGCCTGTTCGCCAGCCCCCTGCCGCCCGAGGAAGACCTGGCCCTGCTGGCCAGGCTGGCCCGCCTGGTGGGCCTGATGGTGGGCCTGGAGCGCCAGGTGCGCCTGCGCGAGGCCGGCCTGCGCCGCTCCAACCGCCACCTGCGCGCCGAGTTGGCCGAGCACTACAGCCGCTTCCTCCTGGTGGGCCTGAGCCCCGGCATCCAGGAAGCCCAGCGCCTGCTGGAAAAAGTCGCCCCCAGCCGGGCCACGGTGCTCCTGGTGGGCGAGCCCGGCACCGGACTCGGCCTGGTGGCCCGCCTGATCCACGAGCACAGCGCCCGCAACGGCTTCCCCTTCCTGACCCTGCACTGCCAGGGCCGGCCCCCGGAGCTTCTGGAGAGCGAGCTTTTCGGCCAGGAGCCGGGCGGCGGCGAGGCCTGCGAGTTCCAGGGCGGGCTCCTGGCCCAGGCCGACGGCGGCACCCTGTTCATCGACGCCATCACCGAGCTGAGCCTGCCCTTGCAGGCCAAGGTGCTGCGTTTTTTGCAGGATCGCGAGTACGAGCCCATGGGTGGCGGCCGCACCCGCCGGGCCGACGTGCGCCTGGTGGCCGCCACCAGCCGCGACCTGGCCCGGGCGGTGGACCGCGGCCTGCTGCGCGAGGACCTTTTCTACCGCTTGGCCGTCTTCCCCATCGCCCTGCCGCCCCTGCGCGAGCGCGGGGGCGATATCGGCCTGTTGCTGGACCACTTCGGCGAGCGTTGCCAGCGCGAGCTGGGCCACCGGGTCTTTTTCACCCCGCCGGCCCGGGATGCGCTCATGCGCTACAACTGGCCCGGCAACCTGCGCGAGATGGCCAACCTGGTGGAGCGGCTCAGCCTGCTGGGCGGCGACGGCCCGGTGGACCTGGCCGACCTGGTGCCCCTGCTGCGCCACCCGGCCGCCAACGGCGAGAACGCCGCAGCCGAGGCGGTCTGGTCGCGCCTGGAGGAGCTGGAGCGGCGCGAGGTGGTGGCCGCCCTGGAGCGCAATCATTGGGTGCAATCCCACGCCGCCCGCGAGCTGGGCCTGACCCTGCGCCAGATCGGCTACCGCATCAAAAAATTCGGGCTGGAGGACACCATCCGCCAGCAGCGCCGCCGCCAGCCCACCGCCAGCGGCCGTCCCCGCCCGCCCCGCCCGGCCATCCACCCCCTGCCCGCCCAGCCCTACAGCCTCTAGGCCCGCGCGCCGCCCGCCCCCGACCCGGCTTCGCCAGCCTAACCAGCTTGACTTGTTAAGTTATTAACGGCTTACCCTGCGGGCATTGTTTTTTAGCGCCGGGGGATTGACATTCGGCCTTGTTTTGGTATTCTGGTACCAAATTTCGTTTAAGGAGTTGGCCATGCCGCACCGCCTGCACATCTCCGAAGCCGCGTCCCTGGCCCTGCACGCCATGGCGCTGCTGGCCGTGGACCAGCGCCGGCCCCGGCCCACCCGGGAGATGGCCGAGACCCTCAAGGTCTCCGACCACCACCTGGCCAAGGTGATGCAGCGCCTGGGCCGGGCGGGGTTGGTGCAGAGCCAGCGCGGGCCCCACGGCGGCTTCCGCCTGGCCCGGCGGCAGGGGGCCATCAGCCTGCTGGAGGTCTACGAGGCGGTGGAAGGGCCCCTGCCCAGCCAGACCTGCCTCCTGGGCCGGCCGGCCTGCAACGGGCACTGCGCCCTGAGCGGGCTCATGCGGCGGTTGGGCGACGACGTGAAAACCTACCTGTCCCGCACCACCCTGGGGGACCTGGCCTCCGGCCTGGGTTGAGGTCGGTTTGGGATGGACCGGACAGTGGTTTTCATTCAGACTAATGACCATAACAAGAGTAGGGTTGATCGGAATCAATCGCAAGGAGGAGCGAGATGTCGATGTTCTGCTATCAGTGCGAACAAACCGCCAAGGGCACCGGTTGCACCATCCAGGGCGTCTGCGGCAAGGATCCGGAAGTCGCCGCCCTGCAGGATCTGCTGACCTACGCCGTGATCGGCCTGGGCCAGGTGGCCCACTCCGCCCGGGCCAAGGGCATCGTGGACGCCGAGGTCAACCGCTTCACCTCCGAGGGCCTTTTCAGCACCCTGACCAACGTGGACTTCGATCCCGACCGCTTCCCGCCCCTGATCAACAAGGCCGTGGCCCTGCGCGAGCGCCTGAAGGCCCAACTGCCCGGCGCGAGCTTCTCCGGCGCGGCGGCCTTCGCCCCGGCCGCGGACAAGGCCGGCATGATCGCCCAGGCCCCCGGCGCCTTCAGCTTCCAGGAGACCGGGCCGGACCCGGACGTGACCTCGCTCAAGCACCTGACCATCTTCGGCCTGCGCGGCATCGCGGCCTACGCCGACCACGCCGCCATCCTGGGCCAGGAGGACGACGCGGTCTACGCCTTCATGCACTCGGCCCTGGCCGCCATCGAAGACCCGGCCCTGGCCGTGGGCGACTGGGTGGGCATCGCGCTGAAGGCCGGCGAGGCCAACCTGAAGGTTATGGAGCTCCTGGACACCGCCAACACCAGCACCTACGGCCACCCGACCCCCCACCAAGGTGCCCCTGGGCCACAAGGCGGGCAGGGCCATCCTGGTCTCGGGCCACGACCTCAAGGACTTGGCCATGCTCTTGGAGCAGACCGCGGGCAAGGGCATCACCGTCTACACCCACGGCGAGATGCTGCCCACCCACGGCTATCCCGCGCTGAAGAAGCACCCGCACTTCCACGGCCACTACGGCACCGCCTGGCAGAACCAGGGCAAGGAGTTCCCGGAGTTCCCCGGCGCCATCCTCATGACCACCAACTGCATCCAGCGCCCCAAGGGCGACACCGGCGACAAGATCTTCACCACCGGCCTGGTGGGCTGGCCCGGCGTGCCGCACATCAAGGCTGACGCGGACGGCCGCAAGGACTTCGGCCCGGTGATCGCCAAGGCCCTGGCCCTGCCCGGCTTTGCCAGCGACGCGGACCAGGGCGAGGTGCTGGTGGGATTCGGCCATAACGCCGTCATGGGCGTGGCCGGCGCGGTGATCGACGCGGTGAAGTCCGGGGCCATCAAGCACTTCTTCCTGGTGGGCGGCTGCGACGGCGCCAAGCCCGGCCGCAGCTACTACACCGATTTCGTGGAGCAGGCCCCCAAGGACACCGTCATCCTGACCCTGGCCTGCGGCAAGTTCCGCTTCTTTGACAAGCAGCTCGGCGACATCGGCGGCATCCCGCGGCTTTTGGACATCGGCCAGTGCAATGACGCCTACTCGGCCATCCAGATCGCGGTGGCCCTGGCCGGGGCCTTCAACTGCGGGGTCAACGACCTGCCCCTGTCCATGATCCTGTCCTGGTACGAGCAGAAGGCCTGCGCCATCCTGCTGACCCTCTTGCACCTGGGCATCAAGGACATCCGCCTGGGACCCAGCCTGCCGGCCTTTGTCACCCCCAACGTGCTCAAGGTGCTGGTGGACAACTTCAACATCATGCCCATCACCACCCCGGAGGCCGACCTGGCCGCCTGCCTGGGCCAGTAAGCGCCGGAGCCAGAACCCGACCCTGCCTTGTCCCCTCTCCCCCCGCCGGGGGGAGAGGGGCAGGCCGGGGCCGTTTCCCAAGTCTTGTCATTGCGAGGAGCTTCGGCGACGAAGCAATCTCTTCGATTCCTTCCCTTGGCCCCCATGGGAATGGGGGAGCGGGGGCTAAAGGCGCTGCCGCCCCAGCCATCTATATGCTTTTCGCCGCGCCTGCGCCCGCGCCGGCCGCCAATCCCCTGCCCTAATCCCACGGCATGGGGTATCCTGTCTCCAGCGACGACCCTTCACCCTCAGCGGACGGTGGACCCATGCTGCCACGCGGCGCCGGCATCCTGATGCACCTCACCTGCCTGCCCGGCTCGCCCGGCGTGGGCGATCTGGGCCCGGCGGCCTGGCGCGCGGCCGAGTGGCTGGCCGAGGCCGGCATGAGCCTGTGGCAAATCCTGCCCCTGGTGCCCACCGAGCCCGGCCGCGGCAACAGCCCCTACAACAGCTCCAGCACCTTTGCCGGCAACCCCCTGTTCATCAGCCCGGAGCTGCTTCTGGCCGACGGGCTGCTCACCCCCGCCGACCTGGATTCCGCGCCGGAGCTCCCGCCGGAGCGGGTGGACTATGAGACCGTGTGGCGCTGGCGGGGCGAGGTGCTCCGGCGGGCCTGCCGCCGCGCCTTCAGCCAGATCAGCCTGCGCCAGGAGATCGAGCGCTTCGCCGCCGAGCAGGCCTCCTGGCTGGACGACTACTGCCTGTTCGCCTGCCTGGCCCGCGAGCACGCCGGCCGGCTCTGGAGTCAGTGGCCCTGGGAGCTGCGCGACCGCCAGCCCGAGGCCCTCATAGGCGCGCGCCAGCGCTTGGCCGGCGAGCTGGACCTGGAGCGCTTCCAGCAATGGGCCTTTAGCCGCCAGTGGCAGGGGCTCAAGGCCCACTGCCGCGGCCTGGGACTCACCGTGCTGGGCGATTTGCCCATCTACGTGGACCAGCACAGCGCCGACGTCTGGGCGCATCCCGAGCTGTTCAAATTGGACGGGGCCAAGAACCCCTGGGTGGTGGCCGGGGTGCCGCCGGACTATTTCAGCGCCAACGGCCAGCGCTGGGGCAACCCGGTCTACGACTGGGAGGCCCACCAGCGCTCGGGCTTTGCCTGGTGGCGCCGCCGCCTGGACCGCCACCTGGAGCTTTACGACATGGTGCGGGTGGACCACTTCCGAGGCCTGGTGGCCTATTGGGAGATACCGGCCCGGGAAGCCACCGCCATCCATGGCAAGTGGGTGGAGGCGCCCATCTACGAGCTTTTCAAGGCCCTGGCCCGCAACCATCCGGCCCTGCCCATCGTGGCCGAGGACCTGGGGGTCATCACCGCCGACGTGCGCGAGGCCAGGCGGATCCTGGGCCTGCCGGGCATGGTGCTGCTCATCTTCGCCTTTGGCGAGGACAACCCGGCCAACCCCTACCAGCCCCACAACCACCGGCCCGACCTGGTGGCCTACACCGGCACCCACGACAACAACACGTTGCTGGGCTGGCTCAAGGAAGAGGCCGACCCGGCCACGAGGCTGCGCATCCTGCGCTACATCGGGCGCGCGACGGCCACGGACGCGGAGCTGGTCTGGGAGATGATCCGGATGGCCATGGCCTCGGTGGCCAGCCTGGCGGTGGTGCCGGTGCAGGACGCGCTATGCCTGGGCGGCGAGGCCCGCATGAACCTGCCCTCGCGCTCGGAAGGCAACTGGAACTGGCGGCTCAAACCGGGGCAACTGGACGCGGCCACCGCCGCGCGCCTGCGCGGGATGGCCGCCACCTACGGACGGGGTTAGGGCCTGTTAACACTAACGGCTCCTACGATCCGCGGTTTTGGAAGGCATCTGGAAGTAGCAAGGCTGCCGGAGCCAGTCAAGGCCAAGCCCAAAGGGCTCGCTACGCTCGGCCTTGACAGGCTCCGGCTGGCCTTGCTGCAAAAAACCGCCCCCTGGCTGGCAAGAAAAATGTCTGGCAGGGTAACCGTGGGTTGACCGCGCCAGCCGCCAGGCCGCACCGGGGCCACGCAGCCAGCCGGCCCAGACATTTTTCTTGCCGTCAGGGGCGTGCTGACACAATGAGAGCAGACTTGAGCCCCCGGCGGTCAAGGGCTGGCCTGGCCAGCTCGTGAAACCCTTGACCGCCGGGGGCCAAGCCTGCTACCGGCCCCCATTCTTATTTGGCTAGCAAACGGATAGTGTTAACAGGCCCTAGCCGGCGCGCGCCTTGCGGTAGAAGTCCAGGCTGGCCTGAACGCAGGCCTGGGTGGAGAAGCGGCTCCGGGCCGACTCCCGGGCCGCCGCGCCCAGGCTCTGGCGCAACTCCGGGTCGTCCAGCAGCCGGCGCAACTTTGCCGCGATGTCCGCCGGCCGGGCCGGGTCGGCCAAGAGGCCGTCCTGTCCGTCGTTGACCACCTCCGGCCCTGGCGGCACGGTGGCGTAGATCACCGCCTTGGCGCAGGCCATGGCCTCGGCCACCACCAGGCCGAAGGTCTCCAGGCTGCTGGGGAAGGCCACCAGGAGCGATTCGGCCATGCAGGCCACCATCTGGGCGTGGCTGACCCGGCCCAGGAAGCGCACCCGGCCGGCCAGGTCCGGGCCCAGGCGGCGGCGGATGGCCTGATCGTTGGGCCCTTCCTCCTCCGTGGGCACGCTGCCGGCAAAGACCAGGTGCACCTGGGGGTGGTCGGGCAGCACCAGGCGGCAGGCCTCGGCCAGGGCCAGGGCACCCTTGCGGCGCGAGGCTGTGCCGGGAAACAAAATATAGGGCCGGGGCAGGTCCAGGCCGTTGATATCGCCCGGCGCGGGCAGGTTCACCGGGCAGAAGATCACCGTCTGCTGCCGGGCGCGCAGGTGGAAGGCCTGCTCGGCCAGGGCGATGGAATAGGCCGAGACCCCCACCCAGAGCGGATGGCGGGCCAGGGTGCGGCGCTCGCACCAGGCCAGCGCAGCCGGCGGGCGCTGGCCCTTCTGGCCCAGGATGACGGTTTCGCTCAGGTGCAGGCGCACCACCACCGGGCAGGCGCTGAAGCCAAACGGCAGCCAGCCCTCGTAATCCGGCACTTCCACGATGTCGGCCCGGCCGTCGCGGACCTCGGCCGCCAGCCAGCGGTGCAGATGCAGGCGGTTGACCAGCCAGCCCAACGGCCCGCCCCGGCGGTGCCGCAGGGTCACCACCGCCACCCCCTGGTCGTCGGCGCGTTCATCCGCCGGGCCCAGGCCGACCACCTGCACCGGGTGGCCGGCCGCCGCCAGGCCCCGGGCCGTGGTCTGGGTGAAGGTGCCGATGCCGCCGTGGGGCCGGGGCGGGTATTCGTGGCAGACGAAGATGATGCGCATGGGCTCCTCGGGCGCGCGGGCCGGTTGGCAGCCGGGCGGCGGCGGCGTTAAAACCTGACATGCCTCAGGTTATCAAGATATAATACGGCCACGAACGAGCTGTCGAGCCCGTTTGGCCCGCCCCTTGTCGCAGACTGGCCCCCGGAACTGGTTATAGCCCATGCCCCCAGCCGTCACCGTTCTGATGAGCGTGTACAACGCCATGGCCTACCTGGACCAGGCCCTGGCCGGCGTGCTGGGCCAAAGCCTCACCGATTTCGAGCTCTTGGTCATCGACGACGGCTCCAGCGACGGCTCCGCCGACTGCCTGGCGGGCTGGGCCGGCCGCGACAGCCGGGTGCGGGTGCTGACCAACGAGACCAACCTGGGCCTGATCCGCTCCCTGAACCGGGGCCTGGACCAAGCCCGCGCGCCCTTCATCGCCCGCCAGGACGCCGACGACGTGAGCCTGCCCCAGCGCCTGGAGGCGCAGATGGCCTTCCTGGCCGGCCATCCGGCGGTGGGGGTGGTGGGCAGTGGCGTGACCTTGATCGACGCCCAGGGCCAACGGCTGGGCCCCAACCCCAAGCCCGTCAGCGACCAGGGCATCCGGGCCATGATGCTGGTGCGCACGGCTTTCGTGCACGGCGCGGTGCTCATGCGCCGCTCCCTGATCGAGGGCCTGGGCCTGCGCTACGACCGGGCCATGCTCCACGCCGAGGACTATGACTTTTTCTCGCGCTTCCTGCTGGCCAGCCAGGGGGCCAACCTGGCCGAGCCCCTGCTGCTCTACCGCATCCACGGCGAGAGCATCGGAGAAAAATACACGGACATCCAGGAGCGGGTGGCCGACGGCATCGCCCGGGCCAATTTCGCCCGCGCCGGGCTGGAGGCCCTGTTCAGCCCGGAGGAGATCGCCCTGCTGCGCCACGGCCCCGGCCGGGCCCGGCCCCTGGACGGCCCGGCGATCCGGCGCCAGTATGCCTGCGCCTGCCGCCTGCTGGACTTCATCGCCGACCAGTGGCGGCTGCCGGCCGGCGATTTCGACCTCATGCGGCGGCAGTTGCTGGACGTCACCGCCCACAACCTGCACCGCCAGCCGGAGCGCGCCACGCGCTGGCGCATCCTGGTGGGCCTGCTGGCCCGGCGGCCGGTGCCACTCATGACCTACCTGCGCGACAAGCGCCGGGAAAAACGGAATAATTACCAGGGGCTTCACGCACGGGATTGAGCCGGCGGCCGGTGCCGCGCTGGACAAGACCGCGGTTTTCGGGTTACCATGGCGTGTGAATTCCCAATCCCCGTAAATGACTGGCAAGAGATGCGCATTTCCCCTGAATTGGCAACAACCCGGCCCCGCAGCCGCGCGAATGCCTTCTCCCCTGCCCCCTGCCCCGCCGGAGGCTCCCGGCCGCGCCGTGACCGGCCATGAGCCTGCAAGCCGCCCTGGTCTCCGATCTGCTGCAGCCCGCCTACGAGCGCCTGCGCGGCCGCGTCACCCCGCGCCTGGAGCGCGAGCTGGACGCCAGCCAGTGGTGGCCGGCCGCCCGCCTGGCCGATCTGCAATGGCGCGAGATGCTGCGCCTTTTGGAGCACGCCCGCGCCAGCGTGCCCTTTTACCGCGACTGGTTCAGCGAGCACCAGGCCGAACCGGCCGACCTGGCGGCCAAGCGCGACCTGAGCCCCCTGCCGGTCATCACCCGCAGCCAGCTCATGGCCGCGCCCGAGCGCTTCCGGGCCGCGCCCGCGCCAGCCGGCAGCTACATGAAGGCCACCGGCGGCTCCTCGGGCCGGCCCTTGCGCTTCTGGCTGGACGCCCGCTCCGACCAGTGGCGGCTGGCCATGAGCCGGCGCGGCTATGCCTGGGCCGGCTGCCGGCCCGGCGAGCGCCAGGTCTATTTGTGGAGCAGCGATTTCACCCGGCCCGGCCGCCTGGCCCTGGTCAAGCGCGGCCTGCACCGGCTCCTCCAGGGTCAGGTCTACATCGACAGCTTCCACCTGGGCCCGGCCGAGCTGGACCACGCCCTGCGCGTCATCAGCCGCTTCCGGCCCCGCGTGCTGGTGGCCTTCACCAGCGCGGCCCTGATCCTGGCCCGCTGGGCCGTCAAGCGCCGCTGGAGCCCGCCCGGCTCCCTGGCCAGCGTCATCACCGGGGCCGAGGGCGTCAGCGGTCCGGGCCGCGAGCTTTTGGAGCGCGTCTTCGCCTGCCCGGTCTTCGAGACCTACGGCAGCCGCGAGTTCATGCTCACCGCGGCCCAGTGCCCGGCCCGCGCCGGCCTGCACGTGTCCAGCGAGAACCTGTTCCTGGAGATCGTGCAAAAGGACGGACGGCCCGCCTTGCCGGGCCAGACCGGCCGGGTGCTGGTCACCGACCTGCACAACTATGCCCAGCCCTTCATCCGCTACCAGAACGACGACCTGGCCGCCTGGGCCGGGGGCCCCTGCGCCTGCGGCCGCGGCCTGCCGCTGTTGGAGCGCATCGACGGCCGCATCCTGGACGTGCTGCGCACCCCGGACGGCCGCGAGGTCACCGGCGCCATGTTCCCGCACCTGCTCAAGGATTTCGCGGCCATTTCCGCCTTCCAGGCCGTGCAGGACCGCCTCGACCACCTGGAGCTGCGCCTGGTGCTCTCCGGCCCGCTGGACGAGCCCGAGCGCCGGCGGCTGTTGGCCGCGGTGGGCGGGGCCCTGCCGGGGGTGGCCATCGACATCGTGCCGGTGCGGGAGCTCACGCGCACCGCCAGCGGCAAGATCCGGGTGACCATGGGCCTTGCGGGCCTGGGGCCGGAGGCGGCGGCATGAAGCGCCACCTGGGCACCTGGCTGCCGGCCTACCTGGCCCAGGCCTTGCGGCCGCGGCCCTGGCCCGCCGGCCGGCCCCTGACCCTGCTGCTGGCGGTGGTGGACCATTTCGAGCCCTATTGGGCAGGGGCGGACGAGGGCGCCGCGATGAGCCGTCTGGGGGCCTGGGAGGCCGGCCTGCCCTCGGTCTGCGCCGACGTGGCCGACGAGCGCGGCCGCCCGCCCCAGCACACGTTTTTCTATCCCCTGGAGGACTACCGGCCCGCGCTGCTGGACCGCCTGGCCGCGCTGTGCGCCCAGGGCCTGGGCGAAGTCGAGGTGCACCTGCACCACCAGGGCGAGACCTCGGCCCAGTTGGAGGACATGCTGGCCTCCTACGCCGAGACCCTGCACCAGCGCCACGGCCTCTTGCACCGCGACCCGGTCAGCGGCCGGCCGGCCTATGCCTTTATCCACGGCAACTGGGCCCTGGACAACTCCCTGCCCGACGGCTCCTGGTGCGGGGTCAATGACGAAATCCAGATCCTGGCCCGCACCGGCTGCTACGCCGACTTCACCCTGCCCTCCTATCCCAGTCCGGCCCAGACCCGCACCGTCAACGCCATCTACTACGCCACCGACGACCCGGCCCGGCCCAAGAGCCACGACCGGGGCCGGGCCGCGGCCGTGGGCCAGGGCCCCAGCGACGACCTGCTCATGGTGCAGGGCGTGCTGGCCCTGGACTGGCGGCGGCGCAAGGCCGGTCTGCTGCCCAAGGTGGAGAACTCCGACCTGAGCTGGTCGCGGCCGCTGGATCTCACCCGCATGGACCTGTGGCTGCGCCACGCGCCCGCCCTGGCCGGGGCCGACCACGTGCGTTTCCTGAAACTATCCTGCCACGGGGCGCCGGAGGCCAACCAGGCCGCGCTGCTGGGCGAATCCGCCCGCCGGTTCTTCCGCGGCCTGGGTGGGTGGTGCCGCCAGCGCGGGGTGCGCCTGCGCTTCGTGAACTGCTGGGAGATGGTCCAAGCCATCCACGCCCTGGAACGCGGCGAGGAGTTGTCCTGATGCTTGCCAAAGCCTTTGCTTGTTTATGCCTCAGCCTGAGCCTGGTCTGGGCCGCCCCGGCCCCGGCCGCCAAGGGCGCGCCGCCCGGCTCCGCCGCCGACAACCCGGCCTCCCAGCCGGCCGGCAAAGCGGACGCCAGGCCGGAAGCCAAAAAGCCGGCCATGCAGGCCCGCAACCGCCTGCTCATCAGCCAGCCCAGCCTGGCGCGCCTGCAACTGGCGGTGCGGGGCCAGGCCTGGCAATGGCGCCTTATCAACAACTGGTCCCGGGCCCAGGCCCGCCAGGAGATGAAGCCCCAGGACGGACCCAACCTGGCCCTGACCGCCCTGCTGGCCACGGAAGCGGACCCGGACCTGGCCCGCCTGGCCGGCAAGCTGGCGGTGGGGGCCATCCTCAAGATCGCCCGCTACGGCGTGGTGCAGGAGCCCACCGCCACCAGCCTGCGCGATCCCCAGCCCGACACCGCCGCCGGCGCGCGGGCCGGCGGGCCCAGCCACGCCCTCTTGGCCGACGGCGCCGGCAAGACCTGGCGCGTGCAGCGCATCAGCCCCAACGGCGTGACGGTGGAATCCGGCGGCACGCCGCTGAACAAGGCCTTCAACCCCGGCGAGCCCTACTACCTGCTCAGCGACGACCTGGACCAGGCCAACCAGTGGGTGGGCATCGTGGCCCTGGGCCTGGATTGGGGCCGGGAGCAATTCAGCCCCGAGCAGCAGCGCGCCGTGGCCGCCTGGCTGGTGGCCCAGGCCAAGGTCTTCGCCGACCGCGACGGCGGCTGTTTCGACCTGGCCAGCACCCGCTTGCTGCGCCTGACCGCCCTGGCCGGCCTGGCCGCCCGCGGCCTGGCCCCCGGCGGTGACGAGCTGGCCATGCGCGCCCACCTGAAGCTGTGGACCGAGCGCCTGCACCCCTGCCTGGACCAGCTCGGCGTGGGCGGGGCCTGGTTCGGCGGCACCGGGGCCGGGGCCGAGGCCGGCTACAACCTGCTGCAAACCCTCTCGGCCTTTGACAGCAGCCTCAACCAGCGCTACTGGGAGAACAACGCCTGGTTGCGCGACCGCCTGGCCTACCTGATCCAGGCCTGGCTGCCCGGCGTGCTGGCCTCGCCCCGGGGCGGTTTCCGCCGCCTGGGCCCGGACGGCGACCACCTCAGCGACCCCCAGGACGCCTTCGACCTGACCCGGGTGCAGATGCTCTACCTGCTGCACCACCGCCCCGACGACCCGGCCGCGGGCTACGCCTGGGTGCTGACCCTGGACCGCCTGGCCCCCCGGGTGCTCAGCGACCATCTGTTGTTCGAGGAGCTCCTGGCCTTCAACCCGGAGCCGCAGCTCACCCCCCTCAGCCTGGCCCCCTTGCAGATGCTGGCCCCGGCCGCCGGCCGCGCCTTCAGCCGCAGCGACTGGTCCGAGCGCGGCACCTGGCTCAGCTTCCTCTGCGGCCCGCACTTCACCGAGACCCAGCACCTGGACGCCGGCTCGCTGCTCATCTATCACCAGGGCCTGCTGCTGCCGCCGGGCGGGGCCTATGACGGGCCCATCTCGCCCCACGCCCAGAACTACGCCATCCGCAGCCTGGCCCAGAACACCCTGATCATCTACGACCCCCAGGAATATTCCTGGTACGACATGCGCGAGGGCCCCCAGCGCAAGGGCATGTACGTCAACGACGGCGGCCAGCGCTCCTTCGCCCAGTTCGACGCCCAGGGCCGCCCTACCGGCCAGGCCCCCTGGACCGCCAGCGGCCTGGAAAGCGGCCCCGCGCCCTGGCAGGGGCTGAAGCAGCTCTACCAGGGCGGGACCATCGAGACCATGATGACCATGCCCCGCTTCTGCTACCTGCGGGGCAACCTCACCGCGGCCTACGATGGCTCCACCCACAAGGCCGAGCGGGTGGTGCGCCACCTGTTCCACCTGCGCCCCGGCGGCACCGACGACTCCGACGCGGCCGAGGCGGTGGTGGTGGTGGACGACGTGGTGGTGGGCCAGGAGCGGGCCCAGGTGCGCTTCGTGGTGCACAGCGCCCAGAAGCCCGAGCTGCCCCCCAACCTGGGCGCCCTGGGCCCCGGCCGCTGGCGGGGCAAGCAGGACCACCTGCTCATCAAGGCTGGCCCGGCCCGGCTGCAGGTGCACTGCCTGCTGCCCAACGAGGCAATGGTCAATCTTTACGGCGAGGTGGGCGTGGCCGACTCCTGGGCCGGCGACCGCAACTGGCCGCCGCGGCCGCCCTTGACCAACCCCGCCCCCTGGCGGGCCGAGTTTGAGGCCGCCCAGGCCAGCGGCAAGCAACGGCCCATGATCAACGTGCTGCTGCCCTCCGACGCCACCGCGCCGGCCGCGCCCAAGCTGGAGTTGCTGAAAAGCGGCCAGGCCGACCTGGTGGGCGTGGTGCTGCGCGATCCGGGCTGGCCGCGGGTGGTGGCGGTGCGCCTGGGCCCGCCCGACCCCAAGGCGGCGTTGTCCTATCCCCAGCCCCCGGGCAACACCCGCCACCTGGTGGCCGGCCTGGCCCCGGGCCAGCCCTATGCCGTGCAGGTGAAGGACGGCCGGGTGACGCTGGCGCCGGGCAAGGAGCCTGGACAGGTGTTTACCAGTTCCCTGGCCGGCGCCCTGAGCTTCGTGCTGCCCGCGACCAAGGAGGAATAGTTAGCGCTGTTGCCAACATGATTCACATGCACCTCGCCAGAATGATGTATGATTAATAAAAATTGGCCGGCGGCCCCAATCAGTTCAGCATCCACGGTCCCGGCCGGCGGCAATCCCGGAGGAGCCCATGCTCATAAGGAAGCTCTTGGCCCCGTCTTCCACCGCGTGGCTGTTACTGCTGTTCCTGTGCCTGGCCCTGGCCCCGCCCGCCCTTGCCGATAAAGAGGCCTTCCTCAAAAAGGGCCTGCAATATTTCGACCAGGGCCAATTCCGCGAGGCGGCCATCGAGTTCCGCAACGCCTTGCAGGAAGACGCGCGCTATGCCGAGGCCCACTACCGCCTGGCCTTGACCTACCTCAAGCTGGGCGACCTGCCCCAGGCCTACCGGCTGCTGTTCAACACCGTCACCCTGAACCCCAACAACCTGGACGCCCAGGTGCGCTTGGGCCAGATATCCCTTTTGGCCGGCCGCACCGACGAGGCCCTGGACAAGGCCGAATTGGTGCTCAAGCAAAAGCCCGATGACGTGGAGGCCCTGATCCTGCTGGGCCAGACCTACGGCCAGAAGGGCGACACGGCCAAGGCCGTGGCCACCATGAACAAGGCGCTCAGCCTGTCGCCAAACCGCCCGGACATCCACGTGCTGCTGGGCCAGTTGCACCAGGACGAGGGCCGCGGCGACCTGGCCCAGGAGCAGTTCGAGAAGGCCATCGCGCTCTCGCCCAAGCTGCTCACCCCGCGCCTGTTGCTGGTGCGCCTGTACATCAGCCAGCGCCAGGACGAAAAGGCCATCGTGGCCCTGCAGGACGCGGCCCGGGCCAACCCCAACGAGGCCCGCCTGCAACTGATGCTGGTGGAGCTGCTCATGCGCCAACACCGCTCCGACCAGGCCGAGACGGCCCTCAAGGAGCTGGTGGCGCGCTATCCCAACGACGAACGCTACCGCCTGGCCCTGGCCCGTCTCTACGCCGTGAGCGACCAGTTCGGCAAGGCCGAGCAGTCCTACCTGGACGCGGTGCGCCAACACCCCGAGGCCCTGTGGCCCCTGTTGATGACCGCCCGCTTCTACGCCGGCCGCGGCGACCAGGCCAAGGCCCTGTCCTACCTCAACCAGGCCGTCAAGGTGGCGCCCAACTCGCCGGTGCCCAAGAACGCCCTGGCCGAGTTCGAGATGGAGCGCGGCCGCCTGGACCAGGCCGAGAAGCGCCTGGACGCCCTGACCAAGGAATTCCCCGGCGACACCACCACCCAGACCCTGGTGGCCCGCCTGCAGATGGCCAAGGGGCAGCTCGACAAGGCCGTGGCCACCCTGACCGCGGTCATCCGCGAGCGGCCCGAGGAGCCCGAGGCCCTGTTCCGCCGCGCCCAGGCCTTCACCCGCCAGCAAAAGCAGCAACTGGCCATCGTGGATTTGACCAAGGCCCTGCGCTCCGACCCTTCGGACACCCGCATCCGCTTCCTGCTGGCCTCCCTGCTGGCCACCACCGGCGAGCTGGGCCAGGCCGTGGCCCAGATGGACCAGGTGGTGCAGTTGGAGCCCAACAACATCCTGGCCCTGGACATGCGCGGCCGCCTGTTCCTGAGCCAGGGCAACTTCGCCAAGGCCGATGAGGACTTCAAGGAAGTCATCAAGCGCGACCCCAAGTCCGGCCTGGGCTATCTGCGCCTGGGCATGCTGGCCCAGGCCCGGCGCGATTTCGCCGGCGCGGCCAAGCAGTTTGAAGAGGCCTTGAAGCTGGACCCCAGCAGCATCGACGCCCTGACCCGCCTGGCCTTCCTCTCGGTGGAGCAAAAGCAGATCGGCAAGGCCGTGGAGCGGGTGCAGGCCCAGCTCAAGCTCTCCACCCGCAAGGACCTGATCCACAACCTGTTGGGCGACATTTTCCAACTGGACGGCAAGCCCGAGGAAGCCCGCAAGGCCTATCAGGCCGCCCTGGCCCAGAACGCCAACCTGGTGGGGGCCATGATGGGCCTGGCCGCGGTGGCCCGGGGCCAGAACGACCTCAAGCAGTCCCTGGGCTACGTCAATCAGGCCCTGGCCCTGGTGCCGGACAACTCCGCCGCCCTGGTGGCCCGCGGCGACCTGCGCGAGCTGTTGGGCAGCAACGACCAGGCCGAAGCCGACTACCGCCTGGCCTTGCAGACCAACCCCGAGTTCGTGCCGGCCTTGAACAACCTGGCCTACCTGCTGGCCCGCAAGGGCGGCGACAAATCCCTGAACGAGGCCCTGCCCCTGATCCAGCGCGCGCGCCGCCTGGCCCCCAGCGACCCGCGCCTGACCGACACCCTGGGCTGGGTGCTGTTCAAGCGCGGCGCCCACCTGAGCGCCCTGCAGGAGCTGGAGGAGGCCGCCCGCCAATACCCGGACAACCCGGCCATCCAGTACCACCTGGCCTCGGCCCTGGCTGCGGTGAGCCGCGCGCCCGAGGCCCGCGCGGCCCTGAAGAAGGCCCTGGACTTCAAGGGCCCCTTCCGCGAGCGCGACGAGGCCACCCAGTTGCTCAAGCAGTTGGGCAGCTAGACCGCCGCGTAGCCTGAAACATCAGGGCCCGCCGGGACGCACCCGGCGGGCTCTTCGCTTTTTGGGGATGCCGGCTAGGGCCTGTTAACACTATCCGTTTGCTAGCCAAATAAGAATGGGGGTCGGTAGCAGGCTTGGCCCCCGGCGGTCAAGGGTTTCACGAGCTGGCCAGGCCAGCCCTTGACCGCCGGGGGCTCAAGCCTGCTTTCATTGTGTCAGCACGCCACTGACGGCAAGAAAAATGTCTGGGCCGGCTGGCTGCGTGGCCCCGGTGCGGCCTGGCGGCTGGCGCGGTCAACCAACGGTTACCCTGCCGGACATTTTTCTTGCCAGCCAAGGGCGGTTTTTTGCAGCAAGGCCAGCCGGA